>JBMNVE010000062.1:0-10589 GCA_050946655.1 Anaerovoracaceae bacterium
TCAAAGAAGCAACTTTCCGCACCGGTATGACAGGCCGGGCCGCTTTTGATCACCTGAATCACTAAGGCATCTTTATCACAGTCGGCGGTGATGTTCACTACCTTTTGACGATGTCCGCTGGTCTCTCCTTTTCTCCACAACTCTCCCCGGCTCCGTGACCAGAAACAAGTATACCCTTCATCTATTGTGATCTTCAGGCTTTCTTCATTCATATAGGCTAAGGTAAGGACTTCCTTGGAAAAGAAGTCCTGCACGATGGCAGGGATCAGTCCCTTTTCATCGAACTTGATATCATATTTCTTCATCATATGCGCACCTCCACACCGGCCTTTCGCAGATGCTCCTTCAGTTCCCGAATGTTCACTTCCTTGAAGTGGAAGATGCTGGCTGCCAGTCCCGCGTCGATCCCCGGGTTTTGAAAGAGGGTGACAAAATCATCCATGGATCCGGCACCGCCACTGGCAATGATGGGCACCTTCACCCTTGCCGCCACCTGGTTCAACATCTCCAGGTCAAAGCCTTTTTTCACTCCATCTGTATCAATGCTGTTGACCACCAGCTCGCCGGCCCCCCGGTTAACACCGTCCACCGCCCACTGGAGAGCGTCGATCCCCGTGTCCTTTCGTCCTCCTGCCGTGAAGAGATGGAACTTCCCGTCCACCCGCTTTACATCCATGGATAGGACCACGCATTGATCGCCGTACCGCTTGGCACCTTCCTCTATGAGATCCGGGTTCTTGATGGCGCCGCTGTTGATGCTCACCTTATCCGCCCCGCATTTCAGGACTCGGTCAAAATCTTCCAGCGTAGCGATGCCGCCGCCGACTGTCAAAGGAATGAAGATCTCCGATGCCACAGCGCGAAGGATGTCATCAAAGAGCATTCGCCCCTCCACGCTGGCGGTGATGTCGTAAAACACCAGCTCATCCGCACCGCTTTCGTTGTAGTACCTGGCCATCTCCACCGGATCGGCGATATCCTTGACGCCCTCAAAATTGACGCCTTTCACTACCTTTCCATCTCGCACATCCAGGCAAGGTATGATTCTCTTTGTGATCATTTTTTCTCCCCTATTTCTATACATCTTTTCAAATCCAGGCCGCCGGTATACAGGGCCTTTCCCACGATCGCTCCACTGACCATGTCCGCCAGCTTCTCGATTTCCCACTCAAAGGTGATGCCACCGCTGGCAACGATATCAAGCCCCGGTATCTGCCTTAATTTCTCGTAAGCCTGCATGTTGGTCCCGCCCATGCCACCGTCCTTGCCGATGTCCGTGTAGATCACTGTCTTTACACCCATGGCAGCAAGGTCCTCACAGAAGGAGAAGCTATCCTGTTCCGTGACTTCCTTCCATCCGTTGATGGCCACTTTTCCGTCTTTAGCATCCACTCCAACGGCAATGGAAGAGCCGTAGCGCTCCACCATTTCTTTCAAAAATTCCAGATCCTTTTGGGCGATGGTCCCCAGGATGACCCTACCCACACCCAGATCCAGATACTGGCGGATCCGCTCCTCGTCCCTAATGCCACCGCCGACTTGGACGAACATCTCCACTTTGGAGACAATGTCCTTGATGGTATCGAAGTTTACCAGTCTGCCATCTTTGGCCCCATCCAGGTCCACCAAGTGGAGGCAGGATGCTCCCGCCTCTTTGAATGTCCTCGCCACATCCACCGGGCTGTCGCTGTACACGGTCTCCCGGTCATAATCCCCCTGAAAAAGCCTTACCGCGTTACCGCCTCTCAGATCGATTGCGGGAAATATTTTCATCTGCTCTTCTCCTTGTTGTTCTCTATAACTCATTGAATGCTTGCAAGATCTTTAGCCCCGTCTGTCCACTTTTTTCCGGGTGAAACTGCGTCCCGTATACGCTGCCCCTGCGGACAGCACCGGTGACGGTGATCCCATAGTCGGAAGTTGCGATGGTGTCCTCACTACAGTCCTTTCCGTAAAAGCTGTGGACGTAGTACACATATTCTCCGTCCTTCACGTATTTAAATAGGGGATCCTCATTGATCTGCAAGCTGTTCCAACCGATGTGGGGGACCTTCAACGTTTCTCCGCCGATTTCCATCCCCGCAAGTTCAGGTGCTAAGGGTGCTACCACCCCCGGAATCAACCCCAGACCTTTGTGCTCCCCATATTCCATGCTCCGCCTGAATAGCAATTGCATGCCTAAGCATATTCCCAGTAGGGGTTTTCCCTTCCCGGTCTCTTCCACAATTATCTCTACCAGTCCGGTCCCTTGTAACTTATCCATGGCATCGGAAAATGCTCCCACGCCGGGGAGGATGATTTTATCCGCCTTACGGATATCCTCTTTTTCCCCGGTCACCTTTGTCTCTGCTCCGATATATCCCAGGGATGCCTGCAGGGAAAACAGGTTGCCCACCCCATAGTCGATGACGGCGATCATCAAAGGACACCCTTAGTGGAGGGGATCTCCTCTCCATGCTTGACTTCTACTGCTTGAGCCAGCGCTCTGGCGAAGCCCTTGAATGTTCCCTCGATGATGTGGTGGCTGTTCATGCCGGAAAGTTGCTTGATGTGCAGGGTCAGTCCTGCCTCCCTGACAAAGGCAAGGAAAAACTCTTCCACCAATTCTGTATCGAAGTTCCCTACTTTTTCCTTCAGGGTCAAGTCGTAAACCAAGGTGGATCTTCCGCTAAAGTCCAGGGCAACCAGGATCAGGGCCTCATCCATGGGGAGCATAATGCTCCCATACCGTACGATTCCCTTCTTCTCCCCCAAAGCCTTTTTGAAAGCGCTGCCTAGGACGATCCCAACATCTTCCACCGTGTGGTGATCATCGATATAGGTGTCACCCTTGCACTCTATCTTCAAATCAAAGCGGCCGTGCCTTGTGAAGAGTTCCAACATGTGATCCAAAAAACCGCTTCCTGTCTTGATGTCATAGCTTCCACTCCCGTCTATATCCAGCCTGGCGGATATCCGGGTCTCCGTGGTGTTTCTCTCAATCTGCACTTTTCTCATATGATTTCCTCCGTAACTCTGAGTAGCTCTTTCATTTCTTCTTCGGTACCGATGGTGATCCGCACATATCCACTGATGGGCTCTTTGTCAAAGTGGCGAACCAGTATTCCCCTCTTGCGAAGGGCTTGGAAGTAATCCTTCCCTTTCTCCACGAAGACAAAGTTGGCCGAAGAAGGAAGGACTCTGCACCCCAAGGCTTCCATTTCTGCAGAGAACATCTTTCTGGTTGCCTTTATCCTCTCTACTGTTTCCTTAAAGTAGGTTTCATCTTCTATCGAAGCCTTGGCCGCCAAGATGGCATCCCGGCTTAGGTTGTATGGGTTGAAGCTGTATTTGACTCGGTCCAGATCATCGATCAATTGGCTTTGGCCAAGTGCCACACCGATGCGCATCCCGGCAAGGCTTCTGGACTTGCTGAAGGTCTGGACCACCAGCAAGTTGTCGTACTCTTCAATGAGGGACACAGAGCTCTCGCCACCGAAGTCCACATAAGCCTCATCGATGATGACTACATTGTCTTTATTCCTCTTCAGGATACTTTCCACTTCTCTGCGACTGAGGGCCAGTCCTGTGGGAGCATTGGGGTTGGCAATGATCACCGTGGCGCCGGCATCATAATAGTCCTCCGGCCTTATTCTAAGGTCAGGATCCAGTGGGATTTCCCTTGCCCTGCTGCCGAAAAGTCCGGCAAAAACCGGATAAAACCCGTAGCTGATTTCCGGGAAGACCACCTTGTCCCCATATGCCATATAGGCAAATGCCAATATCTCATCGGAACCGTTTCCCAGGAGCACCTGACTTTCTTCCAGGTCATGGTAGGCCGCCACGGCACGAACCGCTTCCCCGGCCGTCGGGTCGGGATAGAGCCTCTGCTCCCCTGCTGATACCAGGGCTTCCACAACTTTTGGGCTGGGGGGGTACGGATTTTCATTGGTGTTGAGTTTGATCAACGGTTTTCCTCGAGGCTGCTCCCCCGGTGTATAGGGTTTTAACCCCGTCAGCGAAGCCTTCATGAATCGGCTCATTTTTGTCCTCCCAGTCTGGAGACCATGGCAGAAATCCTATCGGTTTTAAACTTATAGCTGGATTTATTGGCGATGAAGCGGGCACTGATGGGCTTGATGTTTTCGATCACTTCTAAATTGTTTTCTCGCAGTGTATTCCCCGTCTCCACGATATCCACGATCACATCGGAAAGCCCCAAGATGGGCCCCAGCTCGATGCTGCCGTTAAGTTTGATGATCTCAATGTCCCGATTACGCTCTCCGTAAAATTTCTTAGCCACATTAACATACTTGGTGGCAATGCGCAAGGTATTTTCCCGATCTTCTGTGTAGCCCTTGGGGGCTGCCACCGCCATCCTGCACTTGCCGATATCCAGATCCTTAAGCTCGTATACATCCGGATCCGTCTCCAAAATAATGTCCTTGCCTACGATGCCCACATCCGCCACGTGGTGCTGTACGTAAACCGCCACATCGCTGGGCTTCACCAAAAGGTAGCGGACCTTTTTTTCACAGCTTTCCACCACCAGTTTTCTGTTCTTATCCAAATATTCCGGACAATCATAACCTCCCTTACTGAGTATATCATATACCTGGTCTCCCAGTCTCCCCTTAGGTAGGGCGATGGTCAACATATCGTCAGATGCCTTTTCTGCCTTCTGCCCAAGGCGTGCAATCTCGTTAAGGTAGAGGGCAAATCCCAGGGCACCTACCGGTTTACCGAAGAGTGCCATGGCCCTATCGTACTGCCCACCCGCCAGAACACTTTCGGGAAGATCTTCTAAGTAACCCTTAAAGATGATCCCGTTGTAATAATCGATATCATTGACCATGGCTAGATCCAACTCTACATTTTCGGCTGCATCCATTTCCTGAAGGCCTTCATAGACTGCATTCAACTGTTTTAGGGCATCATCCATAGCAGGACTGATCACCAGTTTTTCTGCTCTTTCCATGGTCTTGTAGAAGTCCCCGAAAAGAGTGGGGACCGTAGCAAGAGGCTCCAGGTTTTCTTTGGATATTCCCGCCTTGGTGCCTACCTTGCGAATGCCGTCGATGTTCTTGTTCCGGATCAGCTTCAGCAGGTGAAAGTATACTTCCTGGGAAGAAGTCGCTTTGTTGAGCAGTTCTTCTACGAAGCCCATGTGGGATAGGCCTAATACATATCTGCGGTTGATGATGCGCAAGGTCTCCGAAGCCAAAGCAACCACTTCGGTGATCCCCGCCAAATCAACGTTACCGATGTACTCCAGGCCCATCTGGGCTATTTCCTTGAAATTATTGCTTCCCTTATCTTCCCGATAGACGTTTTCCACATAGTACAGCTTTTGGCTCACATCCTTGGACTCCGCCTCTACGTTCTTGATGATGCTCAAGGTGACATCCGGCTTCATGGCCATCAGCCTGCCATCCAGGTCGGTAAAGGTCAGCACCTTATCCCCTGCAAGGAAATCCTTGTTGCTGGCATAGAGGCTGTACTCCTCAAATCGGTTCATTTTGAACTTGGTATAACCGAAGGTTTCATAAAGGCCGCGAATCTCCAGCGCTGCCGCCTCTTCCGGTCTCAGTTTTGCTTTGTTGTATTTCATTTGTTTCCTCTTTTTTTCTCCCATTGCTTTATCACGGTAAAGTTATAACGTACGCAAGTCACATTATAGTATACCCTTGCTTACCGTGTCAAGAAAAAAGTGTGTTTCTCACTAAGGCCGTGCCAAAGCCAGCAGTGCAGCCGGCTCTTCCACGAATTTCTGGAAAGTCATCCCTGTGTAATTGACCGGCGCAGCATAGAATCTTCTGTATCTGCCGGCCTCGATGTAATGCTTATCGCTGCCCTCTTCATCAAAGCCGTTGACCACGGTGACTCTAGGGGGCGGGCCATGGAGCTCTCCTTGTTTGAGAAGATACTTTACATTGATGTCCGCATCGGGGAAGGAATATCCGCAGAAGATGATATGCTCCGCTGCCGCCACCACCTTTCGGGCTCGCTTCCACACTTCCTTCAATTGCTTGTTTTTTAGGTTTTTATTGTACTTGGGCGGCACGATGATGGACCTTCTGGTTCCTCCGCACAGGGCGCAGGGCTCCCATCTAGCCGCGCCTACTCGAAACTTTCCACATCCTGAACACTGGGTCCAGTTTAATGATCCGTGGAGCTTGTAGAGGAAGACGCCATCCTTCTTTTCGGGAGCAAAGGGTCCGTAGTTCACATGTCTCCGCCCTGCAATGGCATCGTCGGCCAAGGTGTCATAATTGGTACTGACAAAGGTCATATTATCGATACGATCTTCTGTGCAAAGGATATCAATGAGGTTTCTGTGGACGCCATGACGGGCATCTATTTTTTCTTCCAACGTCTTGCCCATGAGATAGATGAACTTTTCCCTGACCAGGTGCAGATTCCTTACCACAGAGCCCAGTTGCTCTCCCCTGGCAAGGGCAAGGTCGATGACTCCCAGCAGTTCCTCAAACTTGGGATAATCGTAGGGGTGATGATGGCCTTGAGTGTCCATGCCAAAGACATCCTCCAAAAACTCCAACAAGAGGCTCCTTGCACTTAGAAATTCCTCATCTAAAGACTCCAGCCGGAAGAACTGGCTGATCATCTCCGACTGGATGGGTGCACCTTCCGCCTTGCTGGCGCCGGCGCCTAAAAATATCACCGTTTTTTCCATGGTTTTGTTCATGCCTTTTTCCTCGACAAACGCCACATGGCCAGTAAAAAGAACACAACGCCCGAAAAAGCAAGAATCCCAATGCTCATCCAAGGTTCCACAACCTTGTCGCCAAAGGAAAAGGTGATTCCCATGGCCTCCTTGAATCCCTCTACCGCGGGAACCGGTGCCCCGGCAAATCCCTTGTCAATGGGTCCTTCGCCCAGAATCTGTCTCAGGAGCAAGGCCCCGTGGGAAGGAGGAAATACCTTCACCACCATTTGCATGGCTTCGGGAAGACTTCCAATATTGACATATATCCCTGTGAGAAATCCGATCATGGTTCCCACGATGGTACTGGCTCCCGCAAAGGCCCCTTCACTTTTTAAGAAGGAGATGAGGAAGAGGAGCATTGCCGTATTGGAAAAGGCACACAGGATGATCACCCCTATGACCTTCCCCAGGGTAAGGGCATCCAGCAGTTCTCCTCCCCTGCTGACAATATATATTTCTCCGATGACTAGGGTGATCGCCGTCAGGATCAGTCCCACCAGAAAGGAACTGAGAACATATCCCCCTGCAATATCCCTTCGGTTCATAGGTGCCACATAAAAGTCTTTTTCGATTTTCTTATCCTTGTCGGTGATCATGGTTCCGAAGGCGCCCAAGGTGGCCGTCACAGAGGTAACTGCCAAGATCCCCGCAACAATCCAGCTACTGATGATCACTGAGGCCTGGGGTATCCCTGTCATGGACTTCACCATCAAATCCCCTAAAAATAGTGCGAACAGCCCAATGATGAGGAGGGCTCCCAGAAGGGCAAAGAACACGCTCATTCTATCCCTAAAAAACATCTTCATATTTCTCTTGGCAAAAGCGATCATCAACGCATCTCCTTTCCGGTGATCCCGATGAAGGCATCATCCATGCTTCCCGTCCGCACCTCAAAATCCAGGATGTCCTCCCTGTACTTATCTACGATGGGAATGGCATCCAGGGTTTCGGAGAGGTTGATGATAAATCGCTCTACCCCCTCTGCAAAGGACACGCCTTCTTTTCTCAATTTCCCTGCCAGAATATCCTTGTCCCGGTAGATCAGTTGAAGGGTGTCGGAGGAGTAGGTGGCCTTTAAATTCACTGGAGTCCCCTTGGCCGCGATTTCCCCCTCATCGATCACCACCACATAATCGGCGTCCTCTGCCTCTTCCATATAGTGAGTGGTGAGAAAAACCGTCATGTCTTCTTCTTTTCGAATGCTTCTCACCGTGTCCCACACGTTCTTTCTGGTCTGAGGGTCCAGTCCGGTGGTAGGTTCGTCCAAAAATAAAATCTTTGGTCTATTGATCAAGGCACGGGCGATATCCGCTCGCCTTCTCTGGCCACCCGACAGCTTCCCGTAGGGCCTCTTTAGGAACTCCTCTACACCCGTGCTGGTGACGGCAAAATCCATGGCATCTCTGAGGACATTGCCTTTCAACCCGTACAAGCCTCCCCTCAGCTGCAGGTTTTCTTTTACCGTCAAGAGGTTATCCAGTAGGCCATCCTGAAAAACCGCCCCTATCTTCTTTCTGATCTCATGGTCATCTCTGCCCACCTTCAAGCCATCGATGATGATTTCACCGGCATCTCCTTTGAGAAAGGTGCAGATAATATCTATCGTTGTAGATTTTCCGGCGCCGTTAGGTCCGAGAAAAGCAAAGACATCCCCCTTCTTTACGTAGAAGTCGATGCCTTTTACCGCCTGTACTTTTCCATAGGACTTCCGCAGGTCGGAAACTCCAATGATCTGATTTTCGTTTTTTTCCATCATAAAACCTCCTTGCCGTGTTTATTATAGCAAGAAGGCCCGAAGATGTCTATTTTTGGCGCTCTACGCCCTCTTGCCGGAGTACCAGTAGGCCATACCCACAAAAATTGCACCGCCGACTAAGTTACCCAAGGTGACGGGGATCAAGTTGTTGACAAAAAAGCCCCCCCAAGTAAGCCCGGCCAGCCCGTCGGGGCTAACCCCGGACAGATCTGCAAACGCCCCGTTGGCCTTGGCCAGGATGCCCGCGGGAATGTAGTACATATTGGCTACGCTATGCTCAAAGCCTGACGTGATAAAAAGAGAGATGGGGAAGAAGATTCCCATCATCTTGCCCAGGAGAGTATCAGCGCCGTAGGAAAGCCATACCGCAAGGCAGACCAGCCAGTTGCACATGATCCCCAGAAAAAAGGCTGCAAGAAAGTCCAAAGAAGTCTTCCCGGCGGCTATTTTGACCGTGATCGCTCCTGCCATATCCCCGCCGGCATGAAACAAGCCTGAATTGGCCATGAGCAGGGCGATCAATACAGAGCCAATCAAATTAAATCCATAGACGATGACCCAGTTTTTCAACATCTTCCCCATGGTGATCCGCTTTTCCAAAAGGGATGTGACCATCAGGGTGTTTCCGGTGAACAATTCGCAGCCGGTAAGGACCACCAGCATCAGGCCGGTGGGAAAGACCACTCCTGCCACGGCTCTCCCCAGACCGTAAGTGTTCGGATCGGCCAAAAGGTTAAAGGCCGCCATGGTAGAGCCTTCTGCCGCAAAAGCAATCATGGCACCGGCAAGGATGCCTAAAACCGCTAATTTGGAAAACGAATACGATGCCCTTCTGGTACCCGTATCAATGGCAACTTCCAGTATCTCCGCCGGCTTCAATGGTGCTCCCATAAATGATTCATCCTCCTGATCCGATTTACGTGTGCATTTCGAATTTTGTTTTGCATTTGGGGCAGGTCACTCGTACGTTTCCCTTCCCCGAGGGTATTCTGATCTGCTGTTTGCAGGACGGGCAGTAGTAATAGGCATAGACGACTCCCCGTTTTCCGTTGCTTTGCTGTTCCTGCCGGGAATAGGTATATGTCCCCTGTCTCTTCTGCTTCCTGAAGTAGTTCCAGTTGAGGATCCTATTTTTGATCTGAATGAATTTCTGGTTTTCCATCTGCCTCCTGGGGATGTTTCTGGAAAACACTCTAAACAGCATGAGAAGAAAGAGAAGCAGCCCCGCCCAGTGGATATAAGGCAGGCGAAAAAGCCTGCCGACGATCTGTAGGATGAAGCCCGCGATCATCATGAACACCGAGAGGGCATCGTTTCCGTATCGCCCCTGCATGAATTGCATCATTCTATAGCCCCAATTATTCATGTTCCTTCCCTTTGTCTACCTCGTTATGGATCCGCTCCATCCGCTCATCCACATCGGCCATGGCCAGAGCACATGCCCGAAGCTCCTCCGATTCCTCTTTGGTCAATGTTCCGTTATTTTTATATTTCAGCTCATGCTCCAGACTGGCCCAAGTATCCATAGCAATGGTTCTGATTTGTATTTCCACCGGCAAAATCTCTGTTTTAGAAGAAAGAAACACCGGAACGGTGACCACCAGATGAAGGCTTCTATAGCCGCTCTCCTTAGGGTGCGCGATATAATCCTTCTTTCGAATCAGGCAAATATCATCCTGTCGCAGCAACATCTCCGCAATGTTATAAATATCGCTGGTATAGTTGCAGATCACCCGGACCCCTGCGATGTCCGTGATGGCACGCATTCCATCCACGTTCATCTCCAGATTCTTGCGGATCACTTTTTCTGCCGTGCTTTGAATACTCTTGACACGACACTCCATGTGATGAATGGGATTGTAATCATTTTTCACATGGAACTCGTCGTCCAATATCTCCAATTTCGTGCTGATCTCCCGAACGGCAGCATGGTACATGCTCCTAAGTTCTATGATTTCCTTGGCCTTGTCCGCTAGGGGACGAAATTCTATGGGCAAGCTGTCCGGATCGATCTTGGGGACATCCTTCTTTTCCAGTATCATGGTGTTCCGCCTTTCGTTTCAAGTGAAATTATATCATCATACTATCGAAATACAATGAAATTTTCCTGAAAGAAAAATTAGTTGT
>JBMNVE010000063.1:0-10497 GCA_050946655.1 Anaerovoracaceae bacterium
TTTCTTCTGTTATACTTGCTTTCATAAGAGAGTTCTCCTTTCGATACGTAGTTTTTTGGTCGAAACCATTGTATCAGAGAACTTCTCTTTTTTTTATTTCTGTAACATATGTTTTATCACTTTACAAACCCTATTCCGGAGAGATTTCTTCTTCCGTCTCCCCTTGGGTTGCCTCTACCTCTACGATAGGCTCGCCCACTCCCATGGTTCCCTCCACTTCAGGGAGGTAGAAGGTATCTCCTTCTTCCCCGTCTTCATCGGAGTTCTTGGCATAGGATTCAATGTATTCGGTGTTGGGACCGTAATCCACTTCCACGTTTTTGTATCTCTTCATGCCCGTCCCCGCAGGGATCAGCTTACCGATGATGACGTTCTCCTTCAGGCCCAGAAGCTTGTCGTTCTTGCCCTTGATGGCCGCATCGGTTAAGACTCTGGTGGTCTCCTGGAAGGATGCCGCCGACAGGAAGGAACTGGTGGCTAGGGATGCCTTGGTGATCCCCAGGAGAGTAGTCTTAGCTACTGCCGGTTCTCCGCCTTCCGCTTCCACTGCCTCGTTGGCTTCCTGGATCTCAAACTTACTGTACAGTCCTCCGGGAAGAAGATGGGTATCGCCCGAATCCTCGATCTTGTATTTGGACAGCATCTGGCTGACGATGACCTCAATGTGCTTGTCATTGATGTCTACACCCTGAAGCTTGTATACTCGCTGCACTTCCTTGATCAGGTACTGGTATACCCCTTCCACGCCCTTGAGCCTCAAGATATCGTGAGGATAGAGCGGTCCTTGGGTGATGTTGTCCCCCGCTTCCAGGTAATCTCCTTCGCTGACTTTCATGTTGGCGTTGAAAGGAACGATGTAGGAAGTTTCTTCTTCCCCTCTCACCACCACTTCCTTTCGATTGTCCTTGGTAGTCCCGATGGATACCACTGTGCCCTCTGCCTCGCAGATCACCGCAAGACCCTTAGGCTTTCTGGCTTCGAAGAGTTCTTCTACTCGGGGAAGACCCTGGGTGATGTCACCGCCGGCAACGCCTCCCGTATGGAAGGTCCGCATGGTCAGCTGGGTTCCCGGCTCTCCGATGGATTGTGCCGCCATGATCCCTACGGACTCTCCGATGTTCACTTCTTCTCTAGTGGCCAGGCTCCTGCCGTAGCACTTGACGCAGATCCCCGCCTTGCTTTGACAAGTGAGAACGGAACGGATGGCTACGGAGTCGATCCCCGCCTCCTCAATGATCTCTCCGATTTCCTCGGTGATCTCTTCGTTCTGCCTGCAGATGATCTCCCCGGTCTTGGGATGTTCAATGTCCAGAAGAGAAGTTCTTCCGATGATCCTCTCCTTCAGGGTCTCGATGATTTCTTTCCCTTCGGTAAAGGCTCTCACTTCGATCCCTTCGTTGGTGCCGCAGTCGATATCCCTGACGATCACGTTGTGGGAAATGTCCACCAGCCTTCTGGTCAAGTAACCGGAGTCGGCTGTTCGCAGGGCCGTGTCGGCAAGTCCCTTTCTAGCTCCGTTGGTGGAAATGAAGTAATCCAGTACGGACAGGCCCTCTCTAAAGTTGGCCTTGATGGGGATTTCTACCGTCTTACCCGTGGCGTTGGCCATGAGGCCACGCATGCCACCGATCTGCTGGATCTGCTTCTTGCTTCCTCTGGCGCCGGAGTTGGCCATGATGTACAAGTTGTTGAGGGAATCCAGGGATTCCATCAGTGCGTCGGCCACCTTGTTGGTGGTTTCCGCCCAAATATCGATGACCTTCTCATATCGCTCCTTCTTGGAAAGGAGTCCGTTGTTGTATGCTTCTTCGTATCTATCTACCAGCTGGTCGGCCTCGCCGATGATCTCAAACTTCTCTTCGGGGATCTCCATGTCCGAAACGCTGATGGTGATAGCACCCAAGGTGGAATAGTGGAAGCCCATATCCTTGATGGCATCCAGCATAATGGCCGTCTTGGTATTGCCGTGGACCCGGAAGCATCTGTCGATGATCTGCCCCAGCTTCTTCTTGTCGCAGAGGAAGTCGATCTCCAGAGAGTAGGGGTCACTTTCCCTGTCGGGAACGAATCCCAGATCCTGAGGGATCTGCTGGTTGAAGATGAATCTCCCTACGGTGGATTCGATCAGCTTACCGCGAAGATCGTCCTTGCCGGCAAAGCACCTTACCTTTACCCTTGCATGGAGGCCGATGAGCTTGTTCCTATATGCCATGAGCATCTCATCGTAGTCGGTGAAGATCTTGCCGTCTCCCTTTTCCGCATCGCTGGCCCGATCTTCCTGCCCCGGATGGGTCAGGTAGTAGCTCCCCAGGATCATGTCCTGAGTCGGCGTTGTGATGGGGGATCCGTCTTTAGGAGCCAAAATGTTGTTGACCGACAGCATCAGCAGCCGGGCTTCGGCCTGGGCCTCTACGGACAGGGGCACGTGGACCGCCATCTGGTCTCCGTCAAAGTCGGCGTTGAAGGCGGTACAAACCAGAGGATGCAGCTTGATGGCCTTACCCTCCACCAGTACCGGCTCAAATGCCTGGATACCCAGTCTATGCAAGGTGGGGGCACGGTTGAGCATCACCGGGTGTTCCTGGATGATGTCCTCCAAAACATCCCATACTTGAGGCCTGATCTTCTCCACCATCCTCTTTGCACTCTTGATGTTGTGGGCCTCTCCCTGCTCCACTAGCTTCTTCATGATGAAGGGTTTGAACAGTTCCAATGCCATTTTCTTGGGAAGACCGCACTGCCAGAACCGAAGTTCCGGACCTACTACGATGACCGAACGGCCCGAATAGTCTACACGCTTACCCAGTAGGTTCTGTCTGAATCTGCCCTGCTTACCCTTGAGCATATCCGACAGGGATTTCAGCGGTCTGGATCCGGGACCCGTTACCGGCCTTCCTCTCCTGCCGTTGTCAATGAGTGCATCCACCGCTTCTTGGAGCATCCTCTTTTCGTTTCTCACGATGATATCCGGTGCGCCAAGATCAAGGAGCCTCTTCAGTCTCTTGTTTCGGTTGATCACTCTTCTGTAAAGGTCGTTAAGGTCGGAGGTGGCAAAGCGGCCGCCGTCCAGCTGAACCATAGGTCTCAGGTCCGGCGGGATCACGGGAATCACTTCCACCACCATCCACTCGGGGTGGTTTCCGGATATTCGCAATGCCTCTACCACTTCCAGTCGTCTGACGATCTTAATCTTCTTCTGTCCCGTAGACTTCTTCAGCCCATCCCTCAGTTCTTCGGAAAGAGCGTCCAAGTCGATTTCTTCCAAAAGTTCACGAATGGCTTCCGCACCGATGCCCCCTCTAAAGGTTGCCCCATGCTCTTCCTTCGTGTCTCGATATTGCTGTTCGCTGATGATCTCCTTCTTTTGGAAACCGGAATCTCCCGGCTCCAGGACCACGTATGCGGCAAAGTATAGGACTTTTTCCAGGTTTCTCGGTGTCATATCCAGGACCAGGCCCATCCTGCTGGGGATGCCCTTGAAATACCAGATATGGGAAACGGGGGCCGCCAGGCGGATATGCCCCATTCTCTCTCTTCTCACCTTGGCCTTGGTCACCTCAACGCCGCACTTGTCGCAGACGATGCCCTTGAACCTGATTCTCTTGTACTTTCCGCAGTGACACTCCCAGTCCTTCTGGGGACCGAAGATAGCTTCGCAAAAGAGGCCCTTGGGCTCCGGCTTCAGTGTCCTGTAGTTGATGGTCTCCGGCTCTTCCACTTCGCCGTGGGACCAGCTTAATATCTTATCGGTGGAGGCCAGGCCGATCTGTAGGGATTCGAAATTATTCAGTTCATAACTGTTTTCTCTATTTTCGTGCATGTTTAGTCCTCCTCATCCAAAGTTTCATCCGCGTCGATGATTACCACTTCTTCAACGAATTCTTCTTCCTCTTCAACGATCGGCTCTCTCACCGGGTCGCTGATGTCTCGGAAATCCGTGGGCTCTTCGATTTCGCTGGATTCTCGTATCTTAATTTCCTTCTCGTCTTCTGTGAGTACTTTCACATCAAGACCCAGGGACTGCATCTCTTTGATGAGCACCTTAAAGGATTCGGGTATGCCCGGTTCGGGAATGTTCTCACCCTTGACGATGGACTCGTAGGTTTTGACTCGACCTACGATATCATCGGATTTTACGGTAAGAATCTCCTGCAATGTATATGCCGCACCGTATGCTTCCAGTGCCCACACTTCCATTTCTCCGAAGCGCTGTCCGCCGAACTGGGCTTTTCCGCCCAGAGGCTGCTGGGTCACCAGGGAGTATGGTCCGGTGGATCTGGCATGAATCTTGTCATCCACCAGGTGATGGAGTTTGAGCATATACATATAGCCCACCGTCACCGGGTTGTCAAATCGTTCTCCTGTCCTTCCGTCTCTCAGCCACAGCTTCCCGCTGCCTTCAAATCCGCAGTCTACCAAAAGGTCGATGATGTCCAGCTCACTGGCTCCATCAAATACCGGCGTGGAGATGTACCAATCCTTGAATTTAGCCGCAAGACCCATGTGCACTTCCAGCACCTGGCCTACGTTCATTCGGGACGGAACGCCTAAGGGGTTCAGCATGACCTCCAAGGGCTGACCGTCTTCCATGAAGGGCATATCCTCTTCAGGCAACACCTGAGAGATAACGCCCTTATTTCCATGGCGTCCTGCCATCTTGTCGCCCACCTGGATCTTTCTCTTGGTGGCTACGTAAACGCGGACTACCTTATTGACCCCCGGCGAAAGGTCTCCCCCTTCTTCTCGGGTAAACTCTTTAACATCTACAACGATACCCGACTCTCCGTGGGGCATCTTGAGGGAAGTATCACGAACCTCTTTGGCCTTTTCTCCGAAGATGGCTCGAAGCAGCCTTTCCTCGGCACTGAGCTCCGTCTCCCCTTTGGGGGTGACCTTGCCCACCAAAATATCCGATGAGGTTACCTCCGCACCGATGCGGATGACCCCTTCTTCATCCAGGTCTTTTAAAGCTTCTTCTCCCACGTTGGGAATGTCCCTGGTGATTTCTTCAGGGCCCAGCTTGGTGTCTCTGGCTTCCAACTCATACTCTTCTATATGGATGGATGTCAGCGTATCCTCCATGATCAGCGTTTCGTTGAGAATGATGGCATCCTCGTAGTTGTATCCTTCCCAGGTCATAAAACCGATGAGAAGGTTCTTGCCCAAGGCCACTTCGCCGTTTTCCGTGGAGGGCCCGTCTGCGATGACTTCGTTTTCCTCTACGTGCTCGCCCTTAAAGACGATGGGGCGCTGGTTGATACAGGTCCCCTGGTTGGATCGTTTAAACTTAAGGAGTTTATATGTATCCAAACCTTGGCCGTCATCTCTCATGACGCGGATTTCATCCGCACTGACAAACTCTACCGTTCCCGCATGCTTCGCAAGCTGCACGACGCCGGAATCCTTTGCCGCTCTGTATTCCATCCCGGTGCCCACAATGGGGGCTTCGGTGACCATCAGGGGCACGGCTTGACGCTGCATGTTGGCACCCATCAGTGCACGGTTGGCGTCATCGTTTTCCAAGAAGGGAATCATGGCCGTAGCCACGGAGACTACCTGCTTGGGAGAAACGTCCATAAAGTCGATGTCGTTTCTGCTCACCAGGTCGATTTCTCCCCCCAGCCCTCTTGAAGCAACTCTAAGGTTGGCAAATCTCCCCTCTGAATCCAGGGGTTCATTGGCTTCTGCAATGGTCATTCTCTCTTCTTCATCGGCAGACAGGTATCGGATCTCCTCCGTTACAATACCGTCCCTCACCACCCGGTAAGGCGTCTCGATGAAGCCGTATTCGTTGACCACTCCATAGGTGGTCAGTGAGCCGATGAGACCGATGTTGGGTCCTTCCGGCGTCTCTATGGGACACATTCTTCCGTAATGGGAATAATGTACGTCTCTTACTTCAAATCCTGCTCTCTCCCGGGAAAGCCCCCCCGGTCCAAGTGCAGACAGCCTCCTCTTATGGGTCAATTCTGCCAGAGGGTTGGTCTGGTCCATGAACTGGGACAGCTGGGAGCTTCCAAAGAACTCCTTGATGGCTGCCGTCACCGGCCGGATATTCATCAGTGCCTGAGGCGTGGTCACGTCGATGTCCTGGATGGTCATTCTCTCTTTGACGACTCTTTCCATCCTGGCCAGGCCGATCCTGAACTGGTTCTGGAGAAGTTCTCCCACCGTTCTCAGCCTTCTGTTGCCCAGATGATCGATATCGTCCACCTTTCCTACCCCGTAATTCAAGTTCAGGATGTAGGAGATGGAAGCGATCATATCATCGATGATGATGTGCTTGGGGGAAAGATCATTTTTTCTGGCCAACAATGCAGCGCGGAGGTCCTCCTCTTCCTGGTTCTCCTTGAGGATATCCATGAGTACAGGATAGTACACCTTCTTGGCCACTTTCATATCGGAAACATCAAACTTCACGTAACCCTGAAGCTCTACGAAATTGTTGCCGATAACTTTCGTGGTGGTTTCCTTGTGCTCATCTCCATAGACCAGCACCGACCAAACACCGGCATTCTCTATTTCAAGTCCCTTCTCCAGAGAGACCATGTCCCCCTTTTGGGCCAGGATTTCCCCCGTCCCCGGATCTACCACATCTTCTGCCACCATGGTTCCTTCCAATCTGGCAGAAATGCCCAGTTTCTTGTTGTACTTGTATCTTCCCACTTTTGCAATGTCATATCGCTTGGGATCGAAGAAGAGGGATCCGATGAGGGATCTGGCACTTTCCTCTGTAGGCGGCTCGCCGGGTCTCAGCTTCTTATATATTTCCTTCAGACCGTCCTTATTGTTCTCTGTTGCGTCCTTTTCTAAGGAAAGCAAAAGTCTGGGGTCCGAACCGAACACCTTGATGATATCCGTATCCGTAGAAAGACTCAGTCCTTCCGGATGGTTATTGAACCGCTCTTGTTCCGCGCCGATAAACACGTCCATAGCACGGATCAGGGTGGTGATGGGTTGCTTTCTCGTCCTATCCACACGGACAGAGATGATCTCGTTGCTGTCGGTCTCATACTCCAGCCATGCTCCCCGGTTGGGGATCACCGTGGTCTTGAATAGGTTTTTGCCCGATTTATCTATTTCCACCTCATAATAAGGTCCGGGAGATCTGACCAGCTGTGTGACCACGACTCTCTCCGCACCGTTATATATAAAGGTACCTTTTTCCGTCATAAGAGGAAAGTCTCCCATGAAGACTTCCTGCTCCTTTACTTCACCTGTTTCATTGGTGATCAGCCTTACTTTTACTTTAAGGGGAGCCGCATAGGTGGCGTCTCGCTCTTTACATGTCTCCTGATCGTATTTGGGTGGGTCTGAAAGGGAGTAATCTATGAACTCAAGGACCAAATTGTTTGCGTAATCCTGGATAGGAGATATGTCTTCGAATACCTCTCTCAGTCCTTCCTCCAGAAACCAGTTGTATGATTGGGTCTGTATCCGGATCAGGTTGGGCATTTCAGCGACTTCGCTGATTTGAGAGTAGCTCTGACGCTCTTTTCTACCTAACTTAACGGCTTTTGGCATAATCATCACTCCTTATATTCTTAACAATTCACACTTGCATGGCAGTCTATTATGATACCACATCGCCGTCAAATCCGCAAGAATTTTTTTTATTAGCGGTAAATTTCCCTGCTCGTCTTCTGTTCTGGGGTTTCCGGGAAGAATTTAACCAGCGGGCAACAGATGTTACCCGCCAAAATTCGTCATGATCTTATGTTGATTTTATTTGTTTTCCCCTCTTCTACGTAACGCAGCTCCGCCTAATGTTATGGCAGAAAGGGCCATCAGCCCGGCGAAGAGAAGCGCGTTGCTTTCGTCTCCGGTTTTGGGTGCAGCCTTCTTCACCGCTTTTACATCCCCCGGAGCTTTTTCAACGGTAGTTGCCGGCACATCGCCTTCTGTTTCAGGACTATTGGGCGTCACAATTTCCTCATTTGGCTCATCAGGAGTGATGGGTTCCGGCTGGGTTTTCTCTATCTCGCCAAACTTGGCAAATAGCAGGGTGTCAGAATTTACGGGCTCCTGGGGATCCCACAATTCCCCCTCCTTGGTCTTCCATCCCTCGAAGACAAATCCCTCTTTCTTGGGCGCGTAGAACTCATCATCCTCAGGCACCTGGGGCGTCTGTCCGGCGGTCACATAAAGAGTTTTGCTATTGTCAGGTTCAGTTGCACCATCGGGAACGAACTCGATCAGGTTCTTGTCCTTCTGGGTGAGGGTAACTCTGGTAGACAATTGAAGTTCAGCCTCTGGCCCATCTATGACGAACGACAGCTTGCTGGCCTGGTTTGCAGCGCTATCAAAGGTTCCATTGGACATATCGAAAGTATTGGTGAGAACCACGAAGACCGCGGTCAATATATCATTATCGTTCAATGTGCTCAGGTCTACTCCATCGGGAGTAAACTCATCGTTTGCACCGATGCGTTTAACCTTCTGGTCCCTGATCAGCTTCTTCACAGCAACAAACGCGCCGGTCTTACCTAGCTCTGTGACTTTTTTACTCCCATAAGCAGGGTCATAGGTGACCTTTACCATCCCATTGCTTTCTTCGATAGTTCCTATCTCTGTCCCGTCAGCCAATTGCACCTTTATACTCTCGATTGCCGTCCGCCCCGCTGCCGCGAACGCATCAATGCGCTGTTGCTCCTCCTCGGTGAGCGCCAGTGCCTTTTGGGTCGGAAACATCGATACCATCAGCACAATCACAATGCAAATTGGTAGCACCATTTTCATTATTCCGGTGTTTCTTTTTGTCAAAAATTTCTCCATAATCTCCTCCTCGTTCAGTGTTAATTTAGTGTTGGAATTTTAACGCTAACTCGAATATAACTTCTTCTGAAGCATAAGCCAATCTCTTTCAATCAGTTATAAAATTGGGTCAATTCTGAAAATAGACCTTTGGGCCAATTTCGCAATCTAAAACCGCCCGATCCAACTATGGACCGGGCGGTCATTTCCAATTTCCGTATTTTCTCAATTTAATTTCCCGGGAAGGAAATCATCATGATACTTACTTCAAAATTTGGATGCCACCAACTACGGGAAGTTCTTTTGCTTTCCCGCTGGCCGCGTTGACGATACCCAGAATGGCGAAGACCAGGAATACCAGGCCGACCAGTCCCAGGATCGTTAGTAGCCAGTAGAGGCCCCAAAAAGAAACGAGAACGATGTAGGCCACAACCTGATAGATAATTGCGTAAATCACTTCTCCAATAAAGAGAATCAGTCCCTGATTCGCATGATATCGCGCAAATTTGTTGTCTTTTGCAGCAAAGATGGGAATCAGGACTAAAATACCCAGATAGGCTAATATGGCAAAGGCTTTCCCGTCATTGACCTCCTGTTGTGTATAGATCATCTGATTTGTGTTGTTTTGATTGTAATCGTATTGTTGTTGGCTCATCTTATTTTCCTCCTCTAGTCTAATGTTTTCTAACCCTACAACGTTCATATATCATTATGCTATATCTTCTGCTGCCGAAAAGCAAGAAAACCAACGTTAAGTTTCAGTAAAATCACTATTTTTATACTTCCAGCTCAATATTCTTCTTCCTGATTTTCGTGATAAAGATATACAGCACGATACCTACCACTACCCAAATAGCTCCCAACTTAAGGGCAGATGCGGAAAGACTGAACCATACCACACCGATTACAATGAATCCGATCAATGGCAGAACCAAGTGCTTGAAGTATTTCTTGGACTTTTTCTTGTACATGAAATAGTAGATCACCGTAAAGTTCAGGATAATAAAGGCCGAAAGCGCACCGAAATTGATCAACTCAGCCAGGTCCTGTATCCCCTGAGTGAACCCCAAGGTGATGACCAAAGAGATGGCAGCAACCAAAAGGGTGGAAACATGGGGTGTTTTGAATCTGCGGTGTACCTTGGCCAAAGGCTTGGGCAAAAATCCGTCTCTTGCCATGGAGAAGAGAATTCTGGAAATAGCCGCCTGAGCAACTAAGCAGTCAGCAATACCCCAGGCCAGTCCGGTTGCAATGGCACAGATCCACATCACCTTTGCACCCCCTGCGACTTCGGCCACTTCATAGAAAGCGCTGTCGATGTCTGTAAAGGTCTTTAACCCTTCCCAGGGAATCACGCAGGCTGCAAGATAGGTCTGTACAAAGAAAAATCCGCCTACCAGGATCAAGGCCCATATGCTGGCCTTACCCACAGAGTCAGGACCGCCTTTGGACTCCTCCGCCAATGTAGAGATCCCGTCAAATCCCAGAAAAGAAAGAACGCAGACAGATACGGCAGAAAGAATGATCCCCATGCTGAACTTATCGCCGTCAAAGATAGGACGAAGGGTGAATTCCACCCCGGGTGTGTTGACGATATAGTGGATCGCCGCCCCACAGAAAATAATAAATACAATAATTTCAAAGATCAGCATGACCCAGTTAAAGCGTGATGTGAACTTGATACCGATGATGTTCACCGTCGTGTTGATGGCCACAAATATAATGATCCACGCGGCAAAAGGA
>JBMNVE010000064.1:0-10290 GCA_050946655.1 Anaerovoracaceae bacterium
TGTTAACAAAGCCTTAACTTCATGTTGCTTTTTCCCCTTGTCATATATTGAGATAATGGGAAACGGTAGTTAGAATCTCAAAAAAAGAGGAACGGATATGAAGAATAAGAGAATCATTGGTTTCCTGGCGGCCTTGGTGATGGCCTTTACGGTCATCTTAGGAGGGCCCACAGGAGTGAATGCAGAGACAGAGCCTGGTGCCGGCGGTAAGGCAGCAGACCATCTGATCATCCATCAAGTGTATGGAGGAGGGGGAAAATCGGGCACAGCCGTATCCCACAGCTTTGTAGAGCTGTACAACCCCACGGACAAAGAAGTGTCTCTAAAGGGATATCGCCTTGTGTACCTGTCTAATCGAACCGCCGGGAATGACGGTTCAACGGGAGGAGCAGAGGTTTCCCTGGATTTGAACGATGTAGTCATCCCGAAACAGGGTTCCTATCTTGTGCGAGGAGCAGCGGAGGTGACAACGTCCAGTACCTTCGATGTAAACACGTTCGATCAGGAATGGGCACAAGTGATCGATAATAAGCAGTATGTCTTGAAGCTGACGGACGGGCAGGGAATGGTAGATGGCGTGTCCGTCGGAGAAGACCCCGTGGAAGGAACGGTCATTACCGGGATCAGCAAGCAAAAAGCGGTTCGAAGAGTCGGGTTTTCCGATACGGACAACAACGCCAAGGACTTTGAAATAGTAGGATATAAAGGGGCAACAGCAGAATCTATCAATGCCGTCAGGCCCAGATCTTTGGCGGACGGCCCTTGGCCGGCGGGGGATACAGAGGAGGAAAGCCCTGATCCCACAGAGCCCACCCCACCTGAGGAAGAACCGGGGAATTTAAATACAATCAGCGATACCGGATTTCTCAGTTATCTGGGAAGCTATTCCACAGGGATGACCAGTGGAGATGGAGGTGTTGCGGAAATCGTCAAGTACAACCCGGACAACCAAAAGATGTACATGGTAAGTGGTGCGTTCCAGGGTGTGGATGTTGTATCCTTGAAAAAAGTAGTTTCCGGAGAGATAAACAATTTCTCTTTGGAAAAACGCATTGATATTGAGACGCTTGCATCGGCCCATGGATTTACCTCCGGTGATATTACCAGCATCGATGTAAACACGGCTAGAGACTTGGTTGCCGTTTCTGTCCAGGCATCCGGATATAAAGATAACGGGAGCATCGTATTTCTGGACTATGACGGAAATTATATCACCCATGTAGCGGCAGGAGTCCAACCGGACATGGTGGTCTTCACAAAGGATGGAAATTATGTCCTGTCTGCCAATGAAGGAGAGCCCAGGGAAGGATATGACGGGGGAGCCGTTGATCCCAAAGGATCTGTGACCATCGTCAAATTAAAATCCGGAGCCGGGAAAGAAATGATCCAGGAGGTCAAGACGGTGGACTTCACCTCTTTCGATGATAGTAGGCAGTCCTTGGTGGATGCGGGAGTCCTGATCAAGCCGGAAACAGCACCTTCTGTAGATTTGGAGCCGGAATATATTGCTATTTCCCAAGATGGCAAAACCGCTTATGTATCTCTTCAGGAGGCCAATGCCATCGCTACTTTGGACATTGTCACAGGACAGTTCACGAAAATCAAAGGACTGGGATTCAAGGACCATTCCGCTACAGGCAATGAACTGGACCTGAACAACAACGGAGAAATAAAGATACAAAATGAAGATGTACTGGGGGTATTCCTGCCCGATGGGATCGCTACGGTAAACATCGGAGGTACTCAATATGTACTTACAGCCAATGAAGGAGACGCAAGAGAGTGGGGCAGCTATGAGGACATCGGTAGTAAGGTGATCAACGGCTCTGCAAAAAAAGTGGAGTATAAACTGCCTTCAGCGTATGACGGCCTTGAAGAGGGGAAAACCTACATCCTGGGTGGCAGGTCCTTCTCCATCTGGAATGGGGAGACCATGGAGCAGGTATATGACAGCGGGTCCGATTTCGAACGAATCACAGCGAGGATCTTCCCGAAGAACTTTAACGCCAATCATAAGGCAACGGCCATGGAAGGAAGAAGCAACAAGAAGGGCCCCGAGCCGGAGGACATACAGACACTGGCCATCAATGGTAAAACCTATGCAGTGATCGGACTGGAGAGAATCGGCGGCGTGATGATTTACGATATCTCCCATCCGGCAGCAGCTGCTTATGTGGACTATATCAACATCCGCGACTTTAGCCATAGCGATCTGGCCGGCGGTAGCGACCTGGGTGCAGAGGGGATCAGCGTAGTGGAAGCTAAAAACAGTCCCACAGGAAGACCTATGATCCTGGTTGCCAACGAGGTTTCCGGTACGGTGACCGTCCTGGAAGTAAATGTGGACCCTGTTGAGGAGCCGGAACCCACCGATCCGGAGCCGGTAGCAGAGACCTTCCATCAGGTGGCCATAGACAGAACCCTGAAGGGGTACAAGGTGGAGGCGTATGACCTGTACTTTACCAAGGGGGCAGATAGGGTAAAAGTGAATGAGGAGAGGACGGTGACCGTCCGGTTGAAAGATCTTGACCTGGACAAGCTTGAAATCTTCCATGAAAAAGAAGATGGTACTTTGGAGGCGGTTCCCGACTTCACCGTAGATAAACAAAAAAAGACGGTGACCTTCACAAGAAATGACTTCTCGCCCTACCTCTTCGCCAACAAAATAGAGACCGGCTGGGTAGATCAGGAAAAGGACCCCAAAAAGGAAACCACAAAACCTTCGGATACAGCGGAGCACAAGGGGGCAAAAGGTGAGGCTGGAACAAAAGCACCTAAGACAGGGGATGATACACCGGTAACTTTGATGCTCATCCTCTTGCTGGTTGCCGCCGGAACCGGCGTAGCCACGGGTATCGGGAGAAGAAAACAGAAGTCCTAACCGGTATATATAATTACCTAGTTCAATTAAATAACAAAAGGGAAGTTCCTCTGACAGAAGTGGAGCGGACCATGGAGAAGAGCGGCGCGGGAGAGCCGCTTTCTTCATGGAAGGGTGGTTGCGGAAGGAGAGAACCGGTGGTATAGTATGGGGAATGAGAAAATTACATGATGAAAAAGAACAAGCCATCGTAAAAGAGAGAAAGGCCGCCATGAGGGTTTCGGTGATCACGTCCCTGATGACGGCTTTTATGGGAAGTGCTCTCAATTTATCCATCCCCCACATGGGGGATTATTTCGGTGCCAGCGCTACCACGGTATCCTGGATCATCACAGGATACATGCTATCCATCGCCTCAATGAGTGTGCCTTTCGGGAAACTGGCCGATACCACCGGTAGGAGGCGGATATTCCTCATGGGGATCATGGGGTTCACCCTGTCCTGCGGCCTTGCAACGGTGGCATGGGAGATTTGGTTCATATTGATTCTCAGGGTGATTCAAGGAATTTCAGCAGCCATGATCTTCGCCACCAATACGGCTATTCTTCTCAGCATATTCCCCCCCGGGGAAAGAGGGAAGGTCCTGGGGAATTTGACGGCGGGGGTCTATGTTGGCTTGTCTGCCGGCCCTGTGATCGGCGGTATGTTAAACCACTACCTAGGGTGGCAATCTATATTTTTGGTCAGCTGCGTCATGGGAACCGTGGCACTTATCATCGCTTTTCGTCATCTTCCCAAGCAAGAAAAGCTAGAAGTGGAAAAAAAGCATGATGTTCTAGGCAATATATTATACATCGCCATGATCCTGTGTGTGATGGTGGGGTTTTCCGGGATATCTACAGTGAAATATTCTTGGGTTCTCCTGATTCTGGGAGCCATGCTCACGGGAGCATTTGTGCTGGTGGAGCTTCGTGCGACAAATCCGGTGATACAGGTGCGGATTTTCCGAAAGAACCCGGTGTATACTCTGTCCAATCTAACGGCACTGATGAACTACAGCGCCACCTTTGCCATTGGATATTTAGGTTCTTTGTATCTGCAGTTGATCATGGGATATACCTCCAGGGCAGCGGGCCTCATCCTTATCGCTCAGCCTGTAGTCATGGCGATACTCTCACCCGTTGCGGGAAGGTGGTCAGACAGGATCGCGCCCTATAAATTGGCCAGCCTTGGGATGGTATTTTGTGCTGTGGGCCTTGTAATCTTTGCTTTTGTGGGAGCCCATTGGCCTCTGTGGGTGATTGTTATGGCCCTCCTTGTGACGGGAATGGGATTTGCTCTCTTCTCTTCTCCCAACACCAATGCTGTCATGTCCTGTGTGAAGAGGGAAAACTACGGTATTGCGTCCTCGATTTTGACCACGATGCGATCTTTGGGTCAGTCTTCCGGCATGGCCGTGGTGACGTTGATCATGGGATTCAGCATGAAAAATACACCTCTTTCGGAAGCGCCGCCGGAGGTGCTGCTGGAAACCATGCATATTGGATTTTTCGTCTTCACGGGGCTTTGCATTGCAGGGATCTTTATGTCCCTAAAGAGAAATGCCGGCTAAATAGCCAGCATGTATATCTTGTAACCTCTATATGGTGAGAAGAGTGCTCCCAGACCTAGGTTGTATAATTTGAATCCCCATACCGCGTATTTGGATTCCTTCATTTTTGCTTTTCTGGTAAATTCTCTCTCGGTACCACCACAATCTACGATTCGGTGCGCAAGTATTGCGGAAATCATATCGTTGTTACAGGTGATGTTTGCGTCGATTTCCGTGTGAGCCATTCCCAGATATTTTTCTTCGTGAGCATCGGTACCGCCGATGCCCGGCTTGCCGAATTTAAGTGCCATCTTTCTTGCCAATATATTGGATAAAGGAGATTCGCACGTGTTGAAAGTTTCGATGAAATCGAACTCTCTGACAAGGTGCGGCTCCTTTGCCAGTGTCTTAAACAGCATGGCGCTGGAGCATCTTACTCCGTAGGGATGGGCCGGTCCTAGGATGCCACCGTAGTGATGGACGATCTTGATCAAGGTCTTCAGTTTCATTCCCCGCAGGCACAAAACATCTAACTCCACGCCATCGGGCATGATTACAAGGAAGTGGCCCGCGTCTCTTGTGTCGTATTCGATGCCTTTGATAACAGTAAAGTTTTGGCATTCGGGATTGTCCTTGATCTTATCCCAGGCCTGACAGCCTTTGTAGCTGTCATGGTCGGTGATCATCATACCGGAATATCCCTTTTCCTTCAGTGTCGTTACATATGTGGTCAGAGGGACTTTAGAATCAATGGAACCTTCTCTGGTGTGACAATGTAAATCAAATTTCACTATTGGAACCTCATATCTTTCTCATTACGCATAAAGCATACATCAGCAGACCTAGAATTGCAAGAAAAAGAGCAAAAAAGCCATATAATTAAACTGTCATATTCCCGGCCACGTATTGTAGTGCATTACAGGGCCAAAAGTGGTATAATCGGGAATATAGAAATAGCTTGTAAAGGAAGAACGTCATGTACTATATCGGACTCAGTGAAAACATCCCCTGGATCACCACTTTAGTCACATCTCTTTTCGGTGTGAATCTCATCCTTGCCTTTATTATCATATTTTTGGAGCGGAAGGACCCTTCCGCCACGCTGGCATGGATCATGGTGCTCTTTCTCATCCCCTTTGTGGGGATCGTGCTGTACCTGCTTTTTTCGCAGAACATTGCCAGAAAGAAGATTTTTCGTCTCACTGCCGATGAGGAGTGGCTTCTCAGTAACTCTCTGGCCAATCAGACCAGGGATATCAGCAGCGGCAAGTTCTATTTTTCCAACGAGGCTGCTCAGACATGGAAAGACCTTATTCGCCTCAACCAAGTATACGGTCATGCATATTATACACAGGATAACAGAATTGAAACATTAACTGACGGAGAAGAAATGTTTCGTTGCCTTCTCAAGGATATTGAGGAGGCCAAGGAAACGATCAACATCATGTTTTTCATTGTGAAAAATGATTTTGTCGGCAGGGCGCTTATCGATGCGCTAACAGTGAAGGCCAAGGAAGGTCTCACGGTGCGCTTCCTGGTGGATGCCCTGGGGAGCAGGCAGATAGGGCGGAGACTGATGAAGGAGTTCATCGCTGCCGGAGGACAGTTCTCTCTCTTCTTCCCCCCAAGTATCCCCCTGTTTAAGTGGTTCAATTTGAAGTTCAACTATAGGAATCACAGAAAACTAGTAGCAATCGATGACCATATCGGGTATATCGGCGGGTTCAATATCGCAAAGGAGTATTTGGGAAAGAAGAAAAAGTTCGGCTACTGGCGAGATACTCAGCTTCGCATTTGCGGAGGCAGTGCCCAGGATATCAATGCTCGTTTCTTGTTGGATTGGCGTTTTGCGGCAAAAGAACAGGTGAAGGTTTCGGAGGTTTTTTTCACACCGGCGGTTTGCGAGGGAAAGAGCGGGGTACAAATCGTATCCAGTGGGCCGGATGCCAGGCATGAGCAGGTGAAGAGGGCCTTTATGCGGATGATTGCAGGTGCCAAGAAGAACATCTACATCCAAACCCCTTACTTCGTTCCTGACGGACCCATTCTGGAATCTCTTAAAATGGCCGCCCAGTCGGGAGTAGAAGTAAAGATGATGATCCCCAACAAGCCGGACCATATCTTTGTCTATTGGGCAACTTATTCCTATGTAGGGGAGATCATCGGGAGCGGCGGAAAGGTATACGTGTATGACAACGGATTCCTCCATTCCAAGACCATGACTGTGGATGGTGAAGTTTATACGGCAGGGTCCACCAATTTCGACAGGAGAAGCTTTAAATTGAACTTTGAGAGCAATGCCTTTGTCTACGACAGAGAAGTGACCATGGAGCATGAAAGGATGTTCAAAGAGGATCTGAAAGAATGCTATGAGCTGACCCAAGAACTGTATGATCGGCGGTCCTTATGGATAAGGATCAAGGAACCGGTCGCAAGACTATTATCGGATATACTTTAGGAGGTAAATGTGAAGCGATTTATCAACCCATATACTTTGATGCTTCTTGCCGTCATGGTATTCATGTCGGTGAGGAACAATGTTTACGCAAGCCCTATGGAATGGGTCATGAGCAAGGTGTATATCCTGCCCGGAATAGTGATCGGCCTTGCTTTCCATGAGTTCGCTCACGCCTGGGTGGCCAATAAGCTTGGGGATGATACCCCCAGGCTACAAGGTAGGGTGACCTTAAACCCCGTGTCGCACATCGACCCCATCGGTATGATCGCTTTGATCTTTGTGGGTTTTGGCTGGGGCGTACCGGTGGAAATCAACCCGAGGAATTTCAAGAAGCCTAGGAGAGACGAACTTCTGGTCTCTCTCGCCGGTGTGACCATGAACCTGATCTTGGCCATTTTGTTTACGGTGATCCTCAAGATTTACATCACTGCGGTAGGTACCGCCGTAGGCGGGATGTATTCAACCATCAACGATATCATATTTTACGTTATATATATAAACTTGGTCCTCATGGTGTTTAACCTCCTGCCTATCCCACCCCTTGACGGGTTCAATATATTGACGGAAATATTCAATCTGAAAAAATACGACTGGTGGTATGCGATCTATGATAAGGGATTCATCATTCTGATGATATTCATCGTCTTCGGATTTACCAGCAGGATCCTGACACCGACAATCAAATTTCTATGGGGGATATTGTCTCAAATACTTTGGATTTAGTGGAGGAAGGAAGATGGAGAAGAGAAGAAAAATGAAAACCAGGGCCACCTGTTTTGTTCTGGTCATTTCCATGATCATGACATTGGCCTCTATGACAAGAGTTTACGGAGAAGCAGCGGATCCGACTATGCCTGAACCCGTGGAACCGTCAGCCGGGAGCAAGGCTGCAGTAACAGTAGCGACCTATAACGGCGCACCTTATGAAACGCTAGAAGCTGCTTTAGAGGCGGTCGACGATGGGGATGCCACCACAGATACCATTGTCTTAGAAAGCGATATTGTCATTGACGGAGTTATAGAAACGGGCATCATCGATAAGAACATCACTTTGGATCTTAATGGTAAAACGATCAGCGGAATTGCTCAGGGAGCACTGGTTCAAGTTGCTTCCGGCAAGACACTCACTTTATTGAAGGGGACAATCAACAACACATCTCAAGTGACAGGCGGGACTGCCATATCCGGAACAGTTGATGTACCGGATCAGTTGGATATTACACCTGTAGGAAGCTGGAAAACGGAAAAGCTTATCAGGGTAGTTGATAAGACCTTTACTGCCAGGATAACGACCAAGATGAACGGAAGCGTTTCCGCTGCAGGGGGTAGCGTGAAGCCGAAAACCCCAACCGTGGCTTACGGCGGAAATTTGGTGGTGGATATTGCAGCTAACCCAGGGTACGAGGTAAAAAGTGTAACTGTTGATGGAGTTTACAAAGGGAAGGAAAATCAGCTGACTCTTACTAAGGTTGTAACAAACCATAATATCGTGGTTGATTTTGTGCCCCGTAGCGTTTACATCATGCTGGATCCGGGTCACGGATCCAGCGAAATCAATCAAGTGGGATCTTATCAGGAACATCAGCGAATGTGGATCTTGACTAACTACTTGAAGGAGGAATTGGAAAAATTCCTCGGTTTTGTGGTGGATCTGACCAAACAGGCGGTTGAGGAAACACCGGGAGTATACTTGAGAGGGCAACGTTCACAAGAATATGATCTATTGATTTCCATGCATTCCAACTGGTATTCTTCTGCAGCTACTGATTATCCTCTTGCTATTGTTTCATCAGGGAGCGCTCTCAATGCAAAGGCAAAACCCATCGGCACTACCCTGGCATCGGTGGTTCAAACCACCATGGGAACCGCACAGAGTCCTCAGGTGTGGACCAAGAAGCAATCCGACGGGACGGATTGGTATGGCGTGATTCGCGGGGCTGCCAGCGTTGGGACGCCATCGGTTATATTGGAGCACTCTTTTCACTCCAACACCAAGGCGAGAAATTGGCTTATGTCCAATTCCAATTTGAGAAAAATGGCTATTGATGAAGCGACAGCTATCGCCCAATACTACGGGTTGACCACAAAGGCGGCCACCACTACTGTGGTGTATTCACCCAAGAAAGTGGGCGTTACTTTAAAGGCAATGACTGTGCTGAAATCTCCGTCTCCTTATGCAACAGGGATAGGAAGGTTTTCTTCCGGGATCACCATCAAGGTAGATGCCTTGGTCATTGGCCCTGATGGCACCAGCTGGTACAAGGTTTATACCAATGGTCAATATGGATATATTTTACAAGAGGACGTGAAGTTAACTGTCGATACAAGCCAGACTGCTAGGTACATCGGATTCTCCCCTTCCAGGACAGGGGTCACTTCCAAGTACATGATTGTGAGGGGAGACCATTCTTCAACTTCTTCGGGCATTGGAACTTTCCGAAAGGGCACAAAGATAAAACTTAACGGGCTATATACTGCAACAAATGGGGTAGAGTGGTATAAGGTAAATGTAAATGGAAAGTATGGATATGTTTTAGCGAGAGAAATTTCTTCCGTAGGGGATACAACACCCACAACCCCGACCACACCTTCCACACCGACAACGCCGACGCCCTCAACGCCAAAGGCGACGTACAAGGGTTACTCACCTTCCAAGTTAAGCCTTGCTCTGACGGGAATGACGGTGCACTCTAAGCCATCTTCCACATCGGCGAGGATCGGTACCTTTAAAGCGGGAAGCATATTGAAACTGAATGGATTGCACACCACTGCAAGTGGCGTAAAGTGGTACAAGGTGTATACCAACGGCAAATATGGATATATCTTGGCTAAGAACGTCACGCTTCTGACTTATAGCGCTTATTCGCCTTCAAAGATAGGCGTTACCAATAATGAAATGATTGTGAGATCGGACCTATCCACTTCCTCTGTGGGGATCGGAAGATTTCACGCCGGAACGCGTATAAAACTGAACGGGCTCTATACCGGAGCCAACGGCGTGAAGTGGTACAAGGTGTACACCAACGGGAAGTACGGATATATTTTGGCAAAGTACGTGACTTTGAAATAGAAGAATGATTACTTATCAGGGCCGCCTTCTTTGAGGCGGTCCTATGTGAGATGTTGGCAACAAAAATTAAACGAGGATTATTCTTCCCGGCAGTCAATCTGCCGGTTAGTTTTTTGTTCAAGCGTGTGCCGGACAAAGAGATTTGCATTTACCGGATATGGAACGGATAAAATCTTGACAAAGGCTATTTTCACCCCTGAAATTAGGATTTTGAAGGTCAGAATTTGGGGAAATGGCCATATTTGTTGGCCAAACAACAAAACGCTTTAGGGCATGAAAGTGAGGAATCCTGACATAAGAAGCCGGGAGGAAGAATGTCAGGATTTTATCCTGACACTCCCCCTTATATC
>JBMNVE010000065.1:0-10240 GCA_050946655.1 Anaerovoracaceae bacterium
GGGGGTAAAGGTGTCTATAAAAGGAAATGTGTTCAACATCCAGTACTATACCATCCATGACGGGCCCGGGATCCGGACGGAATTATTCTTGAAGGGGTGTCCGTTAAGTTGTCGGTGGTGCGGCAATCCGGAAGGCATAGGAGAGGAGATCCAACTAGGGGTATACAGCAGCAAATGCCTCTCGCAAGAAAAGTGCAATCTCTGCAAGGGCGTATGTCCTACCGAGGATGCACTGCAGTTTTCAGAAGGAAAGCTAACATTCATCCATTACGATAGTTGCACAAGATGCATGGCCTGCGTGGAGGCTTGTCCCTCCGAGGCAATCAAAAAATGGGGAGGCTGGATCACTGTGGAAGAAGCCATGAAGAAAATCCGCCGTGATAAAGGTTACTATCAACGTTCCGGCGGAGGAGTGACGGTTTCCGGTGGAGAGCCTTTGATGCAAGCGGATTTTGTGGCCGAACTCTTTCGAGCATGTAAGGAAGAGGGGATATCCACATGTTGTGAAACTTGTCTTTACGCCTCCTGGGAGAAGATAGAGAAGATCCTTCCTTGGACGGATATCTTCCTAGCGGATATCAAGCATAGCGATACAGAGATCCACAAGAAATATACAGGTGCCGGGAACCGGCTCATCCTGGAGAACCTGGAGAAATTGGCGAAAAAACAGAAGGAAATCATTATCCGCATCCCGGTGATCCCCGGGGTCAATGATACTCAGGCCAACATGGAAAAAATTGCCGACTTTATTCATAAGGACCTGGATGGGAAGATTAAATCGCTGCAGCTGCTCAGTTTCATGCGGTTGGGGGAAGAAAAGTACATGTCGCTAGGGAGGGATTACCCAATGGAGGGCCTGACCTTTGACCGAGAGGCTTTTCAAGAACGGATTGCTGGATTTGCCGAGTACTTCAATAGTCGCGGGATCCACTGCCTGGTGGGTACGAAAGAGAAGAATAAGTAAAGTAGGGGGAAGATGATGAATAAACAGAAACATACAACGGCGTGCGGATGCGAGAGCTTCGATCAAACCTATAGCGTAGGCTATGAGGTGGGTCATGGAGATTGGTCTCCCTATCCCAGGGTGAATCGCTTGCGCCAGACGTTCCTGGACCGGGAGTTCAATATCGACATTGAGCGGTGTAGAAATGTTACCCAGGCTTACCGGGAATATGAAGGTAGTACAGCAATGAAACGATGTGCCAAAGCCTTCGAAAAGATTTTGATGAATGCAAGCCTGGAAATTTATGATGAAGATTTGATTTTAGGAGAAATTGCTGCCCCGGCAAAGGCATCTCCTCAGTACCCGGAATTCTCCGTGAACTGGATGCTCCACGAAGCCTTACATGAGCCATTTGAACAGCGGGAGCACGATCAGTTCTATTTTGCCTGCGATGAGGACCGTGAAGAGTTCATTGACCTTTGCAACTGGTGGAAGGGAAAGGCTGTAGACGATCAGGTGAACCTCTACTTAGATGACGAACAACTCAAGGGTTCTCAGACCGGAAAAAAGATATTCCAGACCAACTTGTACCACTACGGTGGAGTTGGGCATCTGGTCATGAATTACGAGAAGCTCCTGCGCCTTGGTTACGATGGGATTATCGAGGAAGCAAAGGAGGGGATGGAAGGCCTCTCCAAGAAGGATCCTCACTTTTTTGAAAAGCGGGACTTTTATCAAGCTGTAATCATCTGTCATGAAGCTGCAAAAAAATATATCGGTAGATATGCAGACTTGGTAGAGAAACGTGCAAAAGATGAGATGGACCCAAAGCGAAAGCGGGAGCTGACCATGATGGCGGATAACTGCCGTCAGGTTGCGGGTGGCCCGGCAAAGAGCTTTTGGCAGGCTTTGCAGTTGTTCAATTTTGCAACGACCATGACACAAATCGAAAGCAACGGTCACTCGATTTCTTACGGCAGGATGGACCAGTGGCTGTATCCTTACTATGAGGCAGATATGAGGGAGGGGACGATAAAGAAGGAATTCGCTCAGGAACTGCTAGAGGTGACTTATGTAAAAATGAACAACCCCACAAAGATCAGAGATGGGGGGACGGCGAAGGTTCGCCAAGGCAGAGGTTTCGGCGGAGAATGTTTGACCATCGGCGGGGTAGATAAAGAGGGCAAGGACGCAACCAATGATTTGACCATGATGCTTCTAGATGCGTCCGTCCACACCAGGATGATGTGCCCTTGGCTACTGGTGCGCATGCATGAAAACACCCCGTATGAGGTCAAGGTCAAGACGGCGGAGTGCATCCGTGCCGGATACGGGCATCCGAAAATCTTCAACGATGCGCCGACCATCAAGGCCATGATGCGAAAAGGTATGAGCTTGGAAGAGGCAAGAGACTATGCTGTCGTCGGTTGCGTGGAGCCCAACCTGCCCGGAAGGGAATATGGTTGGCATGATGCCTCTTACATCAATGCGGTGAAGTTCATGGAGATGGTCCTCAACGGAGGAAGATGTCTGGACTGCGGGCCTCACTGCGTCAGGTGGGAAAGGTGCGGTGCCTTAGGAGAGCGGTTAGGACCTGACACGGGAAGCCTTGAAACCTACCGGAGTTTTGAAGAGGTATTGGAGAGCGTGGATAAACAGTTCGACTACTGGTGCGATCAGATGTGCAGCACGCTGAATACTATTGATAAAGCCCATAGAGATCGAAAGCCTCTACCCTATGCCTCGGCCTTCTTCGAAGGTTGCCTGGAAAAGGGAGTTGACCTGAGCGCAGGAGGGGCGATCTATAACGGGATCGGACCTCAAGTCAGCGGCATTGCTACATGTGCGGATACTCTTGCAACCATCAAACAGCTGGTGTTTGATGAGAAAAAATATACGGGAGCACAGCTTCTCCAGGCCGTAAAAGATAACTGGGAAGGTCACGATATCCTTTATGCCTTGGTCAATAGCTCCAAGGTGCATCACTATGGCAACGACGATGACTATGCGGACGAATTATTTAAATTTATGTTTGAGTGCTACTGTGGGAATTTGGCAGGGCGAAAAACCATCCGCGGCGGGGAGTTCACCCCGGGGGTGTACTCGGTAAGCGCCAATGTGGGCATGGGCCTCAATACCAACGCATCCTTGGATGGGCGTAAGTCCGGTGAGGCAATCTCGGATAATATGGGCCCGGTCCATACGGATGCTGCAGCTCATGACGTAAACGGTCCAATTGCCATCGCTCACTCTATTGCAAAAGTCGACCATAGTTTAGCGACCAACGGTACCCTGTTAAATCTGAAATTCCCTCAAGAAGCGGTGGAGGGAATAGAGGGCAGGGACAACCTGATCAGCTTCATCGATGAATATCTTTCCGGGGGAGCGATGCACGTGCAGTTTAATATTATGAGTTCGGAGACAATGAAGGCAGCCCAAAAGAATCCTGAGGAATACAGGGATATGTTGGTAAGGGTTGCCGGTTACAGTGCCTACTTTGTGGAGCTGGGAGAGGCACTGCAAAAGGACTTGATCCAGCGCACGGACCTATCTTTTTAAGGTAGGAAGATCTTAGTGTATAGCCGGTATTGTTGCAAAACATCAGCAAATTAGTCTTTGACTCATCTGCAATTTCGGGTGTATCTTAATAGAAGATACGTATGAGAACACCTGAAAGGATATTTATGATAAGCCAATTACTCCACTCCAAAAAAGTGATCTATGTTCTGATGACCTTATTGGTCTTCATGTGGGGAATGGAGTATATTGCGGCAAAGTCAGCATTGGATGCAATCAAACCGCTGTCTTTAGTTTGCATCAAGTACTGTGTTGGCCTTGTGCTTTTGATGATTGTCAAGACGATCGTAGATAGGAGGTTCCCTCTGAAGGTTAGGGATATACCTCTGCTGCTTGTGTGCTCCCTCTTTGGTGATGTGATCTATTTTGGATCGGAATATGCTGCCATGTCATACCTGCCGGTGTCAGTGATCACCATCATTCTGGCCTTTGTTCCGTGCGTTTCGATTTTCATTGAAATGGTGCGATACAAAAATAAACCGACGGGAGGGATCCTCCTTGGAGTACTTGCGTCAGTTGTGGGAGTTGCCTTGGTGATCGGTGCCGATGTGGAAGAACTGTTCCAGGGCAAATACATTGGTTATCTTCTTGCCTTCGGGGCTGTCATCTGCTGGAACATCTACAACTTTCTCACAAAGGATTTATCGGAGAAGTACAGTCCATTGGACTTGACGATCTTGCAGCAGGTCTGTGCCATCCTCCTTGTGCTCCCCTATGCCATTAAGAATTTACCGGAGGCTGAAATCATTACGCCGAGTGTTGTGACCGGAGTATTATATTTGGGCATCATCAGCGCATTTATCGGATTTTTGATTTATATCAAGGCCATAGATGTGATCGGGCCTACCCCATGCGCGCTGTATTCCAATTTTCTGCCGGTAACATCCACCTTTTTTGGCTGGATAATACTGGGTGAATATGTTTCTCCTACCCAGATATTAGGTGGAGTGACCGTCATTGCTGCCGGTGCTTTTGTGATTCACAAGAAGGGCAAAGAGGAAGATCTTAACCGCAGAAAGCATGAATTGCGAGCATAAAAGTCGGTTTTGTGGTATGCTTGACGGACGATGAATAAGAGAATAGCATTATTTTTAACAGCAATGGCATTGACTGCAATCAGTTTGAGAGGGCCTATCGCCTCGGTGGGGTCTTTGATTGAGTCCATGGAACCGGATTTGGGGGTATCCAAAGGTTATCTGGGGTTTATCACGACCCTTCCTCTTTTAGTTTTTGCTGCCAGCTCTGTCGTGATCCCCAAATTTGCCAACAAAATGGGCCATACGAGGATACTGACCCTTGGTATGATTTTGCTGGCCATAGGTTGTGTGGGGAGAGTTTTTGCGGGCTACTATGTGGTGCTGATGGGGACGTTGCTGGTAGGGGTAGGGATATCCGTGGGCAATGTTCTTCTTCCCGCTGTGATCAAGGAAAACATGCCTCTGAAAATCGGGATAGCTACGGCCCTATACATGTGCTTTCAAAGCACGGCGGCTACGGCAGGGGCAGGATTTAGCTATCCTATGGCAGTTTCCGCTGATTTGGGATGGAGAGCCGTGCTGGCCATGTGGGCCATTCCTGCTGCTTTGGCAGCGATGGCTTGGATCGCATTTGCCCGGCGCAATGAAGGGCATAGCCCGGCCCTTAGAAACAAAAGTGAAATGAGAATATCCAACGGGGAAACCCTGTGGAAATCAAAATTGGCCTGGTTCATCACCATCATCATGGGCGTTCAATCGGTCAACTACTACTGTATCACCGCCTGGCTTCCCAGCATCCTGGAGGATACAGGAATGAGTTTTCAAACGGCAGGATATGTGGCATCCGCCTTCCAGTTGTTTTCTCTTCCCGCAACTTTTGCGGCGCCGATCATCATTGCCCATACGCACAATAAGATCATGCCTGCGGTCATGTCAGGGGTGTTTTATTTGATCGGCATACTGGTTCTCATGGTCACGAGCAATATCGCAGTTATTTTGATCGGTCTCTTTGCCTTGGCATCGGGAGGAGGAGCAAGCTTTGCATGGGTAGTGGCCATGATCGCAGTTGTCTCTAAGGACAGCAATGAGGCAACACGGCTATCGGGGATGTCCCAAAGCATCGGATATCTCATGGCGGCCGTTGCCCCGACTCTGGCCGGCTTCTTGTTTGATATGACCGGTGGTTGGATGTCGGTAATGCTTCTAATCACCGTAACCTCTTTGTTGATTATTTTCTTTTCCATCGCTACAGGGAGAGTTCTAAAGGGAGAAGATACTCCTATTAAGTCGGGAACAGCAGAATAATAGAAAAAATGACAAAAGAAGCAAAAGTGTAATATTACACCAAAAGGCAAGAGGTGTGAGGAAATGCCCAGAGAAGAATTTATTCAACAGGTCAATAAATTAGCAAAACTGGTTCGTACGGAATATGGGATACATAAGGATCAAGGGTAGAGAACTGGCCACATCCTTAATGGTAAGATTCTCTTGGCGCCAGAGGATGATCTACTACCTCTTTTGGGCTGCCTACGGGATGGAAGTAGAGGTGGCAGGCTTTGAAGAATTTTTCAAAGCTCCGCTAATGACTTGGCTGTTTGAAAGCGGGCTTCCATGGTAATATAGGAGTATGACAGATCAAAAGGAAAAGGATGATTCAAATGAGTGGAGATACATTTAAAGTTGGGCCGATTCGGCCACCAAGCGAAGCCAATAGCCTGCTTCTGCAGGTGACTGAGAACTGCTCTTGGAACAAGTGCAAGTTTTGCATGCTCTACAAGGGCCACGCTTTCCGTACACGGCCGGTAGATGAAATCAAGGCGGATATCGATGTGATGGCAGGATACCGAGATATGATTTTGGCCCATGAGCACAATGGGGTATTGGACGAAGAAGCCTTGAACAGGGATTTTCATGCCCTGCCCTCTTTTGATGCCAAGATGAACTATCAGATGGTCTTCACGTGGCTGACCCAGGGAGGGAGAGAAGCGATATTTCTCCAGGATGCCAATACCATAGTATTGCGTCCGGAATGGCTGGTGGATATTGTCAGCCATATCAAGAAGAACTTTCCGGAACTGAACCGGATCACCTCTTATGGCAGGGCGGATGCCCTTGCTCGAATTTCCCTGGAGGACATGAAAAGGATCAGGGAAGCGGGACTGGATCGCATCCACTCCGGGTTTGAATCGGGATCGGACAATGTGTTAAAACTCATCGATAAAGGAGTCACCCAAGAGCAAGAGATATTGGGCGGCCAAAAGGTGAAAGAGGCGGGAATGGAACTGTCCATATATTTCATGCCCGGCGTGGGAGGAAAGGAGTACTCCCAGGAGAATGCCACTGAGACGGCAAAGGTGATCAATGCCATCGATCCGGACTTTGTTCGGCTGCGGACCTTTGTGCTACGGACCGGCTCTCTTATGGATGACCTGCGCAAAGAGGGGAAATACCGAGAGTGCACGGACATGGAAAAACTCTTGGAAATCAGAGAACTGGTTGCCAACATAGATACCCATAAGGTTAAGGGCAGACTGACCAGCGATCACATCATCAATCTTCTTCCCCGGGTGGAAGGAAGGATGGACCGTGACCTTCCCGGCATTTTGGAATACATAGACGGGTTCTTGCAACTTCCCCGGGAAGAGCAGAAGATATTCCAACTGGCCAGACGGATGGGATCTTCCCTGGACTACAAGGATGTGAAAAGGCTGAGATCGGACAAGTTGGAGGAACTGCGCAAGATCGTTGCTTCAGCACCCGACGGAGAAAAGTGGGAAGAGCTCCTTCACACATACATGGATAGATATATATGAGTCAGGGAGGGCGGTGCCCTCCTGATTTTATGAATTTTTTGATTCTGTACCAAATTTTGAGGTGGGCTGAAAACTCAGAGCACAAATAAGTTTTTTTGACGAGCAGATTGACTGCTCGTTAGTTTTTTGATCCGACATATACCAGCTAAATGGTTTGCATTTTCAGGATATATGATCGGTATAATCTTGGCGAATTGACTTTTGCCTCTGAATGTCAAGATCTTTGCTCTACAGACCATTTAGTCAACAAGGGCTTGGTGTTGCCCCTCTAAATCAGGCAATATGGGAAAACCTATCCGGAGAAACTCAGGAGAATACAATATTTGATAGGATGGATTAGACCGACTTTTGCCATCCATTCCAACGAGCCGTGTCGTTAATGGAAGTTAAAGACGGCCTATCATGAAGCTAGCATGAATATTTTTTTGAAGAACATTCAAAAAAAATGTGGACAATGTAATATGACTAAGGTAATATTACATTGTGATATATATCACGAACAAAAGGGGAAGATTGAGCAAATTAATATTGAAGGGAGAAGAGATATGAAAAGAAAGCTCACGTTTTTAATTTCTGTTTTATTGATCGGTGTGTTGCTTCTAACTCCGGCGGTATGGGCCGCAGAACGAGGTGAGCAAACACCGGCGGAGCCGTCCAAAGAGGAGCAGCAGGAGTCAACAGCTTCGGTGCAGGACACCCCCGCACCTAAGGAGGCACCATCCTATGAGGGAGAGGTTACTTTTGATGCCACATCAGGCGGCCAAGGTATTTCCACCAGGGAATTCAAAAGTGGCGACGAAATTATTGGAAACCAAGGACTGTATGATCCCGGATTATGGGTTTTCAAGCGGTATTTCGTAGGGTGGTCGGATGTGAAAGACTATGCCGGCAATGATGAGGCGAAGTTTTACCTTGCAAACAAAAAAATCGGTGACATCTATCCGGACGGCTTAAAAGGGGGAGAAACCCTGTATGCTGTCTTTGTGGGCGCCTTCGCTATGAGCACGGGTAATACAGGATCGATCGATCTCAACAAAGGACAGACAGGGGAAACCACTGTCCCCAACGGGGATATCGCAAAACAGGAAGGCTTTGATGAATCAAATGTAGATAAAGATGCCCAAGTGTATTACGAAAGCGGGACCGACAAGTATCACTTAAATTTGTCTACTGCCTTTGAGCTTAACAAGCAAATCCAAAGCCTGGTGTATTTGAATCCGGGCGGGATACTGACCAATTCCGGCCAGTGGCATGAGGGAACGAAGTACAAGGCCAACTACACCCATGTGGATCTCCATGTCCAGTTGGATGACCGCATCAATGTGGCATCCATGTTGAACAATATCTCCTTTACCAGTTCAAACCTTCTTTTGTCCTGGACAAAGATTATAATATGCTAGCTAACATAAGCAGCTCACTGGTGAAGGGAAGCCCCACATCTACTTTTTCCTTTGATCCCAAGGGGAACAAGCATTTGATTTTCCGTGTCACAGTGAGAAGAGATGGGAATCTCAACAATGTTTTAAATGCAACACCTGAGGATCTGGCCAGGGATATGACACTTACATCGTCAGATCCGGACAACTTTACTATATCCAAAGAGACAGCGTTGGAGCTGGCAAAGAGTGGAGAAAAGCTGCTCTTCAAGGGATACATCGACGGAATTGCCAGGGCAGCGATAATAAGCCAAGAAATCCCCAAGACGGAAAGCAAAAACCTGACCATTGGATTTGGCTTCCATCAGATCACCTTCGATAAAAATACAGGAGCGGAAGGGGATGAAACTATTTCCACCATTCAAGCGGTCCACAAAAATTCCGTGGATAATGATGAATTGACCGACCAATCCATGCCCAATGTGCCGGTTCGTGACCCTGATACTGATGGAACGGAATATACGTTCAAGGAGTGGAACTCGGCACCTGACGGTAGCGGAACCACTTTCACCGGGACAACACCTGTGATGTCGGATATGAAACTGTATGCTATTTGGATAGTCAAAGAACAGGAGCCTGTGCCGGATCCCGACCCGGAGATCACCCCTACTGAGCCTACAGAGAACCCTAAGGAAACATCGGCTACACCTGAGGAACCCAAAACCGGAGGGGTAGTAGGCAAAGGCACGCCCAAGACAGGAGATGAGAGCAACCGACCATTGTGGATCATGGCCTTATTGGTTGCCGGCGCTTTGACGTGGATCGCCGGGAGAAAGACCTTCAACCAAAAGGTTTGACCGCATGACCCAAAAACCTAAGAAGTCGAGAAATATCCAATAATGCACTGTTTATTTTGGTGGTTTCAGGATATAATAGTATCCGACAAAAGGAGGGTCAAGATATGATTAAAGAGTTTAAAGAATTTATTGCAAGTGGAAATGTAATGGCTATGGCCGTAGGGATCATTATTGGGGGAGCCTTCACGTTGATCGTCACTTCCCTGGTAGATGATATCCTCAATCCCATCATCTCGATATTCACCGGGGGAGTCGATTTCTCCGGATTGAAGATCATGCTGGGGACCGGCGAAAACGCCGCATCGGTCAACTATGGAAGTTTCATTATGGCTGTGATCAACTTCCTCATTATCGCCTTCGTCATCTTTATGATGGTCCGAAGCATGAACAAGTTTCAGGATAAGATCAAGAAGAAAGAAGAAGTAGCACCTACCACAAAAGCATGTCCATACTGCAAGGAGATCATTGCCATTGATGCAACCAAATGTCCCCACTGCACGGCGGACATTGAAGCCGTGGAAGCAGTATAAGGGAAAGAATCAGGAATCCATACAAAAAAGATGCTTAGCGGCCAATGTCATTAAGTTAATGAAAACGCAAGGCAATCTGAAAACGTATACAAATCCTTCCTTGGGAAAGGATACGTTTTTAGATGGATCATATGAGTTTTATGGGACACGAAGCTGCCCACCTCGCC
>JBMNVE010000066.1:0-10154 GCA_050946655.1 Anaerovoracaceae bacterium
TTATGGTAACTAGATCAAGGGGCAACTCCTGTAACCGACTCAGATGCTTCTGGGACCGGAGGCCCTATTAACTCATGTCTAGGTCGGAAAGCCGTCCCGCTGGCAAATAAGCGAGCAACTAGTCCGACGGTTTCATCTTGATGACTTCTTGGAGGACGCTGTTTGCCACGCTTCCCGCCGTTTCGCTGCCCCAGCCGCCGTTTTCTACCAAAACGATGAAGGCATAGGGGTAGTCCTTGTTGCGGATATAGCCGGCAAACCAGGCGTGGGGTTGCTGACCTTCGCCCAGTTCGGCGGTGCCGGATTTGGCGCAGAGGTCCAGGCCCGGGAAGTTCCCCTCTCCATAGGTCCTGACCACGTTGTTGTGGAGCATCTCGTCCAGCTTTGCTGCTGTATCGGAGGAAACCAGCTCTCTGGTATTTGTCTTTATCTTAAAGCCTGCGGGCCAGTCGTTGGAAAACTTGATGCTTTCGATGATCCGTGGATCCGCTGACTTGCCCCCGCCGGCGATGGCACCCATGTAGACCATCATGGAGGCCGGATTGACCAGATCCTTGTGCTGGCCGATGCCGGTCCAGGCCAGGGTCACATCTGACTTTGGGAACTCAAAGGTTCCCGGAGTGGTGGGAATGCCGTCCACGGAATAGCTGTCCATGAGGCCGGCTTTTTTTGTGTATTCCTCTAGGTTTCCGGGGCCCAGACGTATGGAGAGCTCGGCAAAGGAACAGTTACAGGAAACGGCCATGGCCTCTCTAAAATCCACTGTGCCATGGGCATAAGTGCAGGTGACCTTGTCCGTGGGTGCTGAGCCGAACTGGCGGCTGCCGGTGCAGTGATAGGAGAATTGATCCAGGTCGTTGAGTTTTTCGATGGCCGCAGTCGCCGTGATCACCTTAAAGATAGAGCCGGGCACCACCCTGGCCGAAAGAAGCTTGTTCATATAGATCCCGGATGAGTCATCGGCATCCACCTTGGGGGGATCGGTGGGATCGTAGTTGGGGGAACTGACCATGCAGACGATGGCGCCGGTCTTGTAGTTGTATACGCCGACCGTTCCCTTCCTTCCGTCAAGGGCTTCGTTTGCCGCCTTGCAGACGTTGGCATCTATGGTGAGATACAGCTTTCTTCCCGTATCGTTGGTGGAATAGATCCCCGAAACGAAGTTATAGCCCACCAGCTTCCCGGCGAAGGCGCGATTGGCACCGGTGGAAATGTTCCCTACGTTATCCCCGATGGCGTGGAGGGTGGCTCTTCGGATTCCCCAGTCATCGTTGTATTGGGGCACTCCGCTGCGGTTGTTTTGTAGGAGAAGAACGCCATTCTTGTCGTATATGGCGCCGGTGCTCAGGTAGCCCTTGGTGTAAATATGCTTGTTGGCCGGATAGCTGACCCATTTATTGCCGTCTCTAGCCAACTTGAAAGTATAGAATCCCAGCCCGATAATCAGAACGGCGGCCAGGGCAAGGCAGAGAATCGCTCTTTTTTCCAGTTTTCTCATGATCCTTCCCTCCCGTCAAAGTATAATCCATCGTAATCATCACTGCTCATCTTTGCCTGTTTTACCGCAAAGGAAGCATTCTGCCGAGTATCGGCAGCTTTCAAGAAGGCCAGCAGCCCCCAGGAGGCCAGCATGCTGGTTCCCCCGTTGGAGATGAAGGGGAGAGTCACTCCCGTAAAGGGGAAGATGTCCAATGATCCCAGCACGTTGAGGCTGCTCTGGAAGATGATCAGTGAGGTGGCCGCACAAGCGGCGATGGTATAAAAAGCCGATCTTCCCGAGGTGATGGAGCGAACGGCAAAGACGCCCAGTGTAACCAAAGAGAGCACCGCCAGCACGGCGATGATATATCCCCATTCTTCCGAAAGGATGCCGAAGACCAGATCCGTGTCTGCCGCAAAGAGCTCGTGAGTCCAGCCGTTTCCTGCACCCACGCCCAACAACCCTCCGCTGGCACCGCCGGACATGGAGCGGACCTGCTGGAAACCCCCTGCATCGGGAAAATCCCAGGCCTTTGTCCACGTGGCGAACCGGTTCATGATGTGGGGCACGAACCGAATAGCCATGAGGCCCCCCAGAGCGCACACCCCTACGATGAGGATCAGTTTAGAAAACTCTCCGCTTCGCAGGAAGGAAATGACCAGGAAGGTGACGAAGAAAATCCCCGCCGTCCCGAAATCGTTCATCACTGCCAGAGAACCCAGGCAGAAGACGGAAAAGCCCATGAAAAGGGTCAGGTTTTTCTTCTCATATAGCTCATCCAAGGTAGCCGAGCCGATGAAGATAAACGTCACCTTGACCAGTTCAGAGGGTTGCAGGTTGTATCCGCCGATGCTGACCCAGTTGACTGCGCCAAAGTCGCTTCTTCCAAAGATCAGGTTGATCAAAAACAGGGCTACGCTGATAATCACCAGAAGCCGCCTGATTTTAAGTGCCCGATCTAGATTCCGCAGATACCAGCAGAGCACAAAGAAAAGGCCCAAGCCCATAAGGATGGCGATAAGTTGCTTGAAGATGGACTCCGGTGCGGAAGTAGCAACCACGGAAAGGTTCAGGGTACAGAGGAAGAAGGCGATGGTCTCCATCTCAAAGGAAGTGCTGCCCATGCCCCGAAGAATGCTGCAGTATACCCAAATGGTCACGGTGAAAAGGCCGAAGGCCAGCAGGACCGTAAAGGGCAAGGCTGCCCCCTTGGCCGCGATAAACTGGATGCAAGTGAGGATCTGGAAGATGGTGATGGCCACCAGGGATGGCCAGGGAGAGAAGGCTTTGGTCCTTCTCCTTCGGACCTCCAGATTCCTCTTCTTTTCCTCCAAGCTGGGCGGGAGAAGAACGCAGTCCACACCGCCCATGGTGATGGTGTCTCCATACTCCACGGGAGTAGCTTTATACACGGAAGATCCGTCGATCATGGAGCCTCCCTTGGAATTCAGATCGTTATATGTCCAGTCCCCCTTTTCGTTTCTCACCAGGGTCCCATGGTTTCTGGACACGGTCATTACATCGATGTGCACATCGGCACTGGAGGCTCTTCCCAATACGTTTTCCCAGTGGGTAAGGGCCGCAATGGAACCGTCGGGAAGGCGAAGATAGGCCCAAATCTCTGAAGGGTTTTTCGCCGCCAAAAGGGACTTGATGGCTTTCAGCAAGATGAAGAGGGTCAGCAATACAAAAACCCACCGCATCACCGTAGTGTAATAGGTGGCGATGAGGGGGTAGGATTGAAACAGGCCGGCCAGGCTCTCCATGAGAGGTTTGCCCACTTGGGTGATAGAACCGAAGATATCCAAATCAGTGTTCTCCTTCAGGGGTATTATACCACAGAATGACCCGGGTCCATATTTTTCTTTACTGTTTTGAGGCCCTGCGGAACTGAAGGGGGGTCATGCCCTCGATCCGCTTGAAGGTCTTGGAATAGTAACTTTGGTCTTCAAAGCCCACGATGGCGGAGATGTCGGCAAGGGACAAGTTCCCGGAAATGAGAAGGACCTTGCTCTTCATCACCCGCAGATGGCTGACGTAGTCCGTCAGGGTGATCCGCATCTCCTGCTTAAACAGGCTGGATAGGTAAGATGGATTGATGTGGAGCTCATGGGCGATATCGCTGAGGCGAATCTTCTCTCCGTACCGCTTGTGGATGTATTCCAGGGCAGAATGGATCAGAGGGGAACTACCTTCATAGAGAACAGGAAGGCTGCTCTGCATCAGCTTGTCCAATAGTTTGGTGGATAAGGAGAACAGCTCGCCCACGTTGTTGGCTTCGTTGATGTTGTTCATGGCGGCAAAGTAAATGTCTCCGTCGGGAGAGTCGCTTTCCGTGTCCGGATGGGCCCTGGCAAGTATGGTAAAGATGCTCAATAGCTTCGTTTTGATGGCGGGAAGATTACCCGCTTCCATGAGGACGATTTCTTCAAAGAGCAGCTCAAAGGGGGGCAGGACTTCGTCCAGACTTCCTGTTTTCACCGCGGCGTAGAAATCATCTTCCAGCTCATGGGAAAAGTCCACCAAGGAATGGTTCTCCTTCTTCTTTCTCTGGATATCTTCCCCGATCCGCAGCTGCTCCCTGTAAATGTCGTTGATTGCCTTATAATCCTTGTTTTCCGTTACGGAGGACAGGATCACGCTGTTAAAGAGGGTGGATATGTAGGAAACTTCTTTAGGTGTGTAGGTTTGCAGGTCACGGAGAAACAGGACCACCTGGCTGAGGACCTGGTCCTTGCAGCCGGACAAGGCAATGATGTTGCTGATGAGGCTTTCTTGGAGATTGCCCATAACCATGGGACCTGCCAGGCAGTAGCCCAAAAGCTCCTTGCTTACAAAGACCGGAAGAGCGATGTTGATCATGCCGGATGCGCAGACAAAGGTGTAAGGTTCGCCCAGACTGGCGGAAATCTCCATGGCGGAAAAAAGGGCCTTGTTACAAGGGCTGTCTTTGTCTTGATACATATCAAAAAAACGACACAGTTTTTCTTCTCCTCGAAATTCCCATTTCAACTGATGATCCGGGTCGAAATAGGAAACGGGAATTTTGGTGATTCTGGTAAATGCCTCTAGAGAGGTTTCCAATTTTATTAAATTTTGCATCTCACACCTTGAATTATTCCTAAAAACTATGAATATGTTTGGATTATCATAGCATAGCAACGGGAGAATGGCAATATGATAAAAAATTGTCAAGAGAAATTACAAAATTATCCATACCTCCTGCTATAACTATTGCGGATTATCAACTACCATATAGTAGAAGGCATATTTTGTGTTGAGTTATCAGGAGGTCATTATGGCAAAAGAAGATATTATGAAAATGGCATATGATGCGATCATTGAGATCGATGAAGATGCGGCGATGGATACCATCAAACGTGCAGAGGACGAGGGCGTTGATTTGGTGGAATTGCTTTCCCAGGGGTTTTCTGCCGGCATGCGCGAACTGGGCGATAGATTCGGATCCGGAGAGGTTTTCCTGCCGGAACTGATATTTGCCAGCGATGTAATGAAGATGGTCAGCGAAGAGATCGAATCCAAGATGGACTCCTCTGATGTCCAAAGCAAGGGCGTCATGGTCATCGGAACGGTTGAAGGCGATGTTCACGATATCGGTAAAGGAATCGTTGCGGCATTGGTCAAGACCAACGGCGTGGAAGTTCATGACTTGGGAAGAGAAGTCCCGGCGGCAGTCTTTGTAGAAAAGGCCAAGGAAGTAAACGCGGACTTTGTAGGGAGCAGCGCTCTTCTCACCACGACCATGACGGTGCAAAAGGATATTGAGCAGGCATTGAAGGATGCAGGTATCCGCGATCAGGTGAAGACTCTGGTGGGCGGTGCACCTGTGACCGCAAGATGGGCCGATAAGATCGGTGCCGATGCTTATTGTGAAGATGCAACGGAAACCGTAAACTACGTCAACGAGCACGCCAAATAATAGGAGAAAATCTAATGGGTAAATTTAAGCATGATGATGATATCTACGGATATCACATCCTCAGGAATGAAGACCTGGATGCGATCCACGAGGCGACCCTGGATCTGATGGAAAACTACGGGCTCCAGATACACGGGGATGAGGCACATGAGATCTACAGTGCCGCCGGGTGTGATGTGGACAAGGCCACAGATCGGGTCAAGTTCCCCAGGAATTTGGTCAACGATGCCATCGAGGCTTGCCCCGAGGAGTTCACTCTTTGCGGTAGGGATCCGAAAAACGACACCTTGGTGGGAAAAAAGAAAGTAGCGTATAAGAACTTTGGGACCGGGGTATTCATCATCGACCCCTACACAGGAGAGCGTCGAGAATCCACCAAGGAGGACCTGGGCAACGTAGCCAGATTCGTGGACTCCATGGAAGCAGCCGATGTATTTTCTATCGCTGTCACGGCGGGAGATGTAAACCAAAAGGTCCGCAGTCTTCATGAGGCGGAAGTGGTCTTCAACAATCTCACCAAGAATTTCGCTCACGACCTGGAAGGTGTTAAGAACACGCAACGGTTCATCGACATGGCTGCGGCAATACAAGGGGGACACGATAAATTAAGGGAAAGACCTATCATCACCATGGGCGCCTGCCCCAACAGCCCCCTGGAGATCAATGAAAATGAAACATCCATCATTGCGCTCTCCGCACGGCACGGCCTTCCCATCGATATTCTTTCCATGGGACTTTGCGGCGGGACCACCCCGGTCACCTTGGCCGGGACATTGGTCACCACCAATGCGGAGATCCTGGGAGGGATCGTCTTGGCACAACTGATCAACAAGGGAAATCCCATACTATACGGAACATCCACCACCATCATGGACATGAGGAGTGCCACCTCACCTGTAGGCGCTCCCGAACACGCCATGTGCGGTGCGGCGGTAGGACAGATCGGTCACTACTATGGGATCCCCACTAACGTTGGCGGGACATAGGGGGACAGCAAGTGTCTGGATATGCAGCTAGGGCATGAAAAAACATTGACGTCCCTACTCCCGGCGGTGACGGGCAGTAACGTCATCTATGGAATGGGCATGCTGGAAATGGGCATGACCATGAGCTATGAAAGTCTTCTGGCGGATCAGGAGATGGTCAAAATGGTAAGACGCGTGATTCAGGGTATTCCCGTCAACAAAGAGACCATCGCACTGGATGTCATCAAAAAGGTCGGTCCAAACGGAACGTATCTTCGCGAGAAACACACCAGGGACTATATGCGCAGTGATCTTTCCACTACGGAGCTGATCAACCGCAAGATGAGAGACAACTGGGTGAAAGCCGGATCCAAGGACATGGCAGAAGTAGCTAGAGAAAAAGCCATCCATATCTTGGAGAACTATGAGGTAGAACCTCTTCCTGCAGATGTAGCCAAGAAGATTCGTGAAATCGTGGAAGAAGGAGAAGCCGAGGCCATGGAAATGGAAGAAAGGAGGCGAAATGAGCGATAACAAAATTTTCACAAGAATGGGTGATGGGTCTATCGTCTATATGACCCCCGAGGAAATTCGGGCGGATATCAAGGCCGGCGTGGAAGACGCGGTGAAGAGAGGCAAGATCGATCCCCTTACTCAGGAAGAAATGGACAAAATATTCGATATTGTCGCCATGCCGGGAGGGGTTGTGGGGGTGCATCCCGAAGATGCAGTAGTGACGACCAATGACTCCGGCTCAGACAAGATCAGTACCAAGTGCGGTATCCCCATAGAGAGAAGCGTCAACGCCATGATCCACGAAAGGGTCCTGGGGGGCGACTCGGTGGATATCGGGTACAGCGATTACAATTATAAGACGGTAAAAGGGGTGGCAAAGAGAGAAGCCGCTGTACTGAAGCATGCGCTCACCAAGACCACCATGCCCGTATACTACGGTGCCATGCCAAACTTGGGATTCTACACCAAGCCTGACGGCCCTGTAGACAACTGGGCGGTCCTCCTGCCGGAAGGCAAGATACAAGAAGCCTTGGCGGCACAGGAAGAAGCCGTAGGGTATTCCGTAGATGACATAACCTTCGTGGCAAAGCAGATGTACGATGCGGGGGCTGACGGCATTGAGCTGGACACCTGCGGCGCGGCGGGAGATGCGGACTTTTTAGCGGCCTTGCTGGCAACAGAGAAAATTACCTCGGAGTTTCCGGATATGCCTGTCATTATGGGGATGGCAGGAGAATTTATCCTGGGTATGCACGGTAGGTTGAAGTACGACGGGGTACGCCTAGCCGGACTTTATCCCCACAAGCAGGTGGCTCTGGCGGAAAAGGCGGGAGTGTCCATATTCGGCGCAGTGGTGAATACCAACTGTAACGCTTCATTCCCTTGGAACATCGCAAGAGTTTGCACCTTCGTCAAGGCCACTACTGCGGTGGCAAACATCCCCGTGCATGTAGATGCGGGAATGGGCGTAGGGGGGATCCCCATGTGCGAAAACCTTCCTGCCGATGCGGTGACCAGGGCGGATAAGTGCCTCATCGAAATCGGCAAAGCCGACGGGTTGTAGATTGGCGTCGGCGATCCCTTGGGCGCAGAAGCGGCCCACGCGCTGGCGGCAAGTATGGGCGGTGTACGGACGGCAGGAGATATGGTCTTCCGCATGCAGCTTTCGAAAAAGATGAAAATCAACGAAGCCAAGGCGTATGTAGCGAACAAGCTGGGGATCACCCTGGAAGAACTCAGCGATGTGGTGACCATGTCCGATATCCGGGAAGAAAGAGGATTCGGCCTGGGGAACATGGAACCCGACGCAACGGGGAACATAGGGATGGAAGCCAAGTTCCGCATCGCAGAAGCGTTGGATATCAAGATCAATAGTGTGGAGAGATTCAAGGAAAGAGCGGGACTCAAGTAGACAGACAAGGAGTTTGTCCAAAGAGAGAAGCAAAACCTTAAAAACCCACAAATCTTGAAAATGTTATTTTAAATAGTGAGAGGAGGATACAATGGGAAGAAAAATACCCATGTGGCAAATTCTGATCGTCATCGTTTTTGTTGTGGCGGCATTGCTGTACACGGTAATCGGGTATAATGGTTACATTCAAATCCCACTGATCTGTGGCGGTGCGGTTGCCGCCATCGTCGCCATCTTAAACGGATGGAAGTGGAGTTACTTGGAAAAAGGAATATTGAACAGTATCGACGGAGCCATGCAAGCCTGTCTGATCCTGCTTGCAGTAGGATGCCTTATCGGAACATGGATCGAAGGGGGCGTAGTGCCTACCATGATCTACTACGGATTGATGCTGCTGAAGCCGGGGATCTTTTTGGTGGCTACCTGTATCATCTGTGCCATCGTATCTTTGGCCACCGGATCATCCTGGACCACCGCCGGCACCGTGGGCATCGCCCTCATCGGTGTCAGTTCGGGGCTTGGGATCCCCTTGCCCATCACGGCGGGTGCCATCATTTCCGGCGCTTATTTCGGAGACAAGATGTCTCCTCTATCCGACTCTACCAATCTGGCTCCTGCCATGGCGGGGTCCAACCTATTTGATCACATCAGGCACATGGTGTGGACAGTAACCCCTTCCCTGATCATCGCGGTGATCCTGTTCGGTATCATCGGGATGCGCTATAGCGGATCGACGGATACGGCACAAGTTACAGAGCTGATGAAGGTGATGCAGGAAAACTTCTACATTTCACCTATTCTGCTCATCCCGCCTGCATTCGTTATTGTGATGGTGATTTTCCGAATTCCCGCACTGCCGGGCTTGTTCGCAGGAGCCCTCTTAGGTGCCCTGTGTGCCGTGTTCCTCCAAGGAACCAACTTCATGGAGACCATGACTTATGTCATGTATGACGGCTATGTATCGGAGACGGGCGTCAAGTTCGTAGATAGTCTGCTTACTCGGGGAGGTCTGAAATCTATGATGTACCCCATTACCATCGTATTTTGCGCAATGATCCTTGCCGGTGTACTGGATTCGTCCAATATGATCCATACTCTGGTCATGAGCTTTATGCGGTTTGTCAAGGGGACCGGATCTCTGGTCCTTCTCACCGTAGCCACCTGCATCGCCACCAATCTGCTTTGTGCGGACCAGTACGTGGCCATCGTGGTTCCGGGAAGAATGTACAAGGAGATCTACGAGGATAGAAGGCTAAAGAACAAAAACCTATCCAGGGTGCTGGAGGACGCGGGGACCATGACATCGGGACTGATCCCCTGGACCACTTGCGGAGCCTATATGTCCGCGACCCTAGGGGTTGCCACCTTGACCTACATGCCCTATTGCTTCCTGAACCTGTGTAATCCTTTAGTATCCATCTTCTACGGCTTTACCGGAATCAGTATGGAAAAAATGACAGAAGAAGAATATCAGAAGGTTTTGGCAAGAAGAGAGGCGGAGAAAATCGCAGCAGAAAAGGCTATGATGGCGTAATGGAGGATCATCACCCATCGGTAACTAAAAATTGCCCATCATAAAAGTTGGGGCGGAGAGAAGGAAAGTCTCTGCCCCAACTTTTTAAATCGCGTCCTTGCTGAACCTCACCGGTTGGACTTTTCTCTGCTGTCCAAGGGCGATCGTGTGTTGACTAAATAGTCTGCACGGCTAAAATCTTGGGTATCATTGGTATGAGGGGTCAAGTCCCTTTTTGTGTGTAAATTCATTTCCTGTATAAACTCCTGTCATCCAGATCTCCGAATGATCCCTTACGCTGTCTTCAGTAAAGCCATCTGTCTCTTTGC
>JBMNVE010000067.1:0-9943 GCA_050946655.1 Anaerovoracaceae bacterium
TCCGATCACCTGATTCTGGATGTGACCCGGTCGGACAAGGCTTATCAGGTGGGAGATGTGGTAGGGTTCAAACTGGGCTACGGAGGGATGCTCAAGGCCAGTACCAGCCCATACGTGAAAAAAGCATACAAGTAGAAGATAAGATGAGATCAGAGAGGCTCTTCCCAAGAGGGGGGGCTTCTTTTTGTCCGTTGGGAGTTTTTGCCCGGATTAAGCGAATCGGCCTAGGGATGGCTTTGCGGCCTATAGAGGGGAGTCTAAATGGCTTTCTTTGATCAATTGGATTTTTTGCTGACGGCTAAGTTTCTTGATGGCCATTTCACGACGAAGGGCTGCACCCTTGTCTTCAAAGGTTTCCAGATACATTAAAACAACCGGCCCTCTGCCCTTGGTGCGCTTGGCTCCTCGGCCCTCGTTGTGGGCGGTCAGACGTTTTTCGATGTCGGTGGTCCATCCGGTGTATAGGGTTTGGTCTGTACATTGAACGATATAGACATAGTGCATGGTTTTCCCTCGGTTTCTCCTGAAAGTATACCACAAGAGAGGTGGAAAGCCATGATTGAATCGTGGGGATTATGATGTGATCACGATTTCCTGGGGGAAAGTCAAGTCCCTGGAAGTGTTTTGTGACACAGAATACCTGGAGGGCTATTTTGGAGCACTGCGCACGCAAGGCGCAGGATATTGAGCGATAACAGACGGGGCGGCGAGATAGTCAATACCTATTACCGCCATCCTGTCATCAACTCAATAAAACAGGATTTATCTTTTCTTTTCCATAATATAATTTGTAAGGAAAATTCCTTGACGTTCTACTGCTTGTTCTTTAACAACGCTATATCCTCTCTTTTCAAAAAAAGGTTTTGCCGTAATAGAAGCATGGGTAATGATATTTCCTTGAACCGATTGTTCTAACTGATTGCAAATAGCTGTTGCAATCCCATTTCCTTGATAATTAGCATGGACAAATAAACGGTCAAGATAACCCGTTTTATCTATATCGCCAAATCCTACGATAATTCCGTTATCAACGGCAACAACACTAAAATGCTCTTGTAATGGCTGGTTCCATTTCTCCAAATCCACTTCCCCAGTTGCCCATACATTTAACTGTTCTTCTGTATAATCTCTTGCATTAACAGTATGAACCGTATTATAAAATAGTTCTGTAAATATTTTACAATCTGATTGCCGATACATTCTGATTTCCAATAGCTCACCCCTTTAAAAGCGTTGGTGTCAATACGTTAAGCCAAGATAAGGTGCGCTCCCTGTTGACGGTAAAATCACTTTTTCCGTGTGAACTTTGCGAGAATGATTTTTCTCGCAAGCCGGTAGGGAAGATGTTCAAACTTTCTTTTGACCCGAGATAATTTCCGAGGGATTGGGATGTTTTGGGGGCAACGACTGACGCAGGCATTACAGCTCACGCAGCGGCCGGCATTGGTGCCTTCTTCGGTGAAAGATGTGGTCATGATGTACTCCTTGAAGGCTTTTGCATAGCCGTCCAAGGTGGCCGCATTATAGCAGCGAAAACAGGCGGGGATGTTGACACCGTAGGGACATGGCATGCAGTAACCGCATCCTGTACAGTCTACCGGGATATTTTCCCACGCGGCGGCTTTCAGTGCTTGATAAAACTCTCTTTGTTGATGGGTCAAATGGTCTGGCCCGGCATCTCTTGCGATGCGGACATTTTCTTCCAGCATGTCCATTTGGTTCATTCCCGACAGGATGGAGGTGACGGCTTCCTGATCCCAAAGCCATCGCAGGGCCCATTCCGCCGGGGTCCAAGTCTTGGCAGACGAGCCGTCCTTGTATTCACCCATGAGACGCAATGCCTTTGGGGGAAGATTGTTTGCCAGAAGGCCTCCTCGAAGAGGTTCCATGATGATTACCGGGATCCCTTTTTTGTGTGCCGTTTCCACACCGATTCTTCCTGCCTGAGAAGTCTCGTCCATGTAGTTGTACTGGACGAGGCAGAAATCCCAGGGGTGAACATCCAGAAGGGCCAGAAAATTTTCTGTGCTGCCGTGAAAGGAGAACCCGATTTTCCTGATTTCTCCGGAAGCTTTCTTTTCCCGGATCCATGAGAGAATGTCCAAGTCCACCAGTCTTTGCCATATGGCTACATCGGGAAGCATGTGGATCAAGTAGTTGTCGATATATGATGTTTTCAGCCGCCTCTTCTGCACGTCAAAGTAGCGGTCCATATCATCCTTCTTCTTAATGAGATAATGGGGAAGCTTGGTGGCGATCTTTACTTGATCACGGCAGTGATTTTTCTCCAGAATGGTCCCCAGGAGCTCTTCGTTTCCCGGATAGATATAGGCGGTGTCAAAATAATCCACACCCAGCCGGAGTGCTCGCATAATGAGTGCCTCGCTGGATGGGATGCTTTTGGGCAGTCTCATGCAGCCGAAACCTAAACGTGGATAGTGATCGTCCATTGCTCTTCTCAATCCTTCCGGCATAAACGGTTTTGTTTTCCCTACCTATTAAGAGTATGACACGGGAAGCCCTTTGTCAACGAGAGCTCCGGCACAAAGCAATGGCAATGCCTTGGAGTTTTCACTGAATTAACAAAGACTTAACCCAATTAACGTGAACTTAACAGGTTTCTTAAAATTCTCTTAACACTCCCATAGTATGCTGTATGTAACAACGCAAAGATATAGTAACAAAAGAGGTGCGAAGAAGCACCGGAAATGCACAGAGAGGAAACAGGAAATGATCAAAAAGAGAACAAAGAAGATTTTGGCGCTTGGGCTGGCACTACTAATGACAGCGGGCATCATGGCCGGATGTAATGACAAGAAGGAAGAAGGCGGAGAAATCGTCATCGCGGGGTCCACCTCGGTACAGCCCTTGTCTGAAGCACTTGCTGAAGAATATATGAAGTCCAATGAGAATGTGACCATCACCGTACAGGGCGGAGGATCCGGCCAGGCAGCAAAATCTCTCAAGGAAGAAATCGCACAGATCGGCGCACTTTCCAGAGAGGTAAAGGATGAGGAAAAGGCTGACATTGGAAACGAGTACGTGATCGCAAAGGATGGCGTTGCCGTAGTCGTACACAAGGACGTAAAGGTAGATGACCTGACCATCGAACAGATCAGAGGGATATTCACCGGAGAGATCACCAACTGGAAGGAAGTTGGCGGAGAAGACGCAGCGATTTCCGTAGTGAGCAGAGAAGAAGGTTCCGGAACAAGAGGAGCATTCACCGAAATCACCGGAGTACTGGAAAAGGATGATGCAGGCGAAGAAGTTGACAAGACCACAGATAAGGCAATTGTTCAGCCATCTACAGGTGCGGCACTGGAAACCGTTAGCACCACACCTAATTCCATCGGATACGTTTCTCTTGAGGCAGTCAACAAGGATGTAAAGACATTGAAGGTTGAGGGAGTAGAAATTTCTAAGGAAACTGTTTTGGATGCAACATACAAAATCTCCCGGCCCTTTATCTATGTGACACCGAAAGAAGCAGACGCAGCAGCACAGGCATTTATCGACTGGGTAATGAGCGAAGAAGGACAGAAGATGGTTGAAGAGAATGGCTTCATCCCCGTTAAATAGGAGCAATAATGAAGAGCAGTGAAAAAGTAATAGAGAAACTAATACTGATTTGCGCCGCTGTTTCCGTAGCAGCGGTTGCTCTTATTACGGTATTCATCTTTGCCTCGGGCTTGCCCGTCTTGAAATCGGAGGGGCCGATCAGCTTCATCCTTGGAAGCACGTGGTCTCCCACAAACAACAGTTATGGTATCCTGCCCCTTATTGCGGGGACCATGGCGGTGACCCTGGGGGCGCTGATCATCGGCATTCCCACCGGCGTAGGCTGCGCTGTGTTTCTGGCAGAGGTAGCCAACAAAAAAGTTGCGCGGATCTTCAAGTCGGCAGTGGAACTTCTTGCCGGGATCCCTTCGGTGGTCTATGGCTTTTTCGGACTGGTGGTCCTGGTACCCCTCATCCGAAATATTGCACTGGCGGTCAATCCCCAGTCACCGGCAACGGGATTCAGTATTTTGGCCGGTGCCATCATTTTGGCCATCATGATCCTGCCCACCATCGTCAGTATATCGGAAAACGCCATCTCCGCCGTTCCCATGGAATTCAGGGCGGCATCCTATGCCATCGGTGCGGACAAGCGGGAAACCGTAACTAAGGTGATCCTGCCGGCAGCCAAGTCGGGGATATTTTCCTCCATCATCTTGGGTATGGGCAGGGCCATCGGAGAAACCATGGCTGTGCTACTGATCACCGGTAATGTGGCGGCTCTCCCGGAGAGCATCCTCTCCCCTGTAGCTACCATGACCGGGACCATCGCCATGGAGATGAGCTATGCGGGGCCCAGTCATCAGCAGGCACTCTTTGCAGTGGGGATCGTACTTTTCCTCATCATCGTTCTGCTTAACGCTGCTGCACAGGCATTGATGAAGAGGTTTGGAGGGCATGCGGCATGAGTAAGAAACTGAAATCCAGAGGCTATTTTGGCATGATCTACCTTGTGGCAGGGGTCACTCTTGCAGCATTGATCGTGATCATGGGCTATATCCTGGTGAAAGGTCTTCCCCATATCACGCTGACATTCTTGACGGAAGATCCCAAAATGCTGGGGCGTGAAGGGGGAATCTTCTCCATCATTATCGGGACCCTCTACGTGACCTTGCTGGCCCTTGTCATCGCTACTCCCATTGGGATCCTGGGTGCTGTGTACTTCACCGAGTACGCAAAGCCGGGACGGATGATCAACATCGTTCGGTTCTTCACCGAAGTGCTGGCGGGCATTCCGTCCATCATCTTTGGGCTATTCGGCTTCGCCTTTTTCGTGGTGTTCTGCAAGATGGGATGGTCCATCCTAGCTGGAGCACTGACGTTGACGGTGATGATCCTGCCCACCTTGATCAGGTCCACAGAAGAGGCATTAAAGACGGTGCCCCAGTCCTACAGAGAGGGTAGCCTCTCCCTGGGCGCAACCAAATGGTATACCATCGTGCGGGTAGTTCTTCCCAGTTGCCGGGCCGGTATACTCAGTGGTGTGATTCTGGGTGTAGGCCGTGCCATCGGTGAAACTGCAGCAGTAATGCTCACCGTAGGCGGTTCATTGCGGCTGGCCTCGTCCTTGTTCGATTCTACCAGGACCATGGCGCTGCACCTTTATATGCTGGCATCGGAAGGCTTATCGGAAGCGAAGACATATGCAACGGCGGCTCTGCTGATCATCATCGTACTGCTCATCAACACAGGAGCAAATGCCATCAGCAAAAGGGCCATGCGGGAAGGGAAGTAAAGATAGATGAAGAAGAAATTTGAAATAAGGAACATGGATCTTTATTACGGAGATTTCCAGGCACTGAAAAAGGTGGACCTGGATATCAACGAAAATCAGATCACGGCTTTGATCGGTCCATCCGGCTGCGGTAAATCGACGTTCTTGCGGAGCTTGAACCGAATGAATGACCTGGTGGCAGGATGTAGAATAGAGGGAGATATCAAGCTGGACGGAAAGGATATCTACGAGAAGGATTATGATGTCATTGCCCTTCGCAAAGATGTGGGGATGGTATTTCAGAAACCCAATCCTTTCCCAAAGAGCATATATAGCAATGTGGCCTATGGCCCCAGGATCCATGGAATGAAAAACAAGGAAGAACTGGATGCTTTAGTGGAAAAGAAATTGCGGGAAGTGGCACTGTGGGATGAAGTAAAGGATCGTCTCCATACTTCCGCCATGGGCTTATCCGGCGGCCAACAGCAAAGATTGTGCATCGCAAGATGTCTTGCGGTAGATCCTGAGGTGGTCCTCATGGACGAACCCACCTCTGCCCTGGATCCTGTGGCAACCTCAAAAATTGAAAGCCTCATCCAGGAACTGGTACAGCACTATACCATTGTCATCGTCACCCACAATATGCAGCAGGCCGGACGTATCTCCGACCGGACAGCATTTTTCCTGACGGGAGAAATCCTGGAGGCAGATGATACAGAAAAAATATTCTCTAATCCTCACCACAAAAAAACAGAGGATTACATCTCCGGAAGATTCGGCTAAAGGAAAGGAGAAACAATGTCACTAAGACCAAAAATGGACGAAGAATTGATCGCCATCAATGATAAGATCACGAAGATGGCCCAGCGGATCCAAAGCGATATTATACGTGCGGTAGATTCTCTCAAAGAGAGGGATGCTACACTTGCAAGACAGATCATCGATGAAGGTGATGTAGTGGATGATATGGAAGACGAAATCAATGCGGATTGCTTTACCTTCCTGGCCACTCAGGCACCCGTGGCCACAGACCTGCGTTACTGCGTGTCCGTAATGAAGATGATCAGGGACCTGGAGCGTATGGGGGATCACTGTGAGTCCTTGGCCAAGTTTACCATCCGCTTGGAGAAGGAAGATTACCTTCAGGAGTTGATCGATATTCCCAGGATGGCAGAAAATGCGGCACATATGGTGAACAATGCCATTGCTGCCTTTCTCAACAGGGATCTACGCCTGGCACGAAAGGTATGGAAGGCGGACGACGAGGTGGATTACCTTTTCCGCAAAATCTACGATGAACAGCTGAAACTGGCACAGGAAACGGGGAACGCAAATATTTGTATCAGCTTTGCTTTCATCGCATCCCACCTGGAACGGATCGCCGATTATGCTACCAATATCTGTGAAGAAGTGGTCTTCGTCATGGAAGGCGAGTATTCCATGGAATGAGGTAAACTTCCGTTTACAAAGACAATAGAATACGGTAAAATATCACCGTAGAGATGTTTTAGTAGGAGAAGGAGTTTATTATGATGAAGAGAGCATTCGTAGTAGTATTAGCGATTGTCATGGTTCTTGCCCTGGGTTCTTGTGGAAAAAAAGAGTCCAGAACGGTGGCTGCATTTAAGGATATCAATGAAAGCACCGGTTACCACATGGATCTGGAAATGAAAATGGAGGGCGAGCCTATCCGAATGGACATGCAGGCAAAGGGTGACTTGTTCTATGCCGAGGCAACCGTGTCCGGTGAGCAGGTCCTGATGATCCGCAATGCAGAAGGATTTTATGTGCTTCTACCTTCCATGAAGATGGGGATGAAGTTGATTGATTCAGCGGAAATGGATCAAGCCATAAAGCAGATCGGTTCTTTTATGGTCATCGGAGAACAGGCGAAAAGCGAAAAGTTTAAAGCCGGCGATATGGAAGTGGACGGAAGCAAATACTATTTTGAAGAGTTTTCATCCAGTACTGAAAAGGCAAGATTTCTTTTCGAGAAAGATGAATTGAAATACATCCTCATCATGGACGAAGAGGATGTTAGGGATACGATCAAAATCTATGCCATGGATGCTAAGATCGACGAAAGCCTGTTCAAAATCCCCGAAGGATACACCATCACCGATGGGAACCTGTAAGGAGAGACACAGGACGAACTAAAAAATATAAATAGGTATCTTTCTAACGAGCAGCCAGCCTGCTCGTTAGTTTTTTGGTCTGGCATGTGCCGGTGGGGTAGTTTGGCCTTTACGGTCTATGGGATCGATACAACCTTGGAAAAAGCGAAGCGGAGATTCTCCTCTTAGCTGTTCCAACACTTGATAGATAAGAGGGTGTCAAAAGCACCCTTTTCAAACGGCTCTTTTTGGGTTCTTTGGAAAGAGAGTGGTGTATGCGTTTTCAAAGGTGATCACCAAATAGCAGGTGGGACAGGACTTTTGGACTGCCGACTCCAACCGCTTTTGAATTTCCTCTTCTCTCATTTCGCAGTCCTGCCTGACCACTAAATCCAAGATGATGTTGGTATGGGTGGGACCGGGCACGGAGCGCAAGTCATGAAAGCTATCCACCCCATCCATGTGGGAAATGGTATCTTCCAGAATTTCCGAGACCTGATTGAGAAGAGGATCGTTTGTTCGGATGGGATCCATGTGTGCTACGAAGTGAATGTGAAGAGAGGCGGACACCTCTCTTTCGATATTGTCTACCATGTCATGGCTCTCCATCAGGTCTCCATCGGCATCCACCTCTATGTGGATGGAGGCGAAGATCTTCCCGGGGCCGTAGTTGTGGACCACAAGATCATGGATGCCCAGGACACCCTCCTCACGATAGATAATATCGACGATGGCTTGCACCAGTTCCTCATCGGGAGCTTCACCCAATAAGGGGGAAGTGGTCTCCCGGATCAACTGGACTCCCGACCAAATGATAAAGAGGGCGACGATGGTACCCAGGAAGCCGTCCAGCATCAGGCCGGTGAACTTGGTGATGATCACGCCCACCAGGATCACCGTAGTGGTGATCACATCGTTGCGACTGTCCGTGGCGGCGGCCTTGAGGGTGATCGATTGGATGGCCTTGCTCATGTATCGATAGAATAGTGCCTGCCAAAGCTTCGCCAAGATGGAAAGAAACAATACGGCGATGGTTGCCCAAGTAAAGGTCAAGGCAACAGGAGTGATGATCTTCTCCACCGAAGATTTAAGAAGAAGCAATCCTACCAGGATGATCCCGATGGAAATAAACAGACCGGTAAGATACTCGATGCGGGCATGACCATAGGGGTGGTCTTTATCCTCCGGCATAGCGGAAAGCTTGAAGCCGATGAGGGTGATCAGGGAAGATGAGGCGTCGGATAGGTTGTTCACCGCATCTGCGATGATGGCGATGCTGGATGACAGCAGGCCGATGATGATTTTTGCCACGCAAAGAAGCAGGTTGGTGGCGATTCCTATTCCTCCTGCAAGTTTGCCGTAACTCTCCCGTACGTCGGGGTCGCCGGTTTCTTTGTAGTTCTTGATGAAAATGCGAACAAGTAATTTGCTCATTGCTTTTCTTGGCCGGCCTCCTCTTCCAAAGCGGCGCGCAATGCCCGGGTCAGCTGGTCCGCACAGGATGTGGACTTTCTACCGCAGGTATTCCCCGCCAAGATGCGAGAAATCTCTTCTACGGTAGAACCGTCAAGAATCTTCCCCAGCGCTTTTAGGTTGCCATTGCAGCCTCCGGTGAAAGCGATATCGCGAACTACGTTTCCGTCCAACTCAAATTCGATCTTCCTGGGGCATACCCCCTTTGGTTTATAGCTGTGCTTCATTTTGTGTGGAATGTCCCTTTCGTAAAATCTCAAAATCGTATATGATAGTATAACATAACATGGAGGAGAATGATAATGAAACTGGTATGTATCGGCAATAGCATTGTCCGGGGTGCGCCGGGGCCTCGGGAAAAAAGTTTTTGCGCCGTCCTGGAGAAGATCACCGGATGGGAGGTGCTGAATCACGGCATTGAAAGTCAGACGACAGGGGAACTGCTGGCACGTTTTCAGAAGGATGCGATCGATCACCGGCCGGACATGGTGCTGATTTTAAACGGACCTGCTGACTTTACGTTTCTGGGCATGACACCGGAAGAAAGCGGTGAGAACTTCTTTGCCATGGCACGGAAGGCCGAGGATTCAGGGATCCTGCCGGTTTTAGCTACGCCTATGCTGACAGAGCCGAAAAAGGCGGCGGTGATGTGGCTAAAGAGACAAAACATCGACTATCACATGATCAACGGCAAGTTGGAGCGGCTGCGGGAGATCTTCATGGGCGGCCCTTATCTCACTGCCGACCTGCAGGAGGCCTACAAGGCTTGCGGTGAATTTGTGGATGGCATCCACCCCACGGAGAAGGGATATGCCTTCATCGGGGAGTTCTTTGCCACTGCCCTGGAGGGGAAAGGCACTTTGGATTAGCCGGGTGCCGGGTTGGCCGTGTCGGAACAGCAACCGGGTAGAGTCGGATTTCCGTTTTATCCGAGTCGGAACAGATATAATTTGGAATATGCCAAAGAAAGCAGAGAATGTCAGGATTTTCTGTGCCAGAAATAGGGAGAAACGAGGCGAAATGTTGTTCGAACAACATTTCGCTTTCATCTGTTAAAGTCAAAATCTTGGAAGCAAGCCCC
>JBMNVE010000068.1:0-9034 GCA_050946655.1 Anaerovoracaceae bacterium
AAGCCGGGTCCATCCTGTTTTTTCGGGCCAATGCATCCGACAAAGGATAACATCAAGACGACAACGATGATAATAGATAATTTTTTCTTCATAATCATACCTCATAAAACCTCTTTAAATTTTATGGTTACAGTATACCATAATTGCCCGTGTCAAGGGAAGTTTTAGAAGATCGGCAATGATGGGGATGATGAATAATCGAGCAGTTTTTGGTGAAACTTACCTTTAGTTATGGTATAATACGTTGTTAGCATCAGAACGTACTTTTAGGAGGTAACATTGACATATTTTCAGGCGATTATTTTGGGGCTGGTCCAAGGCCTTGGTGAGTTTTTACCCATCAGCAGTTCGGGACACTTGGCCTTGCTTCAATATTTTTTTGGGATAGAGGGAGAAAGCGTTTTGCTTTTTGCCGTCATGCTGCATTTAGGGACATTGATTTCTGTTTTTGTCGTATATTGGCGGGACATTTGGGAATTGATTCTTGAACTGGGAAGATGTATCAAGGACGTTTTTTCCGGTAGAGGACTTAGGATCAACGCTAATCCCACCAGGAGGATGGGTTTCATGATCATTGTAGCGACTATCCCTACGGCACTTATGGGGTTCTTCTTGAAGGACATCTTTGGGGCAATGTATCTTTCCCTCATCGCCATCGGCATCGGTCTGCTTTTCACCGGAACGATATTGTGGATAGCACAGCGGATGAGTAGGGGAAGAAAGCTGGAAACAGAGATGAAATTTCGAAGCGGCATATTCGTGGGTATCATGCAAGGGTTGGCCATTACACCGGGCATTTCAAGATCGGGAGCAACGCTATTCGGCGGACTGGTGACCGGATTGAAAAAAGAATTTGCAGTGAAATTCGCTTTTCTCTTGTCCATCCCCGCCATACTGGGATCCTTTGTGGTAGAATTTCCGGCGGCGATCAAGGCAGGTCTAGATGGAGTCACCATAGGCCCTTTACTGGTAGGGGTCATTGTATCGGCTATTTCCGGATATGTTGCTATCAGGGCAATGATCAAAATCGTGTCGGACAAGAAGCTGACCGGATTCAGTTTTTATACCTGGACACTGGGGGCTTTTGTCCTTATCTACGGGATATTTTTCGCATAATCAAAGGTAGAGAAAGGGAATACTGTTTATGACGGAAAAGAAGAGGAGGCCGGGAAGGCCACCCGGTTCAAAAAATAAAAAGACAGCGGCGCCCAAGACGGAGCATCGCGTCAAGGATGAAATCGCAGCCATCATCATACTTGCCTTGGGCGTCTTTATGGTCATTGCCGTTCAGACCAAGTTCGCCGGCGCGGTGGGCCAAGGTGTGGGATTGTTTTTAAAGGGTCTCTTTGGTTTTGGCGCTTATTTCCTTCCCTACATATTGATTTTCTATGCGGTGCTCATGTTCACCAAGGTTACCTCAAAATTCAGGTTAAAGACGGTGCTTTTGGTCACGGTCCTATTTCTCATGATCGATTTGATCAATGCCGGGAGATATGTGGAAGGCATGCAGTACGGGATCCTTGGCATAGGTGAAGTCTATGATCAGGGAGGAGAACTGCTAAACGGCGGTGTCTTTGGTATGTATGTGGGTAGCGGGATCTACAAGCTCATCGGCTTGCCCGGGCTTTATATTTTTGCCGTTGTCATTGCGCTTATCTGCTTGCTTCTGTTGTTCAATACGCCAATGGCCAAGTTCTTTGAGAAGGCCAAGGAAAGAAAGGCAGCCATAAGGGACAGAAAAGCCGAGGCCAAGGCCGCAATCATGGAGCAGGAGAAAGCCAAGGCGAAGGAAGAAGCGGAGCTTGCCAAGAAGAGAGAAGCGGTCCAGGCCGCAGGCAGGCAGGTGGAGATGGACTATACACCGCCTTCCAAGCGAGCCGAAGAGTTGGCGCAAATCAAGCCTATACCCTCGGACAAGATCCGTCCTAAGCTTAACGCAAAGGAATGGAAGAAGTTACCGGAAAATAAAAAGAAGATCCTTGATCTAATGCAGGATGATACTATATTCGAAGATAGAGACAAGAGCGGCGGATACGGGCTGGACGGTTCAGAGCCCTCAAGCATCACCCAGCCTGAGCTCCCCACTGAACCTGTTGCGGAACCGGAGCCGGAGTTCGACGGCTTCATCAAGAGGACACCGGAGGAAACAGCTGCTGCCCATGGCCATGTAGCCATCGGTGGGGCCAGTGTGGCCACGGCCAAAAGTGAAACAGAGAAGGAAGATACGGAGGTGACGGTTTCTCCCGCAAAGAGGGGAAGATATCGAAAACCTCCTGTGGATCTTCTCAATGCGGCAAGCAAGGAGCCTACTAAGACAGGGATGCGCGAGAATCTATCGGAAAGAGCGACGCTCCTTGAGACCACGCTTCAGAGTTTTGGTGTGGATGCCAATGTAGTCAACGTGATTTCCGGCCCTTCCGTAACCAGATACGAAATTGAGCCGGCTAGGGGTGTTAAAGTCCAGAGCATAACCCGTCTTGCTGATGATATTGCTCTGAACATGCGGGCCAGGAGCATTCGTATTGAAGCACCCATACCGGGCAAGGCGGCGGTGGGAATAGAAATCGAAAACGAAAGCAGACAGATGGTTTCCCTGAGGGAGATCATCGGTTCTACTGCGTTCCGAGACCACAAATCAAAACTGGCTTTTACCGTGGGTAGAGATATCGGAGGCAATGCTGTGGTGGCCGACTTAGGCAAGATGCCCCACATGCTCATTGCCGGTGCCACCGGATCGGGAAAGTCGGTATGCATCAACACCATCATTGCCAGTATTCTTTACAAGGCCAGACCGGAAGAGGTCAAATTGGTATTGATCGACCCTAAGATGGTGGAACTGGGGAATTACAACGGTATTCCGCATCTACTCATCCCTGTGGTAACCGATTCCACAAAGGCAGCGTCTGCCCTCCAGTGGGCTGTGGCGGAGATGACCGATCGGTACAAGAAATTTGCTTCTCGCGGGGTGCGAGACATTGGTGCCTACAACAGTTTGATGAAGAAGGAAGGGGAGAAGGAAGAGATCCTACCCCAGATCGTCATCATCATCGATGAACTTGCGGACCTGATGATGGTAGCCAGCTCTCAAGTGGAGGATGCCATCTGCAGGCTGGCCCAGCTGGCCAGAGCCGCCGGGATGCATTTGATTTTGGCCACCCAGAGACCTTCTGTAGATGTGATCACCGGTCTGATCAAGGCCAACATCCCCAGCAGGATCGCCTTTATGGTATCTTCCCAAATCGACTCCCGCACCATCATCGATATGGCCGGTGCGGAAAAATTGGTGGGCAACGGAGATATGTTGTTTAAACCTCAAGACTTAAACAAACCAAAGCGGATCCAAGGGCCTTTTGTTTCCGACGAGGAAGTGGAGCGCCTTATCGCCTTTGTAAAGGAACAGGGAGAAGAGCCGGACTACAACGAGGCCGTCATGGAGCGGATCGAAAAGGGCAACAGCTATGATGGCAATGAGGAAGAAGATGAACTGCTTCCCGATGCCATAGAAACGGTGATATCTGCGGGACAAGCATCGGTTTCCATGATCCAGAGAAGATTTCGGGTGGGTTACAACAGAGCTGCCAGGATCATCGATATGATGGAAGCAAGAGGGATCATCGGGCCACAGGACGGCTCGCGGCCGCGGCAGGTCTTGATCAGCGAAGACAGATGGGAAGAAATGAAGAATGAGGGATTTTCATGAAAATCTACATAGAAACCTTAGGCTGTCCAAAGAATTTCAATGACTCACAGGTGGTGGGTGGCATATTGGAAGAAGCCGGACATCAGGTAATCGATGAAGTCCGAGATGCAGATGCCATCATGGTCAACACCTGCGGCTTTATCAATGACGCAAAGAAAGAGTCCATCCAATGTATATTTGATATGGCGGCCTACGATAAGATGCTCATCGTCAGCGGCTGCCTTTCCCAACGATACGGGGACGAACTATTTGAGGAAATGCCGGAAGTGGATATCTTTTTAGGTGTCAACGACTATGAACAGTTGCCGGAAATTTTAGCTGGCCATGAAAAGGGCAGGAGAGAAAAATATCTCAACCTATATGAAAAGGAAATGGACACAGGAGCAAGGCGGCTGGATGCCAATCCTTATTCCTCGACCATCAAAATATCCGAAGGCTGCGATAACCACTGCACCTACTGCGTCATTCCATCCATCAGAGGACCGTATCGAAGCAGGCCCAAGGAGGAGATACTGGCTGAAGCGGAAGCTTTAGCTGTTGCAGGGACAAAGGAAATCATCCTTATCGCTCAGGACTCCACCGCTTACGGGATCGACCTGTACGGAGGATACGTCCTTCATGAACTGGTGTCGGAACTGTGCAAGGTGGAGGGCATCAGCTGGATCCGCCTCATGTACTGCTATGAAGAGCGACTGACCGATGAGCTGATAGAGGTAATGGCACGGGAAGAAAAGGTCTGTAATTACTTGGATATGCCTCTACAGCATGCCTCGGATAAGATCCTTAAAGCCATGAATAGGCGGTCTTCCCGGGAGAAGATACAAGAATCCATCGGCAAACTCCGCCGGGCAATGCCGGATATCCATATCCGAACTACATTGATTACAGGGTTCCCCGGGGAGGGAGAGGAAGAGTTCGAGGAACTTTTGGACTTTGTGGAAGAAGTACGCTTTGAACGACTGGGTGTCTTCACCTACTCCCCCGAAGAGGGGACCCCTGCAGCGGAGATGGAAGAGCAGGTGGAAGAGAAAACAAAAGATGAACGGAAGGATGCCATCATGCGCCGTCAGATGGAGATATCTCTGGAAAAGAACAGGGAAAAAATCGGCCGGACACTGGAGATACTGGTAGAGGGCCGTGAGGAAGACGGAAGCTACTACGGACGCAGCAGGTATGATGCACCGGAGATCGACAACCAAGTGCTCTTTATCAGCCGTAGAGATTTGCAGCTCGGCGACTTGGTCTTGGTAAAGATCGAAGATGCCTTTGATTATGATTTAACGGGAGTAGAGATATGAACTTACCAAATAAATTGACGATGGCCAGGGTCATCGCCGTGCCTATATTCATCGTGTTGTTTCTACTGGGATTTCGGTATTCTTCTGCAATACTCTTTATCCTGGCATCGGCAACGGATTTTCTGGACGGATATATCGCCAGAAAAAGAGGACTGGTGACCAACTTCGGCAAGATCATGGATCCACTGGCGGATAAAGTGCTGGTGATATCAGCCCTTTGCCTTTTGGTGGAAGCAGGAGAGGTGGCAGGCTGGATGCTCATTGTCATCCTGGCCAGAGAGTTTACCGTCGCCGGCCTTCGGACGGTAGCTGCTGCTGACGGCCTGGTGATTGCAGCCGGGGCGACAGGCAAGATCAAGACCATCCTGCAGATGATTGCGGTTCCTCTTCTCCTACTTCTTAACTGGCCATTTGTGTATACAGGTATACCCATGGACCAGATTTTCTTGTGGGCATCTGTGGTGATGACCGTAGTCAGCGGTGTGGAATATGTGGTAAAGAACAGAAGTGTCTTTACAGCGCAGGGAATGTAAGGGAAAAAGAGGAAAGACAAATGAAAACAGCCATAGTCAGTGTGGGCACAGAGTTGCTCATGGGTCAGACAGTAAATACCAATACGGTTTTTCTCAGCCAGCAACTGAACTTGCTGGGTCATGATGTACTTTATCACTATACGGCAGGGGATAATCCCAGGCGATTAAAGGAGCTCATGGAGCTTGCTTTTCGTGATTGCGACCTGATCCTGACCACAGGAGGGTTGGGGCCTACTCAGGATGACTTGACCAAGGAAATCGCATGTCAAGTACTCAGTGATGAATTGGTGGTTCATCAAGAGTCCTTAGAAGATTTAGAGGCGGCCTTTAAGCGGATGAATAGACCAATGACCAGCAACAATCTGAAACAGGCGTATATGCCCAGCAGAGCGGTGGTCTTCAAAAATGATCAAGGAACTGCTCCCGGGTTTGCCCTGGAAAAAGACGGAAAGTATGTGGTGTGCATGCCGGGACCGCCCAGGGAAATGACGGCCATGTACGAAGGCAAGGTAAGGCCTTTTTTGGAATCTAAGTCGGACGGTTTTTTGGTCTTTCGCGATGTGAGAACCTACGGCATCGGAGAATCTCAACTGGAAACTACCCTCATGGATCTCATCGATGGCCAGAAGGATCCGACTTTGGCAACTTATGCCAAGGAAGGAGAGTGCCTGTTGCGGATCGCATCCAAAAGGAGCACCAGAGAAGAAGCACAAGTGGCCGTGGATGAGATGGTGGAAAACGTCAGGGAGCACGTGGGTGACTTCATATATAGTGTGGAAGGGGAAGACCTTCCTCAGGTAGTTGGAAACCTTCTTCTGGAAAAAAAATTGTCCCTGTCCGCTGCAGAATCCTGCACCGGAGGATTATTTGCCAGTTCCATCATTGATGTGCCGGGGATATCCGCATCCTTCGATCGAGGGCTTGTGACATACAGTAACCGGTCAAAGGTGGAAGAGCTGGGTGTCCGTCAGGAAACACTGGATGCCTTCGGTGCCGTCAGTGAAGAGACGGCAAGGGAGATGGCGGAAGGGCTGTTTAGGGTCACCAGAAGTGATGTGTGCATTGCTGTCACCGGTATTGCAGGGCCTGATGGGGGAACTCCCCAAAAGCCTGTGGGTCTGGTGTATATCGCCCTCTGTTTTGCAGGGGAAACTACATGCAAAAAGATACTCATGCGAAACGTGAGTAGAGGGTGGAATCGCAACTACGCCATGCTTGCCATGATGGACATGATTTATCGAAGGATAAAATAACAGAAATCTGCTACTTCAGGTGCTCCGGATTGAGGCACTCCAACTCAGGGAGCACGAATATCCCGTCTTTTCGGATGAGCACGTCATCGAACCAGATCTCTCCGCCACCGTAGTCTTCCCGTTGGATCATCACCAGATCCCAGTGAACTGCGGACTTATTGCCGTTGAAGGCATCTTCATAGGAGGCCCCGGGAGTCAAGTGGAAACTGCCGCTGATCTTTTCATCAAAAAGAGTATCCTTCATGGGATGGAGGATGTAGGGGTTCACCCCCAAAGCAAACTCACCGAAGTACCTGGCTGATTCGTCGGTATCCAATAGCTCATTGAGGCGAGCATCGTTGTTGCATCCTGCTTCAATGATGCGACCGTCCTTCACTCTAAAGACAATGTTTTCAAAACTGCACCCTTGCTCTTCGCATGGGGTGTTGTAGGAAATGACTCCGTTCATGGAATCCCGCACCGGTGCGGTGTAAACTTCTCCGTCGGGGATATTTCTTTCACCGCTGCACTTGATGGCGGGGATCCCTTTGATGGAAAAGGTCAGGTCCGTTCCCGGTCCTGTGATGTGGACCTTGTCCGTTCGATTCATCACCTCTACCAAAGCGTCCATAGCTCTGGACATTTTTGCGTAGTCCAAGGTGCAAACATCGAAATAAAAGTCGGAAAAACTCTCTAAACTTGTACCGGCCAGCTGCGCCATGGCGTTGTTGGGATAGCGTAGGACCACCCACTTTGTCTTGTTCACACGGTAGTCCTGCACTGGGCGCAGGGTCTTGGTGTACATGTTCATTTTCTCAGCGGGCACATCGGCCAGTTCGGAGCTATTGTCGCTCCCTCTTACGGCGATGTAGGCTTGCATGCCTTTCATCTGTGCCAACTCATATTCTTTTCTGAATGCGATCTGTTCTTCTTCCGCACCCAGGAGGATCTCTCTGGTAATGGAGGAATCTCGGATTTCTACGTAGGGAAAACCGCCGGCAGCATAGACATCCTTGATCAGCTGCTTGATTAAGGGCTTTGTATCGGCACCTTCATAACTGATCAGGACTTTTTCACCTTTCTGTATGTTGCAGGAATACTCCACCAGGAGTTTCGATAATTTTTTGATTCTTGTGTCCATAGTTTGTCTCCTTTTCTCACATGTACAAGTATACCCCATTCTATTGATTTGTAAAAGAAATAAAGGTAGAATGATTCCATGAAACATTTGTTTATCATTAATCCTGCTGCCGGACAGGGAGAGGCGATCAAACTTCAAGAAAAGATTCTGGCTCTCGGGGAAGAACTGGCACTGGACATAGAGATATACCAGACCAAAGGACTAGGAGATGGAGAGGATAAGGCGAGACAAGCTGCCGCTTCCCATGAAAGCATCAGGATATATTCCTGTGGCGGTGACGGAACCCTCAACGAAATCATCAACGGAGCCTACGGTTTCCCCCATGTGGAAATTGCATCCGTCCCCAAGGGGACGGGAAACGATTTTGTTCGAAACTTCCCCGGTGATTTCGGGGATATACGAGGACAAATGCTTGGAACCGCAGTGGACTGTGATTTGATTCGTTACACTTCTCAAGAAGGAGTCCGTTACTGTGCCAATATGTTCAATGTTGGCTTTGACAGCAATGTGGTGGACATGACATCCAGACTGAAGAAGAAACCCCTCATCGGTGGGTCATTTGCCTATCTATTGGGTGTCCTGATCATCCTCATCAAAAAGGAGGGAGCTCATTTGACCATAGAGTTGGAAGACGGCACAAGAATCACAGAACCTATTCTTCTCATCGCCATTGCCAATGGGAGTTATTGTGGTGGCGGAGTAAAAGGGGTGCCACTATCGCAAACCGATGACGGCCTCATGGATGTAAGCATTGTCAAGAATGTTTCCCGGCGTGTTTTTGTCAGTCTCTTCCCCAAATACGCAAAGGGGACCCATCTTGAGACCAAGAAGGGGAAGGAAGTCGTTGAATATCTACAATGTAGAAGAATAACGGTGGCCCCTGTGAAGGACACCATGCGCATGGCAGTAGACGGGGAGATCGTAGATGCCGGCAGGACCGAATTCGAAATAGTCCCAAAGGGATTTCGGTTCGTTTTACTTGCCGAGGAGGAAGAGCAATGAAGGAACTGAATCCTGATGAGAAGCAGAAAATCATCAATACTCTGAAGGCCCGATTTCAGCAAAATCCGGGAAGACATGGGGGCATCCTCTGGGTCGATGTAGAAACACGAATGAACAGTGCAGGGGAG
>JBMNVE010000069.1:0-8628 GCA_050946655.1 Anaerovoracaceae bacterium
GGGAAACTGGATAGCATCGGCCTGAAACGATAACTACCCATATATTCGCTTGAAGAGGATGCAGGGCATGTGCTTTGCGTCCTCTTCCTCTTTTATTAGCCTTGAAGGGAAAAGATATTCATTGTATCATGATAGCAGTAGAAAGGTGGAACATGAATAACGAGCATCTTAAAAATTTTGATAATCTATCGGAGATCGTCATCATAGAAGATGCGGTTGGCAATATTAAATATGTCAACAGAGCTTTTTGTATCTGCCACGGCGTCACTCCTGAGGAGGCAGTGGGCAGAAGTTGTTTTGACTTCATCATTCCCGAGGACAGAGAGACGTGCACCATGCACAACATCGTCACCCCTGAAAACCCCAGTTACCGGATAGAAGGACGGTCCAAAAGGGTGGACGGGAAGATCATCTGGATCCAGTATGTAGGTAAAGCGTTCTTTTCCGAGGAAGGGGAGCTCCTGGAATTTCAGGAGCTGGGTGTGGATATCACTCAGTGGAAGGAAAAAATCGCAGAAAAGACCAAAGCCTTGGAGAAGGCCAATGAAAAGCTGGAACGATCGGGAGTTTTTGCTCCGGTGAAAAACTCCAGAGGTATGGACGCGCCAAACCGTAGGGATTCCGCCATCTATAAATTTTCCGATATTATCACCACAAATCCCAAGTTGATCGGACAGAAAACATATGCGGAGGCCGTTGCCGACGGGGAGTGTTCCGTGCTCATCGAAGGTGAAAGCGGCACGGGGAAGGAACTGTTTGCTCAAGCGATCCACAACAGCAGCAAGCGGGTCAACGGGCCTTTTGTTGCCGTGAACTGTGGGGCCATCCCCACGGAACTGATCAGTAGCGAATTTTTCGGCTATGAGGAAGGGGCCTTTACGGGAGCGTCCAGAGGAGGCAAGGCCGGAAAGTTTGAACAGGCCTCCGGTGGGACTCTTTTTCTGGATGAAATCGGAGAAATGCCCATGTCCCAGCAGGTCGCCCTGCTCAGGGTGCTGGAGACCAAGTGCGTTACCAGAGTGGGCGGAAGCAAGGAGATCCCTATCGATATCCGCATCGTATGTGCGACCAACAGGAACTTAAAGAAAGAAGTGGAGGAGAGCCGATTCAGGAGCGATCTCTATTATCGGCTGAACATCATCAACATAAAGATTCCGCCTTTGCGCCATCGCAGGGAGGATATTTTTCTCTTGCTTGGATATTTTATCAAGCGATTTGGTAGCGATTCTTTTTCCAAGAAGACAGCCTTCAGTGATGAGCAGTTGATCCGGCTATATAATTATGACTGGCCGGGCAATGTAAGGGAACTGCAGAATGTAGTGGAAAGGATGCGATTCAGACCGGAAGAAACGGTGGATGAAATTATCGATACCTGTGAGCGGGGAGAATGGCTTCCGAAAATCGAAGCAAAGATCGGGGAAAGATCCCCAGAGGAGAAAAAAGCTCCACAGTCCGATGAGGAGGAGCTGGAGGAAGCCTTGGAGTTTTGTGAAGGAAACATCAGCATGGTGGCGAGGAAACTCCAAGTGTCCAGAAAGACGGTCTATAAGCGGATGAAGAAGTATGGAATAGGAAGCGATCAAAAACTGTAACCGTAACAAAAACTGTAACCTCTGTAGGGTTACAGTTTTTGGGCAAATGAGAGAGAAATCACCTGCAAATGGGGAAAATTGCAGGTGATTTTTTGGCATAGAAGTTGCTCCTATAATAGGCAATGAATCATTTCTCATAAAGTTAGTCAAATGGGAGGTCATGATGGCAAAACGAAAGAAATCAACCGCAGGTGCGTTGGACAACATCAAATGCGTCAATTCCTACGGGAACAAGCTGACGGAGGATGAGCTGTATGCGATCCATGCGGCAAGTTTAGAAGTGCTGGCGGAGATCGGCATCAAAGTGGAGAGCAAGAATGCACAGAAAATCTTTGCGGAAGGTGGAGCGACCATAGATGGGGACTTTGTAAAAATACCCCCCACCTTGGTGGAAGAATGCATTCGGACAGCTCCTTCCGTCATCAAGTTGGCTGGAAGAAATCCGAAGAACGACTATGTGATCAAGCAAAAAAAGGTGGCTTTTATCAACTTCGGTGAAGGGGTCAATGTGATAGACCCCTATACAAAAGAATACCGCAGATCCACAAAGGAAGACCTGGGGAGAAATACCAAGGTGGCTGATGCCATTAAAGTATTGCCGGTGGCTTATCGATCGGTAGCGGCTCAGGATAAACCGGGGGCCGTCCAGGCTCTTCACAATATGGAAGTCATGTTCCATAACACATCTAAACACATATTCATCGGTCCGGATGGAGAGGTGAATGCTTCTAAGATCATCGACATGGCGGCGTTCATCATGGGGGGCAAGGAGGTTCTTCGAGAAAGACCCATTGTGACCTTCAATGTCTGTCCCACCAGTCCGCTCCAACTGAATCCCACCGCAGCAGACACCATTATAGTCGGTGCCAAGCACGGGATCCCCAGCAATATCATCTCTATGGCCCTTGCCGGCGCAACCGGTCCGGTGACCATGGCAGGAGTTCTGGTGACCCACAATGCGGAAGTCCTTTCAGCAGTCGTACTATCCCAACTGGCCAAAAAAGGAGCCCCTGTGCTGTATGCCAGCTCCACTTCGATGATGGACATGCGCCATCTGACTACACCGGTGGGTGCTCCGGAACTGGCGATGATCAGCAATGCTGTTGCACAGCTTTCTCAGTACTACTTGCTCCCCAGCTTTGTAGCCGGCGGGTAGGCTGACAGCAAGCTCCCCGATGCACAGGCTGCTCACGAAAAAACCTTGACCGCTATGATGGCTGCCCAGGGTGGCGCCAACCTGATATACGGTGCAGGGATGATCGAATTGGGCATGACCTTTGACCTGGCACAACTGATCATCGACTCGGAAATCTACAAGATGGTTCTCCATACGATAAAGGGGTTTGAAGTCAATGAAGAAACACTGGCTCTTGATGTGATCAAGGAGATCAAAACAGGAGAGTTCGTTTCCCACCCCCACACCGTGCAGAACTTCAAAACCATCCAATCCAACTCTGAGATTATCAACAGACAGTCAAGAGAGGCATGGTTGGCCGGCGGTGCAAAGGACATGACTACCGTTGCCTATGAGAAGGCCATCGACATTCTGGAAAACCACACGCCGGATCCCTTGACGGAAGAGCAGGCGGCATATATCAGAAAAATCGTGGAAGATGCAGAAGAGGAATACGGAGTGAAGTAAAGGAGAAGAACATGAGCAAGATATTGAGAAATCTTAGAGATGCCATAGAAGAAGGCGATATTGAAGAAGTGGAGGAACTGGTTCAAGAAGCGCTGGACGATGAGATCAGTCCTCAGGAGATCCTCAACGACGGTCTTATCGAAGGAATGAATACCGTAGGAGACCTATTCAAGGATGGAGAAATGTTTGTACCTGAAGTACTCATGTCTGCCAATGCCATGGATGCGGGAATGGAGTTGCTTAAACCCTATCTGAAAGAGGGAGATGTACAGAAGAACGGAAAAGTGATCTTCTGCACGGTCAAAGGCGATCTGCATGATATCGGCAAAAAGCTCTGCGTCATGATGATGGAGGGCGGCGGATTCGAGGTTGTGGATCTGGGTGTCGATGTAGGTGTAGAGGATATGATGGCTGCCGTAGAGGAGCACGAACCTAATATCTTGGCCATGTCTGCCATGTTGACGACCACCATGGTCACTATGGACGAGGCAGTAGAAGCTTTGAAAGCAGGGGGAAGAGATAATGTCAAAGTTATGGTAGGCGGAGCTCCCCTGTCGGCTGACTATGCGGACAAAATCACCGCCAATTACTCAGAAGATGCCATTGCGGCGGTTGCTTTAGCAAATAAGCTGATCAGCGCTTAATTACCGGACAAGAAATATGCAAAAGGGAAAGGTTCGAAGGACAGAATTGTTCGGCGAACCTTTCTTTCATTACGCTTTCCAAGGGATGGCAAATTGTGATATAATTCAGATAACTTGAATAGGATAGTCGAAGAGCAGAGGATAGGATGACGGAAAGCGGATATTGGACAAGAGGTTCTATCTGCAGCAAGCATTCTGTCTTGGTGTAAGTAAATATATAGGATAAGGAGGTTCCCATGAATTATGTGAAAATTGCTTCCATTGAAGAGGTGCGGCCCGGAGAGATGAAAGGCTATACCGTAGAGGGCAGATCCATATTGCTGGCCAACGTGAACGATTCCTATTATGCCATGGAAAATGTATGTCCCCACATGGGTGGCATCCTCAGTGAAGGAACTTTGGAGGGGAAGGAGGTGACCTGTCCCAAGCACGGATCGGTTTTCGACGTGTCCACCGGAAAGGCGCTACAGGACGGTAAGATACTTTTTCTGAAAGCTAAGGTCCATGATCTGATGAGCTACACCGTAAAGGTGGAAGGAGATGATGTCTTCGTCGATATAGGCTGAGATGCAACTTTTCTTTCTGTCAGCGAGGTCCGCATATTCATGCAAAAATTGTGAAAAAACATACAATGAATTCTTTATACAATGTATAGAATTCTTTCATGGATATTGCCCGTCATATGAACAAGAAAAGGGCATTCTCAACCTTGACTTTGGCTTGTCTGTAGTATAAACTTTTAAACATGTTTCAACAGAAAAGGAAAATGTAAAGGCAACGTGCCGATATACAGAGGAGGAAAAGATGACGAAAAAAGTAATGAAAACCATGGATGGAAATACAGCTGCGGCGTATGTATCCTATGCTTTCACAGATGTAGCGGCGATCTATCCTATCACACCCAGTTCGCCTATGGCAGAAACAATTGACGAAATGGCGGCCCATGGAGAGAAAAATCTCTTTGGACAGGAAGTAAAAGTCGTAGAAATGCAGTCGGAAGCAGGAGCTGCGGGAGCCGTTCACGGATCCCTTGCGGCAGGTGCACTGACAACCACATATACAGCATCACAAGGTTTGCTTCTGATGATCCCCAACATGTATAAAATTGCAGGTGAGTTTTTGCCTTGTGTATTCCATGTAACGGCAAGGACCTTGGCCACCCACGCACTGTGTATCTTTGGTGATCACTCTGACGTGATGGCTACCAGACAAACGGGGTTTGCTATGCTATGTGCCAGCTCTGTGCAGGAGGTCATGGACATGGCCACCGTGGCACACCTGTCCACCATCAAGAGCAGAGTTCCGTTCCTTCACTTCTTTGACGGGTTCCGGACATCACATGAAATACAAAAAATAGAAACCATCGGATACGACGTATTTGACAAGCTTCTGGACAAGGAAGCTGTCCAGGAATTCAGAGATAATGCTTTAAACCCGGAACGCCCGGTAGTTCGAGGGACTGCTCAGAATCCGGATATCTTCTTCCAGGCCAGACAGGCAGGGACGCCCAAGTTCGAAAAGATCCCCAAGGTTGTTGAGGACTATATGAATGCGCTGGAGAAGGAAACGGGAAGAGGATATAAGCCCTTCGATTATGTGGGTTCACCGGATGCGGAGCATATCATCGTGGCCATGGGGTCCATATGTGAAACCATCGAAGAAACCATGAACTTGCTCCTTGATCAAGGGAAGAAGGTCGGCCTCATCAAAGTTAGACTGTATAGGCCATGGTCCACAGAGCATATCAAGAGTGTGATGCCCAAGACTGTGAAGAAAATCGCTGTTTTGGATAGGACAATGGAACCGGGAGCATTGGGAGATCCTCTTTACATGGACGTAAAGACCATGTACTTTGATGATGAAAACGCTCCGGAAGTCTACGGCGGTAGATATGGACTGGGCTCCAAGGATACGACCCCGGGACAGATCGTTGCCGTATATAATAATCTGGAGCAGGATGAGCCCAAGAACCGATTTACCATCGGTATTACCGATGATGTGACCGATAGTTCTCTGGAAGTTGTAGATATTACCACAGAGCCCGAAGGAACAGTTAGATGTAAGTTCTGGGGTCTGGGATCAGACGGTACAGTAGGTGCTAACAAGCAGGCCATCAAGATCATCGGCGATAATACGGACATGTATGCCCAAGGATACTTCTCCTATGACTCCAAGAAGTCGGGAGGAATCACCGTTTCCCATTTGCGTTTCGGAAAGAACAAGATCCAGTCCACCTATCTGATCAAGGAAGCGGACTTCGTAGCTTGCCATACTCAGGCATACGTATTTTCCTATAATCTTCTCAAGGGCTTGAAAAAGGGAGGTACATTCCTGCTCAACTGCATCTGGAACGAGGATGAGTTAGACAAGAATCTTCCTGCTTCTATGAAGAGATATATTGCAAAGAACGATATCCAGTTCTATACCATCAACGCTACAGAGATCGGAAACAAGATCGGTCTGGGAACCAGAATCAATATGATCATGCAGTCGGCATTTTTCAAGTTGACGAAGGTCATCCCTGTTGAGGACGCGGTGAAATATTTGAAGGACTCCATCCTGAAATCCTACGGCAACAAGGGAGAGCATGTGGTCAATATGAACTACAATGCAGTAAATGAAGGAATGAAGGGCGCCGTACGGGTGAATGTGCCGGCGGACTGGGCCAATGCTCCGGACGATCAAATTGAAGTTGAAGATGTGCCCGAATTCATCGAAAATATACTGATTCCCATGAATCGTCAGGAAGGAGATGATCTGCCCGTCAGCACCTTTGCCGATATGGCAGACGGAACCTTCCCATCGGGGACTGCCGCTTACGAAAAGCGGGGAGTTGCCGTGGAGGCACCCATGTGGATCATGGAGAACTGTATCCAGTGTAACCAGTGTTCCTTCGTGTGTCCCCACGCTGCCATTCGTCCGTTCCTGGTGACAGAAGAAGAAAAGACAAAAGCGCCGGGGGCATTTAGGACCCTCAAAGCAAAGGGCAAGGGACTTGCCGGGATGGAGTATCGAATTCAGGTGGACACTTTGGACTGCTTGGGGTGCGGAAACTGTGCGGATTCTTGCCCCGCCAAGGAAAAGGCTCTAGTGATGCGACCCTTGGAAACACAGAAATATCAGATTCCCAACTGGAAATTTGCTACTACCTTGCCCATCAGAGATGATCTCATGAGCAAGGAGACGGTAAAGGGCTCTCAGTTTGCAATGCCTTACGTGGAGTTCTCCGGAGCTTGTGCAGGCTGTGGCGAAACGCCATATATCAAGGTGATTACTCAGCTCTTCGGAGACAGGATGATGATTGCCAATGCTACGGGATGTTCTTCCATCTGGGGAGCATCCGCACCATCCATGCCGTACTGTAAGGACGCCGACGGGAGAGGACCTTCCTGGGCCAACTCCCTCTTTGAGGATAATGCCGAGTACGGAATGGGCATGGCAACCGGGGTCAGACAGATGAGAGAGAAGATCAGGGAATCCATGGAGAAACTCCTGAAGATAACCGGATATCCGGATGTCCTGGATGCATGTAAAGCTTGGATGGCCGGCTTCGATGACGGGGCCAAAACCAGAGAGCTTTCCGACGCGGTGATAGAGGCGCTGGAGAACAAAACGTTCACCGACAGCGAAAGAGCATTGGTGGATGAGATCATGGATAAAAAAGACTTCCTAGTGAAGAAATCCGTTTGGTGTGTCGGCGGCGACGGCTGGTCCTATGATATCGGATTTGGCGGCGTTGACCATGTGATCGCCAGCGGAGAGGACATCAATATCCTGATCTTTGACACGGAAGTATACTCCAACACAGGAGGCCAGTCTTCCAAGGCCACACCTACCGCTGCCATCGCCAAGTTTGCGGCATCGGGTAAGCGAACCAAGAAAAAAGACCTGGGTATGATGGCCATGAGTTACGGCTACGTATATGTGGCGCAGGTTGGAATGGGAGCTGACAAAAATCAGTTTATGAAGGCCATCCGCGAAGCGGAAGCCTATAAAGGGCCCTCCATCATCATGTGCTACGCACCTTGTATCAACCACGGTCTGAAGGAAGGTATGGGCAGAACCCAGCACAACACCAAGGATGCGGTGGACTGCGGATATTGGCACTTGTACAGATTCAATCCGCTTCTGGAAGAGGAAGGCAAGAACCCCTTCATCCTGGACAGCAAGGAGCCTAAGGGAGGGTTCCGAGACTTCATCATGAACCAGGTGAGATACTCTTCCCTGGCCAAGGAGTTCCCCGACGTGGCGGAAGGGCTCTTCCAAAAGACGGAGGAGGATGCCATGAAGCGCTACGAAACATACAGGAGATTGGCTGAATCAAAGGAATGTGATTAAGTTACGGAAGCTGTGGTACAATAGCCGTATAATAAGTGCAACGGACATTGTTCAATGAAGAAGGGAGGCCGACATGGCTGCAATAACGATAACAAAAGAGAATTTCAAACAAGAGGTTTTAGAATCCAAAGTTCCTGTGCTGATCGACTTTTGGGCTGCATGGTGCGGTCCCTGCAAGATGGTTGGACCTGTCATCGATGAGATCGCTGCGGAAAACAGTGATTTCAAAGTGGGGAAAATCAATGTGGATGAGCAGGTAGAGTTGGCCGGTCAATTCGGTGTCATGTCCATCCCCACCATCTGTGTCTTTAAAGACGGACAGCTGGTGAAGAAGGAAGTGGGCGCAAGACCGAAAGAGGCTATCCTGGACATGTTGAAGTAAAACATAAAAAACCGAGAGAAAAATAATGGC
>JBMNVE010000070.1:0-8213 GCA_050946655.1 Anaerovoracaceae bacterium
GCCTGCCTCCCCGCCCGGGTGGCCGCCTTGCCTGCCGTAGTGAGCTTGCCTACAGATGTAACACTGACCGCTTTCCGACCCAGCAGAGCACCCACAATGGCGCCCCCCAGAGACAGACCGGTTTGCAGCTTTGCTTCTGCGGCTTGCTTTTTTTCCCTGTCCACCGCTTGTTCGGCCTTGCGGATCCGTTCCTGCAAGGTCGCCATCTTGGTCTGATATTTACTACGGAGAGCCTCCATTGCCCCGTCTCTTTCTTCTCGCTGAAGCAGAGAAAGCCTTGCCTGGAAATCCTGTTGGCTCTCCCCCGGCTTGGATATAGCCTTCAGCCGTTTGTTTTCAAAGAGAGGTAGTTTGGCCTTGTCCACCACATAGGCCACCAGTTCTTGTTGCCACTTGGTATAGGCAGTCTTTTGAAGGGCCGCCTGGGGGAGTGGGCTAAAAGAAGCACCTTGAGGAGCTTGGCTCACAAGGTCTTCAACCTTTAAATCGTCCTTGGCATTTGCTGACCAGTCCACGGAAATCAGGCCATCGGTTATGGGGACGTAGTAAAAGAGCTCACGAGTTTCATCGATGCCGGATTTTTTCTCTACAAAGTTGACCGTGACCGAGGCGGCCAAAGCCGGGTGATAAACGCCGGGCCCCTTATGACAGAAGAATGTTCCGATGCCTGCAGGCGGATCCTGGGGAAGAGAAGCCGAAGGTCCTTCCGCGGTAGGAGCAGGGGCCGAAGCCTGAGAAGGAGGGAGAGGCTCCGCCTCCTGAGGTCCCCCTGTGGCCGGTGGAGCGGATCCTTCCATTTGATCAGCAGTGGCTGTCACCGGAGTATTGGCGTTTCCCTTTTCCGAAAGGCGCTTTATTTGCTCTCTGGAAAGGGGGCCTGCCAAATAGGATAGACAGAAACGACTTTCAAACAGTTGAAGGCTTTCTTCGTGGATGTTTTTCATCAAAAACACCCTCTTCCCCATGGCGGAGAGCATCTTGTCCATGGCCTCCCGCTGAAATCCTTCGCCTGCCTGTGCAGAAGCGCTCTCCAAGCCGTCGATGAGCCGTTGCTTATCCCGGTCAGTCTGAAGACGACCGATAAACCAGGTGCCGATATTGGAAAGCCCTTTGTAGTCCAAGTCCACCGGGTTTTGTGTGCTGAGAACCAGACCGAGACCGTAGGCCCTGGCCTGTTTCAGCAAGGTGAGCAGCGGCCCCTTGGAGGGTGGATTGGCAACAGGGGGGAAGTAACCGTAGATCTCATCCATGTAGAACAGTGCGCGCAGGCTCTGGGTCCCGCTTTGCCCTCGGCACCAGGCCAAAAGCTGGTTGAGGAGAAGGCTGACGAAAAACATCCTTTCCTCATCGGAGAGATGGGAGAGGGTCAATATGGAAACCTTTGCCTTACCCTCCTTGGTATAGAGAAGGTCCTGTATCCTGAGAGGTTCTCCTGCGGTCCAGGATGCAAACCTGGGGGAGGCCAAAAGATTGTTCAGGGACATGGCCAGGCTGTTTCGATCCTTGGGAGGATAGAAATCATCCAAAGCAAGAACACCCACCTGCGTAAAAGGGGGAGACTGAATGGCCAGAATAAGTTCCGCCACCGATAGGTTCTTCCCTTGTCTCCAGCTGTCCATAAGGATGTTGGAGATGAGAATGTGGTCCTTGCTGTTGATGGGATCTGTCTCAATACCCAGAAGGTTCAGCAGGATGCCGGCAGAACCGGCTACATAGTCCGACAGGAGATCCGGATCTTCTAAAATCTCAGTGGGAGGAGCATCGAAGACCTCCAAAATGGATAAGGGTCTTCCCCCCTGACTTCCCGGGGTGTAGAGAGCAAAGTCCGCTCCCTTTGAGAGTAAATCGTATCGGTCCCTACCTTGATCCCATGCGGCCACCCCTTCTTTCCAGGATTGTGCCGTTTCTGCGGCAAGAGCCTCCTTGGAAACACCTTTTTGGGCAGCCTCTTCCTCGCTGATATAAGGGAGGAAGCTGGCCGGCTCAAAATCAGGGAACCGGAGGAGCAGGTTGCCCAGATCCCCTTTGGGATCCACCACGATGGCAGGGATCCCGTCGATGGCTGCCTCTTCCAATAGATCGATGCATAAGCCGGTTTTGCCGCTTCCCGTCATGCCCACGCAGAGGGCGTGGGTGGTCAGATCCTTAGCTTCGTACATGAAATATCCCTGAGTTTTCTTGCCGTCTTCCGGGTCCACTGTTTTGCCAAGATAAAACTGGCCTAATTTTTCAAAGCTGGTCATTGTTTTCCCCCTTATTTTTCTTCAAGAGCCGATTCCACTTCCGCCATTCGCCCTTTGGCCAGTTCCTCCGGGATATATACCTGCCCGCAGGCAGGGCAACGGAGGACCGGATGGCGAAATTCCCGTCCTAGGTAGGAAAAGGTCACCTCTAAAGGCACCATTTCCACCTGGTCGCAACTACAGTAGATCTTCTCGTTTGATTCCATTCCAAACCGCCTCCAATTCAATCTTCATTCGGTGAGTGTAGGCATTGACCAAGATAAAGGTCGCCCCTTCCATGCGGTATTCCGCCCAAAGTGTCATATGACCCACCATCCCATAGCAGCTGTAGGTGTCTTTTTCCGGCCGGTGGACCGTGCATCCCCTTTCCTGACAGGAAGAGATGACTGCCGCTACATCGGACTCCAATATCCTTTCCTTGCTCAGTTTCTCCTTTAGATCGGGGGAAATCAGCAGGTCGATCTGCGGAATTTCTTTTTTCAACTCCCCTTCCTCCTTCCAAAATTCTCTCAGCATGGATGACTTGGCCATCATGCGGTTCTCCCGCCTTGCCGTTACGGTAGGTTGGTGTTGCTTGCTCTCGCCGTAGAGGACTTCCAATATGTGGACAGCCTCCTTGCCTCGGCTGCGAAAAGCATCACGGCAATTGATACAGTAGGTGATATAGGGAAGATCCTTTTCTGTCATGCGTTTTTCAATGACGAACTTGGCAAAGTCCGGATCCGCAATGGAGCCCTGACCGCCGTAACTGCAGCACCCGGGCAGCGCCTCTTGTTTGGGAAGAGGTTCCAGGGAGCAGCCTCTATCTTTTGCCAAAGTTCGAACCGCATTCCGAAGATCTTCCTGCCCCATGGTTTTGCAAGGATCAAAGACACAATAAGTTTGGCCTTTGGAGTTTTCTTCAGGTGAAACTTCCGTCCCTGCCTCCAGATAGGTGTATAGGGAAACGGTTTCCACGTCGGGAAGATGCCGGGCAAAGAAAGTCGTGCAAGTGGGACATGCCAGGATGAGGGTCGGCTTGCCCAAACTTTCCCAATCCGTGCGAAGGGCAGACAAAGTTTCGTCGGTTTTCCCATCATCCCCCGCCCATTCTGCGGGGATCCCGCAGCAGGATAGGATGATACCGGTATGTTCATTGATTTGAAGAAGAGAACGATAAGTTTCTGTTACCAGATCCGGGTCCGAGGCACCCAGCTGGCACCCGGGGAAGAAAGCAAATCGGCAGGTCCCGCCGGCCGGTGGCCCCTTGGCCAGAGCGGCGGTATCATTGGCATGGTCCATATCCCTCAGCCAGAATTCATTGAAGACCCAGGCCAGCTTCTCCTGACGGTGCATGCTCTTTCTGGCTTCCAAGATGAGGCCGTCCAGATCGATATCTTCAGGACAGACGGTCCTGCAAATGCCGTCAAAGGTGGTTGTGCTGATGAGCCTCTTGGCCGGTGTGGCCTTTACCTCGGAAGATCCGGGTAGGGTGGTGGCCTGGACCTCATCCCTTATCCGCAAGGGGAATTTGTCGTTAAAAGCCAAAAGATCATTGTGGACCAAGCAGGCATCACATCGGCACCGCAGACATCTTGCCGCCTCGGCCATAGCCTCTTCCTTGGTGTACACCGCGTCCTCCTCAGAAAACCCCGGATAGCGGGGGAAGTCCTGATGGTCGTCTGCGGAAAAAAAGCCATATTCAACGGCGGGACCGGTGGGCTGGATGGCCGTACTTTTCACCAGCCGGGAAGGATCCAAGACCATGGTGGTCTCCGATTTATCCGGTGTGTAAAGCAAGTTCCCTGTCTTTAGGAAATTATCGATGGTAGTGGACATCTTCACCCCGTCCTCTAAGGACTGAGCCGAGCCGTGGCCAAGCATAGAGCCGCCGCCGAAGACCCCCACATCCTCCCTCATAAAGCAAGGCTGGGTCAGTTGATCGTCTAAAAGACCAAAGTGAAGACCATGCTCACCGGTGGCAACATAGATGGCGTCATATCCTTCGGCTATCAGTTCATCCAAAGAAAGGATGTTTCGCTCAAAGACAAATTCGCACTCTTCGTGTTGGAACTGAAATGCGATTTCCGGAATAAAGCGGGCGGGATCCAGGATGTCCCAGAGATGGCCGCCCCTTCGATCGGTCCGCTCATATACGGTCACATGGTATTTCTTGGTGGCAAGGCGCAGAGCGCAAGCCAGTCCGCTGAGACCGGCGCCGATGACAGCGATTTTCTTGTTTTTCTTGGGAAGATTGTAATCCGGCGGTTCTTTTTTAGTGGCATGAGCCACGGTGGCTCGCTCCAGATCCCGAAGCCTGATGGCCTGCCCGTCCGTATCCAAAGGACAGACGGCGCGGCAGGGCTCATGACAGATGGAGCAGGCGATCTCGGGAAATACCACTGCGTTCTTATATGCGGTGTAGGCTGCATTAAAAGCGCCCCTTTGGACTTTCTCGATGAAATCGTGGACGTCCAGATGAAAAGGACAGACGGACCGGCAAAAGGGGGGCTCGTGCTGTCTGCATTTTTTAAAATTGGGCAAATATTTTTCCATGTTGTTTCCTGTCGGCAGCAGCGCTGCCCTCTGATATAGAAAGGTGCGGCTAAGGATAGCCGCACCTTTATTTTACTGTAGTTTTCCTGTTTCGTCCACTATCCTTTATACGGGATTGTTCTTGATGTTCTCCATCTCTTCTTCGAAGTCGGAACCCAGGAAGTACTTCTTAGGCGGCAAGATCTTTTCGCCGCGAGCCAGTTTCTCCAAACCTGCCTTCACCTTTTCCGGTCTTGCAGGCAGTTCGTAGATCCTAACACCACATGCATTATTGATGGCGTTGATGACAGCCATGTGTCCTGAGGACTGGAAGGCTTCCGATGCGCCGGAGGAACCGTAGGGGCTGGTGCTCCTGGGGTTCTGCAGATGGATCAGGTTGAAATCGTCCGGGATATCCTTGATGGTTGGGATCCCTGCTCCTGCAATATTTGCATGCTTGATCACATCATCGTAGTCTTCGCTCAGTGCAAATCCCATGCAGTGGGACAGTCCGCCGTATGCTTGTCCGTCTACGGATGTGGGGTTACCGATAACACCTACATCATCCACGGAGGTGTAGCTGAGAATGGTGGTTTTGCCTGTTGCCACATCAACTTCCACTTCCGCCAGGAAGAGGGCATAGGTGTATGCCGGTGTGGGGTTTCCTTCTCCCGTATTGGGATCCAAAGGACACAAGGTTTCGTCGGTGACGTTCTCGTAGGTAGCTTCGTATCTGGTGGGGATGCCTTCGGCGACCATTTCTTCATAGGTCCTGTATGTTCCGTCAGGCTTCCTCATGGCGTTGATCAATTTGTCCGCAGCCAGTTTGGATGTCTTGGTGTTCATGTAGTGCTGACGGGAAGATGCCGACGCTCCGGAGTCCACCCCGTAGATGCTGTCGTTCTGACGGAGGATGATATCATCGATGGATACGCCAAGAGGCTCTAAGGCCTGCAAGGTGCACTGAAGGGAACCGGAGTCGCCTCCCTGCCCCTGATCCTGCCAGGTATCGTATTTGATGAACTTACCGTCCGGTGCGATCTCGATGGCCAGGGTACACTCGTCTTCGTTACCTTCGGTTACGTTGTATCCGCCCCATGCGATGCCCACGCCTCTTCTCTTTTCAGGCGTGTCTTCCTTCTTGGCCCGCTCTACCGCTTTTTCATAGATGGGCTTCATGGTCTTCATGATCTCTTCCATGGGATAGTCTACATAGGGATAGTTGTTGATATTCAGGTCTCCTTCTCTTGCGATGTTTCTCCACCTGATCTCGAAGGGATCCATACCGATCTTCTCCGCCATCATGTCCATCATGGCCTCGGAGCAAGTGTATGCCTGAGGTGCACCGTAGCCTCTGTAAGCTGTTCCGTATGCGTGGTTAGTGGTGGCGACTCTGTTGAGGGCCTTCACGTTAGGCACGTTATACGGGAAGTAGGTGAACCGAGCTGTTCTGGAGATGATATCGTCTCCCAGCTCATCGTAGGAACCGTGGTCAAATCCAAAGTCCCATTCCGCCGCCAGGATCTTGCCGTCCTCATCGCAGGCAAGCCTGGAGTTGGAGAAGGTAGGACAACGCTTTCCGGAGAAGCGCATGAACTCGTCATAGGTCATGGAGAGGGCGACAGGCATGTTGTCGCAAGCCATGCAGGCAATAGCCGCCAGTGAATAGGTGGCTCCTGCGATACCCCAACCAAAGGTGGCCCCGGTGGGGTTCTCAATGACGCGGACCTGCTCGACGGGAAGGCCGGTTGCCTCAGCAATGTCACCTACGTTGGCTCCGATGGCCATCGCTTTACAGTGGACGGTGAGCATGCCGTTATCTCCCCAGTAAGCCTGGACTGTATCTCCTTCAATGGGCATGTGAGGTTCTCTCTGAGAATAGAAGCTTCCTTCCACCACGTGGGGTGCCTCATCAAAGATAGCGTTACAATCGTGACCGGCTCCCTTGATGTTGGGCTGCATACTCCACATGTTGGGATGGTCTTCATGGATGCGTACCGCATCGGGCATGACCGCCTCCAGATAGTTGAGATATTCAGGCAACTGTTCAAAGTCGATGGTGACCTTTTTCGCCGCATCTCTTGCGTGGTCCTTGGTATCGGCTACGACCATGGCAACTACGTCACCGTAGTTGTGGATCTTTTCTTCCTGAAGCAGGACGTGAGTCTGCTCAGAAGCTAGGGTCCTTGCAACAAACTGGTACATGTTCAGCCTGTTGGAGCCCTTTACATCCTTGTGGGTGACCACCTTGTATACGCCGGGCATCTTCTCTGCTTCTTCTGTATTGATGCTGAGGATCTTGGCATGGTGAGCAACCTTGGGCTGTACCAATACGGCATGAAGGGTATTGGCAGGCATCTTCAGTTCTACATCATCGCCGTAGTCACATACACCGCAGACCTTAGCCAAGGCTGCCGGTCTGACAATGGGCTTGCCGTAGTAGTCGCCGGGCTTTCCTTCGTCAACCTTGATGTCGTCGATGGTGCATTCGCCGCGGACCACCTTGGCCGCCTCCATTACGCTGTCAACGATCTGCTTATATCCGGTACATCTGCAGATGTTTCTGTGCTTTTGGAACCAGTCCCTAACGTCTTCTCTGGTAGGATTGTCATTTTCCTGCAAGAGCTGATATGCGGATACGATGAATCCCGGGGAGCAAAAACCGCATTGTACCGCCCCGTGGTGCATGAATGCAACTTGAAGAGGGTGCATGTACCGTGGGCTACCAATCCCTTCAATGGTGATCAGCTCACTGTACTCTTCCACCTTGGCGATTTTTCTGGTGCAGGATCGGATCACTTTACCGTCCAGGATCACGGAGCAAGCTCCACAGACCCCTGTCCCGCAGCCAACCTTGGTGCCGGTAAGACCAAGACGTCTGACCACGTCTGCCAATGTGTCCTTTTCCGGATCACAAATAAAGGTCCTGTCCGCACCATTGATGTTGAGCGTCATTTTTCGCAGTTTCATAATATATGCCTCCTGTAAACTTTGAAAAACTATAACTAATTTTTGATTGTCCTCTTGTTGTTCCGTATTGCCATTGGAAAACAAGGTAAAAAAGATTAGAAATGACATTAGATGTCGATTGATACCAGTTTAACAGGCTAAACCTTTTATTTCAACTGGATTAAGGCTATTTCTTTGCTATTTTCTTTGCTGTGTTTAGCTGATAAGGTGGGATAAAACCCCTTTAAAATCTCAAAAAAAGAGGGGAAGAAGAACAGCAAATGAATACCGGAGCTATGATGGCAATGAAAAAAGTAGCCCATTGATAGTTGAAAGCAACAAATAAAAAGGTTTGAGTTTCCGCATTTCAGTTTGCTTGTAAAGTCTTTGATGAATCTCCAAGAAAAATATCCAAATAATCATTGAAAATAAAAGGAATCCAACCCAGTTTTGTGGTAGGATTTAAGTGCAACCATAACTCCTACTAAACAAAAAAGAAAGGACTCC
>JBMNVE010000071.1:0-8077 GCA_050946655.1 Anaerovoracaceae bacterium
GTATTCCGGTAAAAGCGGCCACACAATCTACGAACATTGTCAATACTTTTCAAGAAAAAAAGACCCCACATATTTGCTTGTGAGGTCTTTACTTTGATTCGTTACTTAACTTAATGACATTGGGCCAAAATGTCCCCTTTTTTTAATCCTCTCTTTTTTTGTCCCATATCTTTTCTGATTTCAAAAATGATATCTTCAAGTATAAAAAGATTATCTGTTGGTTTTCCATTTTTGTCCTGACTTATTTTACGAAAAGCAAGCCACTTTCTAATTACATGATTCGAACCCCATAATGTTAATTTTTTAGAAAAGCTTAACACATCATCTAACATTTCCTTTTCTGTATATTCTTTGCTCTCCTTCGCGTTTTCCTGTATTTTATATACCATTTCAATAAATTCTGAATATGGTTCTTCCTTTTTTCCATATAAATATCTTTTGGTGTTTTGACGATACTCTATTACTTTAGATACTATTGAGCTAATCACAACTCCCAAAATTGATACGCTTCCAGTTATTAATGCGACAATAACAACAGCATCCATATTTGATACAACCTGATTAAGTCTATTAATCAGATTTCCTACATGCCCTAGAAATATTCCTATTAGCCATACAAAAAAACAACCTAGTATTACTATCAACACTACACCTAGGATTTTGTCTTTAACAGAACTCAATTTGTTTTCTTTCAATCTAATACCTCCATTTCCCACACCCCCTACTTCTCCCAAAGCTGCGGCTCATACCCCAGCTTTCGGATCAGGGCCATGTCCTTTTCGATGGTGATCCCGGGTGTGGTAAGCATGTCCCCGGAGATGGCCGCATTGGCCCCGGACCGGAAGCAGGCCTCCCCCAGGTCATCCAAAAGACCCCTGCCTCCGGCAAGGCGGATGGATGCATCGGGAAGAATAAAGCGATAGACGGCTGCAATACGCCGGGCCTCTTCAGGCGTTATTTTTTCGTTTTTCTCAAAAGGTGTCCCCGGGATGGGGTTGAGAAAGTTGATGGGCACGCTACGGATCCCCAGATCCCTCAGCTCAAGGGCCATATCGATGCGATCTTCCACTGTTTCCCCCAGGCCCATGATCCCGCCGCTACATACGGACATGCCGGCGGCCTGCGCCGCCCTGATCGCCCGGATCTTGTCATCGTAAGTATGGGTGGTGCAGATTTCCGGGAAGAATCTTCTGGATGTTTCTAGATTGTTGTGGACTCTGGTTGCTCCCGCCTGGTGCAGTTTTCGGTACTGACCTTCATCCAAAAGTCCGAAGGACACGCATACGGCGATCCCTGTTTCCCGGCGGATCTTCTCGATGGCTCCGCACATTTCCTCCACTTCTTCATGGGAGATCTTCTTCCCCGAAGTGACAATGGAATAGCGCAGCACCCCCCGGTCGTCGTTGTACTTTGCCTGCCCGGTCAGCTCCCGGGTAGAAAGAATAGGGTATTCCTCCACTTGGGTGGCATAGTGGGAAGACTGGGCGCAGAACTTACAGTCCTCGCTGCATCTGCCACTCTTGCCGTTGACAATGGTGCAAATATCAAAGCCCTTTCCGCAGAACTGCTCCCGTATTTCATCGGCAGCTGCGCAAAGTTCTTCCAAAGGGGCTTCATACAGGGCCAGTGCCTCTTCACGGGTGATCTTGCCTCCTCCGGCCACTTTTTCTTTCATCCGCCTGATCATTTCCCCTGCCTCGCTTCTACAAAATAACTGCTTCCCACCGGGCTCTTCTCTATCTTGCCTCCCGCCACCAGGTCATCCACCCAGCGATCGGCATCTTCCCTGCTAGAAAAGTCAAAGGCACAAAAGACCTCTTCCCCCGAAAGGAAGCGGTGAGTGAGAAGCAAGTTCCCCAGCAGTTCTTCATCGGGCGGAACCTCTATGGGGGTCATTTTCCCGTCGGTAATGTAGGAAAGGATGCCCCGGAAGCTTTCCACATCTTGAAAGCCTCTGGCCATCAGTTGCTTACCCTCATCTGTCTTCACCAAAAAAGTGGGGAAGCTGCTGACACCCAGGCCTCTGGTGAGAGCAAGATCTCCATGAAACCTTTCTTCTGCAGTGCCGTTGTCCAAGGCCTTTTCAAAGAGTTCCATGTTGACCTCCATCTCCCGGGCAAGATCCATCTGCACATCTCTCCTGGAAGTCAAAAGGCCCTCGGCCAAGGTGGCCTTTCGAAGGCGCCGCATGTATGACTCCGCCAGTTGAGGGGCAACCATCTGCATGGCCTTGTAGGCAATGCTTTGGGGATAAGTGGAAGGATATTCTTCGCTGAACAGGTGAAAGCCCTGGGTCAAAATCGGCATCCTATGGCGATTTGCAGACTCCGTCCAATGGGCGGCAATCTGTGCATTTGCCTCTTCCGCTTCTCCTTGGATGCCGTTTCCCGCATCGGCAAAGTCCTCTATATTCTCCACCAGGCCGCCGCAGATGCTTCGGAACTCAATATCTCCCGGATAGTGGGTCTCCAAATACCGGAACACCGGCTCGGTAGCCCAGCACCAGACACAGACAGGATCGGTGAAATTAGTGATGATGATTTTACGCATGTTCATTCTCCTCCCTTATTCCCTTCTCTCTCCTGCTCATCACCCCTTCGTGGATCATCTTGTAAATCTGGATGATCAAGGTTGGTATGAGGGCCAACAGGGCAATATATCCCATCTGCTCCATGGTAAGGGATGCCACGGAGAACAGCCTGGCCATGACCGGAACGGACATGACGATGGCCAACAAGACGGCCCCCGAGAAGAAGGCGCCGATGCTATACCAATTGGATGTTAGGCCGGCTCTAAAGATGGACTTAGGCGTTCTGCAGTTGAAGCCGTGGAACAGGCGTGCTAAGGTCAACGTAGTGAAGGCCATGGTGCTGGCCATGGCGGCCCCACCTTCATCCAGCCCCATGTAGTATGCTCCCATGACAAAGGCCCCGATGATGGCCCCTTGAGCAAAGATCCGAAGCAAGAAGTCTCTGGTCAAAATCCCCTCTTTGGGATCTCTCGGCTTTTGATCCAGCAAATGGTCTCCCGCCTTTTCCATCCCGATGGCAATGGCAGGGAGGCTGTCCGTAAGCAGGTTGATGAACAAGAGGTGCACCGGCAGGAAGGGGATGGGCAATGCCAGCACCGAGGTAAACAACACACAAAGGACGGCGGACAAGTTGCCGGAAAGCAGGAAGCCGATGGCATTTTTGATGTTGGCATATACGTTCCTGCCGTTGGCCACCGCCTTGACAATGGTGGCAAAGTTATCGTCGGTGAGGATCATGGATGCCGCATCCTTGGAAACCTCCGTCCCGGTGATCCCCATGGCCACCCCAACGTCCGCCTTCTTCAATGCGGGGGCATCATTGACGCCGTCTCCCGTCATGGAAACGATATTGCCGCGACGCTGCCAGGCATCCACGATGCGGATCTTGTGCTCCGGAGAGACCCGGGCATAGACCGCCACATGGGAAAGCTTTTCATCCAGCTCCTCGTCGGAAAGCCGGTCCAGTTCGATCCCGTCCATGGTCACATCGTCCTCCCGGACGATGCCGATCTCCTTGGCGATAGCGGTTGCTGTGATTTTATGATCCCCGGTGATCATGATGGGCTTGATCCCCGCATGGCGAGCATCGGCTACCGCCTTTATGGACTCGGGCCGAGGAGGATCCACCATGGAAATCAGGCCGGAAAAGATGAAGTCCTTTTCGTCCTCCAATTCCAGCTCTCTCTCCTCAGGCAATATCTTATAGGCAAAACATAGCACCCTCAGCCCCTTGGCAGAAAGTTCCAGGTTGGCATCGTTGATCTTTTTCTTATCTTCCTCCGTAATGGGCCTTATCCCTTGGGATGTCTGTATCCTCTCGGTCCTCTCCAAGAGAACATCAAAGGCTCCCTTGGTCACCATGACGTATTTACCGTCCATAAAAAATAGGGTGCTCATCAACTTTCGGTCCGAATCAAAGGCCAGTTCCGACAGCCGGCGGTAGGTGTTGCGATGCTCCGTCTCATCGATGTCGAACTTGCGCCCCAGATTAATCAGGGCAACTTCCGTAGGATCTCCCAACTCCACGCCGTTTTGGCAGGTGGCATCGCTGGCCAGGATGGCGCTGTTGAGCAAGTCGGCATGGGGCTCCTTGGAAGGATCCAAATCTTCCCCGGCAATGATTTCCCCATCCACATAGACCTCTCTTGTGGTCATCTTGTTCATGGTCAGCGTCCCCGTCTTGTCGGAACAGATGATGGACACGCTACCTAAACTTTCCACCGCCTTCAATTCCTTGATAATGGCATTCTCTCTGGCCATCTTTTGGGTCCCCATGGCCATGACGATGGTCACAATGGAACTGAGGGCTTCGGGGATCGCCGCAACCGCCAGGGCAACAGCAAACATCAGCGAATCGATCATGGGCATGTTGCGGTACACGCTGAGAGCGAACACGCTGATACAGATGACGATGATGATGACCGCCAACTTTTTGCTGAAATTATCCATGCTCACCTGAAGAGGCGTCTTCTTGGACTGGGTCAGATTCATCAAGGTGGCGATCTTGCCGATCTCCGTCTTCATCCCCGTTGCCGTCACCACAATATTGGCCCGACCGTAGGTCACCAAAGATCCGGAGAAGACCATATTCTTTTGGTCCCCCAAGGGCACGTCCTCATCCTCGATCACATCCACCGACTTCTGCACCGCTTCGCTCTCTCCGGTGAGAGAACTCTCGTTGACCTGAAGAGAATAATTATCGATGATCCTTCCGTCCGCCACCACCATGTCCCCGGCTTCCAGTAGGATCACATCTCCCGGCACCACCTCCTGAGATGGGATCTCCAATTTCTCCCCGCCTCGTATCACCTTGGTCACGGGAGAAGATAGTTTTTTCAAGCTGTCCAAAGAAGCCTGGGCTTTGAAGTGCTGCACCGTGCCCAGGATGGCATTGAGGATCAGGACGGCAAAGATGACGATGGTGCTCTCCACATGGCCCGAAATCATGGAAATGATCGCAGCCGCAATGAGGATAATCACCAAAAGGTCCTTAAACTGGCCAAAGAAGACTTTCAGCCCCCCTGGCCGCTCCTCTTCCTCCAGGGCATTCTCCCCGTACTTCTCAACATTCTCCGCAACCTGCCCTTGGGACAAGCCTTCTCGGCTCACACCGAATTCCTTCAGCACTGCCTCCGCCGATTCTCTGAAATATTTCTCCATCAATTCTTCTCTCCTACTTTTCCCAGATTAAACAAAAGACTTTTACCATGATTTCTTCCCCTCAGAAACCATACTAAAAGTCTTGCAACCAAATCCTTGGCATGTACCACCAGATTTGTCTCTAGGTCAAATCGCGATTGTTGACGGTACATTTTAATACTACTCCCCTTTAATACGGGCTATTGAACTGTTGCTATTCTAACGTGTACAGGCCAAAAAGTCAAACCTTTCGGCGGGAATTTCGGCTTTGCCCTGCCCCGTGGATCGGACCGATGTATCCGTACGCTTTCTGAAAGTCCGACAGCTGTTTCGCCCGGCTCCGGACGTCTGACCGGCTTGCCTATGAATCCGGCTTCCCTCCCCGGGCAAAAACAGTGTATAATACACTGAGATGGAGGAAGAATTTCATGGAACTACTGGACATTTATGACGAGGATCGAAACAAGACCGGAAGAACCGCCCCTCGGGGCAACCCCAGGCCTCCCGGGGACCTGCAACTGGTCATCCACGTTTGCTTCTTTGATTCCGAGGGGAAGATGCTGATTCAGCGCCGATCTCACGGAAAGGACCTGTTTCCCGGCCTGTGGGATGTTTCCGTTGCGGGAAGCGTTCTCCACGGGGAAGACAGCCGCTCGGCAGCACAGCGGGAGGTTCGAGAAGAACTTGGCTACTCTCTGGATCTTTCCGGCATACGTCCTTCCATGACCATCAACTTTGACCTAGGCTTCGATGACATCTACCTGATCACCCGGGACCTGGAGCTTTCTTCCCTGAACCTGCAAAAAGACGAGGTGGAAGAAGTGAAGTGGGCCACCCGGGATGAAGTCTACCGATTGATCGACCAAGGCCAATTCCTCCCCTACCGTAAAGGGGGCATCGCTTCCATGTTTGAAATGCGCAAAACCATGGGGTTCTTCGACTAAAAGTTTTCTCTGTCCATAGCCGGACCATATGAAAATTGCCCAGCCATCTGCATCCAACTAAATGAAAGCCCCCAAGCCGGTGGATACACAGCAGCTTGGGGACTTGTTATTCTAAAGAACAAAGGTCCTTAGAATACAGATTTGAATTGATTAAGGATTATATCACATTTGCCGATAATTGCAATGGCCTCGGGGAAAATGGGGCTAAAAAAGGACCGGTTTCACTCCCGGTCTACTTTTTTCACTAACTCAATGGCTTCCTTTCCGCTCATGTGATCAATGGTGAGTTCCAACATGGTCACCCGGGCCAACTGATCATCGATTTCCTTTCGCCTGCCCTCTTCATGGTCGGGAGAAAACTTTGCCGCAAGGATCTCAAGAGTCCTTCGCTTCTCGGCCTCTTCCCGGATAACCCTGATTTTTCCAAAGACCACGGCGCTGCGAAAATAGGTGGTATATTCCTCCGGGACTACCACATTCTCATCGATCACGCTGAAAGAAACTTTATCATGTTTTTCTATGGCATCCAGCTTGTGCCCGGCGTTTGCACAATGAAAATATATTTTTCCCGCATCATACACATAACTTATGGGAAGAGAATAGGTATATCCGCCATCGCCCATGAGTGCCAGGGTCCCTGCCGTTCCTCGTTGAAGGATTTCCACCGTCTTTTCTTCCGTCAGCAACTGCTTTTTTCTTCGCATATCTCTAAACATGGAGTCATCCTTGTTTTTTCCTAACGGCATTCAAGAGGAACAGGAGTATGCATGCACCAAAGACAGCTACCAAAATGCTCCAAAGATTGAAGCCGGTAACCCCTTCAAACCCCATGAAGTTCATCACAAACCCACCGATGAGGGCCCCGATGATCCCTACTATAATGTTTCCCAAGAGGCCATTTCCGCTGTCCTTCATCAGCTTGCCCGCTATCCATCCGGCCAGCGCTCCTACCACCAACCATGCAATCAAACCCATAACTTACCTCCCAACTGTTCTCACGTTCTTCATTGCCATCCACGGGGTTCAATCCCCGATGCCTTCAATTTCGCCCTTGTGGACCTCCAGGAGAAAATCGAATTTCGCCCGATCCGATGCCACGATTTTTATCCGGCTTTCGCCTTTCTTAAGGGTCAGTTCCTTCTCACCTACATCCTGGCCGGGTTCCGTCAATTCCGTTAACACAGTGATCTCGTCATTGGGGGAAATGAACACCATCTTGACCCTACCTTTTTCAACCGAAATACCGTAAGCCACCTCCACGCTCTCTTCCCAAGGGACATCATACCTCCAAAGGGTTGCCATCCCGGTCATTTCTTTCACCCGTCCTCCGACGGTCGTGCCGGTCTTTGTCTGTGAGATATGGGATGCACTGTGGGAATTCCCATGTCTCAAAATCTTCTCATCGTCATCATAGACCTCCATATCGCAGGCCGATGCCACCAGCAAAAGGATAAGGGCCACGCTCACAATAATGATTTTTCTCATATTCTCCTCCTTGATACATATCCATCCGGTAACACCGCCGGGGCGGCTTTCCATCATGTAATATTCTACCACTTCTTTCCCGAATTTCACACTTCATTTGCCAATTCTCTGTTTTCCATTATACTATAGGCATGGTGTCGAAAAAAGATTTTGAGATGAAAAAACACTTGAACCTTGTGATTCCACAATGGCAGGGGGGCGGACAAGATCTGAGCACCTACTACGGTGCCTTCGCCCTTGCGGAAAACTATTTGTCCGATGGGTCCTACAGGGAGGTCTTCATTACTAGGGGCGATATCAGCCCTGTTTCCCATGGGGTTTTAGGCTATGGGGAAATTCTCATGCAGCTGCGGAAAGCTGGGAAGCTTTTGGAGGAAGAGCGTCCCTCATCAGTCTTCACCGTCGGAGGCGGTTGTGATGCGGATATTCCTTGCATTGCATATCTCAGTGGGATATATGGGGAAGATATGACCGTAGT
>JBMNVE010000072.1:0-7981 GCA_050946655.1 Anaerovoracaceae bacterium
GTCTCCTTTGGGTTTTGTGTGGTAACGGAATTCGATCGGGCTTTAGACCAGTATGCTCTTTTTTTCAAATTTTAAAAGTTGGAGCAGTGAGTTTCTTTCTCGCCACCCCAACATTTATTATAGAGCCTAAATTTTTTCTAACGAGCAGGCTAACTGCTCGTTAGTTTTTTGTTACTCCATTCTTACTTGCCTATCCTGGGAGAAGAGATATAGGTATGTCTCCTTAGGACGCCGCCCCTCTGCTTTCTCCAAGGCCTCTGCGTATAGGTCCATCTGCTGACGGTAGAGTTCTTCTATGCCATCCGAAGAAAAGTTCGTCTTGTAATCCAAAAGGATCAGTTCCCCCTCTTCCTCAAAGTAACAGTCTATGATCCCTTGGACCATGACCTCTGTTCCCCCATAGTCTGTGAGGATATTGAAGGACTTCTCCTTTTGAAGGTTTTTTGCCAAAGCGCTGCGCCGACCGATGGGACTCTTAAAGAAGTTGACCACCTTCTCAACGGATACGTGGGAAGCTTCTTCCTCCGTGAGGATTTCCCGCCTCACCAATCGGGCAATAAAACCCTCAACGTGCCTACGGCATTGTTCTTCCGAAGAATCCAGGTGGGCGTATGTCTCTTTAAAATCCAGATGCTCCATCACGGTGTGCATGATTGTACCCTTCTCTGCCCCTGTGAGACGAGTCTTCCCTCCGGCAAAAATGGGTTGCTCCAAAGTCAGGTTTTTCTTTGCTTTTCCGTTCAGCTCGCTGACAGAGAACTTGGAACGCACCGTCAGGGCCTCTTGGTTTTGGTACCGGTAGGATAAAATGCGATGGACTTCCTCTTTCAATTTCCTATCGCTGCGGTTTTCATACTCACTGAGCTCATCGGGAACTTGGATCTTCTCCACATCCCGATCCATCAAATAAGCCCCAAGGGTTTCTCTATCGTGAAAAATCAGGTGAAGATCACTACCCCTTAGATAGGGGGCCATCACATCCAGATATGAACTTCTTCCCCCCATGCCCAGATCCATCTTTTCCCTGAATTTCTCAGAGTCCTTCACTGTGCCCATAAGGACCAGTTTATCCTTGGCCCTGGTGGCAGCAACATAGAGGATCCTGATTTCTTCCTCCATGGCTTCCCTGTTATTCTGTTCATAGATGGCATGTTCCCCTAAGGTCTTTTTATACCAGTGCCGGGAAGCGTCTACATACGTCATGGCAAAACCCAGGTCCTTATGGATGCTGCCCGTTTTTTTCGGCACATCTCTGACGAACCGTTTCCCCAGACCGCTGACGATGACCATGGGATATTCAAGGCCCTTGCTCTTGTGGATCGTCATGATCCGGACAAGATCGTCATTTTCCGACAGGAGGCGTACCTGCCCCATTTCGATTTTCCGCTCTCCAATCATCTGAATATATCGCAGCAAGCCGAAGATCGTGTTGTTTCCTTTGCTCCCAAAGGCGAGGGCCTTGTCCACGAAAGCTCGTAAGTTGGCTTGTCTCTGCACTCCGCCAGGCATTGCTCCTACGAAGGCATAATATCCCGTTTCTGTCATCAGCTCCCAAACAAACTCATGAATAGGCGTGTAGGAGGCCTTGATCTTCCAGGCGTCCAGCAAGTTGAGGACATCCTTGATCTTGTTCTTCAAACGGGGATCTTCTCCTTCACGGATATATCCTTCAAATGCCTGGAAATATGAGCTTTCTTTATCTTTTAGCCGAATGTGGATCAGGTCTTCCACGGAAAATTCGAAGATGGGGGAGCGCAAAACAGATAGGAGCGGGATATCCTGCTGCCTATTGTCGATCACCTTGAGCAGATCCAAGAATGTGATGATTTCCAGGGTATCAAAATATCCGGAATTCTCGTCCAGATAAGCCGGCACATCATTTGCGGAGAGCACCTTGTAAAAGATATCCGCCGTATTTTTAACCCCACGCATGAGGATGACCATGTCCTTCTTCTCCAGTGGCCTTACTTCTCCCCTTTTATGATCAAATATGGGCTTGCCTAAGGACTCCTTGATCACTTTGACCGCCGCCAAGGCTTCCAGTTCGGCATTTTGCATCTCTAATAGTTCTTCATCTACTTCCCCGTCCAGCTCCTTGGTGCTGTCCACGATATGAAGCTCCACCGGATAATGGATATCCTCTTTTTGTGGATTTCCTTCATAGAGGGCGGCTTCATCATCGTAGTCTTCCATCACATGACGAAAAATGCTATTGATCCCGTTTATGATCTCTTTCTTGCTTCGGAAGTTCTCATTCAGGTCGATTTTTCGACTCAGCTCCTGCTCCTTGCTGTACTGTCTATAGGTGTCACGAAAGATGGCCGGTTCTGCAAGACGGAACCGATAGATGCTCTGCTTGATATCCCCTACCATGAATAAGTTGTTTTCTCCCTTGATGCAGGAGATAATGGCCTCTTGGAGATAGTTGCTATCCTGATATTCGTCGATAAAAATATATCGGTATTTTTCCCGTACCTCCTTGGCGACCTCCTTGTTCTTCAATATCTTTATTGCATGATGCTCAATATCATTGAAGTCCAACAAGTTTTTTTCTGCCTTATGACTTCCGTATATTTCCTTGAACCGCGTGAGAATGCCTAGGAGCATCCGTCCATGGGGATAGGTTTGGTTCATCAGTTCCACTTGGTCTTCAAGAGGATCTATCAGGTACTTATTCCTGACTTGTGAGACTAGAGCTCTCGCCCCTTTCCGCAGTTCCAAAACCCTGTCCTTGATTTCTTCATAATCTTCTTTTTCCACTTTGTTGGCTCGTACATCTGTATGCTTATAGGTGGATAAAATCTTCCTCAGTTGATCAAAATCCTTTTGGGATCCTCGTATTTCTTCCAAGGTCTCTACATCATCGGCAACCTTGCCTGCTAATCGGTCCAAGCCGGACAGGGCCAAGAGAGACCTTGCACTTTCCAGATATGTGCCTGCCTCCTTCAGCTTCCTCTCCACGTCGGAGAGAATAAACTCATAAATTGCGCTCTTCTTCCACTCTTCCACATCCGCCTTGAGAATCTCCATATTAGACTCAAGCCAATCAAAGGTTTCCGGCATGCTCTGTATCTTCTCATAGATCTCCAGTAAGTTGCCCTTCAATCCATCCTCATTCTTCACTGTTCCATAGGCACGGAGAAAATCACGGAAGTCCTCATCATCTTCCTCAAAGAAGGATCGGAAGGTCTCATCCATGCTATCGCTCTTCATCAGGCTGGCTTCTGTTTCATCGCAAACTTTCAGGTCCGGATCTGCATCGATGATGTGGAAATAGTTTCGGATGATGTCCATGGCAAAGCTGTGAAAGGTGCTGATGCTTGATCGGTATACCTTATCGGATTGTTCCTTCAAGAAGGGCAGATCATGGGGATTTCTCCTGATTTCCGCCTGAAGAGCCTTTGCGATCTTGTCCTTCATTTCCGAAGCCGCCGCCTTTGTGAAGGTCACTACCAGTATCCGATCCACCGGGACTCGTTCTTCGATGACCAGCATCTTTATCCGCTCCACCAGGACGGCTGTCTTGCCAGATCCGGCAGCAGCCGAAACCAGTATATTCCGGCCCCTGTTTTTTATCGCTTCTTCTTGTTTCTGTGTCCATTTCATGCGCATTTCTCCCATACAATCTGTATATTATACCATGACTGTGATATAATCACAGAATGAAAACGGAGGGAAAAGATGAAAAAACTGAAACGACCTACAATGCTCATGATCCTGGATGGATATGGCTACAACCCTGATCCATACGGCAATGCCATTGCCATGGCAGAAACACCTTATCTGGATAAGCTCTTTAAAACATATCCCAACTCCCTTTTAGGCTGTTCCGGTTTGGACGTTGGTCTGCCAAAGGGTCAAATGGGCAATTCCGAAGTGGGGCATCTGAACATCGGAGCGGGAAGGGTCATCTACCAGGACCTTACCAAAATTACAAAGGCCATTGAGGATCGCTCATTTTTCAAGAACCCTGCTCTCCTCCGGGCCATGGATCATGTAAAAGAAAACCATTCTGCCCTGCACCTGCTGGGCCTTGTGTCCGACGGTGGTGTCCACAGCCACATGGATCACATCTTCGCTTTGATCCAAATGGCGAAAAAACAGGGGATCAAAGATCTGTATGTCCATGCCTTTTTAGACGGAAGAGATGTCCCGCCAAACAGCGGGATTGGATACATCAGTACTTTGGAAGCATACATGAAGAAGGTCGGCCTTGGCCGGATCATCACTCTTTCGGGAAGATATTATGCCATGGACAGGGATAAACGCTGGCCCAGACTGGAGAAGGCCTATGATGCTATGACCCTGGGAGAAGGCAATCACTATGCCGATGCAACGGAAGCCGTGAAGGATTCCTATTTGCGAGAAGAGTACGACGAATTTATTCTGCCTGCTATCATAGATCCCTGCGTTACTGTGGACAACCAGGATGCCATGATCATGTTCAACTTCAGGCCGGATCGAGCTCGTGAGATCACAAGGGCCTTTGTGGACAGGGATTTTGAGGGTTTTGATAGAAAGAAAGTCTGTAAGGATCTCTGCTATGTTTGCATGACCCAGTACGATGCCCAGATCCGGGGAGTGGAAATCGCCTTCCCACCGGAGAGTTATGAAAACACCCTGGGTCAATATATCTCTTCTCTGGGGATGACACAGTTGCGCATTGCCGAAACGGAGAAATACGCCCATGTGACCTTCTTCTTTAACGGCGGAGTAGAAGCGCCAAACCCCGGTGAAGATCGGCGGTTGATCCCCTCTCCCAAGGTGGCCACCTACGATCTCCTACCCCAGATGAGCGCGCCTGCCGTAACGGAAGAGGCCCTGGCCCTCATTGAGTCGGACAAATATGATTTGATCATCCTCAATTTTGCCAATGCGGACATGGTTGGCCATACGGGGAACTTGGGCGCCGCCATCCAGGCTATTGAAGCTCTGGATTCGTGCGTCCAAAAAATCGTTTCGGCAATCCTGGCTAAGGGCGGCCAAATCTTGCTCACTGCCGACCATGGGAATGCCGATTACATGCTGGATAAAAACGAATCGGTGGTGACCTCACATTCCACCAATCCGGTTCCCATCGTCAACATCAGCAATGCCCCCCTTTCTCTGAAAAAGGGAGGTAAGCTGTCGGATATTGCACCGACCTTGCTGGAAATGATGGGACTTCCCATCCCTAAGGAGATGACGGGGAAGAGTCTTCTAAAGAGGTAAGGGTGCAGATCACCCATTCCGCTGCCCGGATACCGTCCACGGCTGCAGAAACGATGCCTCCTGCATAGCCGGCACCCTCCCCTGCAGGAAACAATCCTTGGATGTGGCTTTGCCCCTGCCGGTCTCTTAAAATACGAACCGGGCTGGAACTTCTGGTCTCAACACCCACCATGACTGTATCGTGCCCATCAAAGCCCTTGAGTTTTCGTCCCAAAAAAGGCATGGCTTCCAGGATGGAGTCGGTGACAAAGTCCGGCAAAGAAGATTCCACCGGTGAGCCTTTCAGCTCTCCATATGTGGTCCTGGGGGGTCTACCCTTTCCCTTTATAAAGGCCAGTTTCTCATATTTTCTCTGAAACTCCATCCCCGCAAGGGGATCATTTTCTTTCCCCTCCTCCAGGTAGTCCGATGTCCGCACATCCACCAACAATGCGCTGTTGGCGTACTTGGAATCACGGGCGTGGTAACTCATGCCGTTTACTACGATGCCGTCCTTCTCTGTCGCCGCAGGTATGATGTTTCCGCCGGGACACATACAAAAGGTATAGACACCTCTGCCGCTTACACACCGGTGGGACAATTTGTATTCCGCAGGGCCCAGGATCTTTGCAAGGTCCGGATCTCCGTACTGAGCCTCATCAATGAGTCTTTGGGGGTGCTTAACTCGGACCCCCATGGAGAAAGGCTTTGGCTCCATAGGCACTCCCACAGCTTCTAAAGCCCTGAAGGTATCCCGGCTACTGTGACCAATGGCACGAATGAGATGATCCGTTTCCAAGTGCTCCCCATCGGCCAAGGTAACACCTTTCAATCGTCCCCGGGAAACATCAAGGTCCGCCACACGGGAACCGAAGCGTATCTCTCCCCCGGCAGCTATGATTTTCTTCCGCAGGTTGGAAACAACCTCCTTCAGCACATCCGTTCCCACATGGGGCTTTTGCTTATAGAGGATTTCCTCTCCTCCGCCGGCAGCGGCAAATTCTTCCAGCACCTTGGCGATGCGCATGTCGTGAGTTCCCGTAGTCAGCTTTCCATCGGAAAAAGTTCCCGCACCCCCTTCGCCAAACTGAACGTTGGAATCCGAATCAGGAGTCCCGGTCTTCCAGTATTCTCTTACGTCTTTTTCCCGCTCCTCCACCGGCTTTCCTCTCTCCAGAACGATGGGACGGAGGCCGGACCGGGCCAAGATCAAAGCCGCAAAAATCCCGCAAGGACCGAAGCCCACAATAATTGGTCTTTTCCGCGGCGGTACCGATACCTTAGGAAGTTCATAAGCTTTCTCCGGCGGAGGATCCAAGTTCAGCCTTTGATCGCATTGAAAATCCACGGAGTACACCACTTTAATGTTTCCCTTATTTCTGGCATCCACTGATTCCCTAACGATCTTCCAGGATGTGATGTCCAGGTGAGGCATCTTTAACTTTCGACGGATGAGCAGGGGTATCCGGGACTTGTCTTCCCCCGGCCGCAGTTTTATCTGATGGATACGATACATCTATTTTCTCCTCGCCATTTCTCTTCCCGCTTTCATTCCCGTTTCCCAGGCATTTTGCAGGTTATACCCTCCGCAAGGACCGTCGTAATCCAAGATCTCTCCGGCAAAAAACAAGCCTTCCACCAGCTTGCTTTCCAGAGTTTCCCCATCGATCTCGCTGCCTTCTACCCCGCCGGAAGTACACTGGGCCCGGTTCCAACCGCTGGCTCCCGTGATTTTTAGTGAAAAATCCTTTAGCTTTTCCGCCGCCTCTCCCGGGGTCGAAACCTCCTTACTTATCTTTTCGGAGAGTTTCGCCGGAAGGATGGAGCGAAGTAGATCTAAACCTCGCGTCGCTCTGTCCATCAACAATTCTTCTACTTCCTTTTGGCTTTTTAGGGGAAGAAAGTCCATGTGCAGCCGGTAATCGGAAAAGTCGGTTTCCTTATCCAGACGCACAAACCTGCTTAAATTAAAAATGCAGATCCCCGAGACGCCGTCTGCGGTGAATTGTATCTCGCCGCTTTCTTCGGCGATCATCTTCCCTTTACAGGAAAGAGATACCTTGCCACGGGCACGGACACCTTTCAGGCCCTGCGTCCCATGGGATTCAAGGGCCGTGAGAACCGGCGCCAACTTGGTTACGCTGTGGCCCATGGATCTGGCCAACTTATATCCATCTCCTACCGTTCCGTACTGAGGGCCGGCCTTTCCGCCGGTGGCAAGGAGAAGAATCCGCGCCTCTGTTTCATCGTTTATGTTGAACCAATTCCGTTCTTTAGTTACCTTATCGACGTTTTTATTTACAATAACATTTATATTGTATTGTTCCAAGGCTGCTGTCAAGGCCATAACAACATCCTCTGCCTGGCGGGAAAGAGGATACATCCAGCCATCTTTTTCTTCATCTATAGCCACACCGATCCGGTGAAAAAAATCCATCACATCCCCTGCACGGTCACATTTCAGATTAGTGATGTTGCACCTGCCATTGCCGGTGGCCGCCAGTTTCTTCCCAAGCCTTTCTTTTTTTTCTATGATGCAGATGCGCAGGTCCTGGCTTTCCATGGCGGCTGATATGGCGGCAACCATTCCCGAAGCACCCCCGCCGATGATACAAATATCGTACATTTTCATTCCTTTCTTTATCATGGGCAGTATATCATAACGGTTTGAGTTTCCGCAAATAGCCAAGCAGAATATTTTTTGTGATATGAACCGGATACAAAACGGAGAGATATTGGAATCTGCCTCGGTATCCATGAAAATGAACATGCCAAAACTGCCTCACGTAAG
>JBMNVE010000073.1:0-7566 GCA_050946655.1 Anaerovoracaceae bacterium
TTACGTGAGGCAGTTTTGGCATGTTCATTTTCATGGATACCGAGGCAGATTCCAATATCTCTCCGTTTTGTATCCGGTTCATATCACAAAAAATATTCTGCTTGGCTATTTGCGGAAACTCAAATCCAATTATAGATTCGGAGCCAAAAGCAGACCTACAAGGCCAGCTCCAAGGCCGCTTCCTCGCCAAGGGTCTAATCCGGGCTCTCTGTTATGATCTTGCCTGCATCCTTATAGGTGTAACCCCCCAGCTGATCCAATTTTTCCTTCAGTCCATCGGAACGAAGGATGCGAATAAACGCCTTTATCTCGTCCATCTCCAGGGACTCCCGTTTCACCACGAAGTCATATTCTTCTTCTGCAACAGGAATGAAGTCCAGCCCCATGGCATGGGCGGCGGAGTAGATCCCAAGGCCGGCATCCGCACTTCCGCTCTTCACGGCCGCAGCTACCGCCATGTGGGTCGCCGCTTCTCTGGTATACCCCCGGATGTCTCCGGGATCCACATTCATCTGACTAAGCTTGTAATCCAAAAGTATCCTGGTCCCCGCTCCCCTTTGCCGGTTGATGAAGCGGCAGCGGACGAGGTCTGCAAGCCCCCGGATGTTGAGCGGGTTCCCCGCCTTGACCATGATCCCCTGGGTTCTTCCCACACCCTTGATCAGGGCCATGGGTTCTTCCCCAAAGACCTCTTTGATGGTGGAGATGTTGTAGATCCCCGTGGTCTCGTCCAGGATATGTGAAGGAGCTATGTGGCATTCATCCCGAGCCAGGGCAAGAAGTCCTCCCATGCTTCCCACGTGGGTCCCGGATAGGGACATGCCCTTGTTCTCTCTCAGCATCAAATCGTCCATGATGTCCAAAAGGAGATCATGGCTGCCGATGGCAATGAGGGTAGACTCCAGTTCCGGCAGGGTCCGAAGAAGCTTTATGGTGACCTTTTCCCCCCCTTCGACTCCCTCGGCGTTCTGATCGATGATGCAAAATCCGTCGGCACGAACCAGAGACATGGCCGCTCCGGCACCGCGAGCCAAAGGGGTGGCGATCAACTTCCCCTTTACCATGCCTACCTTTACGCGAACGTATTCCCTGTGCTTCAGGGAAGATACGATGCGCCGGGTAATGGTAGCCTCTACCTCCCCCTTGTCGGGCAATCTTTTCCTGGTGAGCAGTTCCATCACCGGCGATGCGAATAAGTCAAAGGCCAGATAGGCCGACACCGGATATCCGGGTATGCCCATCACCGGCTTACTGTCCACAATGGCCAGGATCACCGGCTTTCCCGGTTTCATGGCCACCCCGTGGACGATCACTTCTCCCAGCTCCCTCAAGATATGGACCGTGTAATCTTCCGTCCCGGCACTGGACCCGGCAATGACGGCGACCATATCGTTTTCGGCTACGGCAGTGGCTATCTTCTCCTTGAGAAGGTCATAGGCATCGGGAACAGGATCCAGAACAAGAGGGCTGCACCCCCGCAGCCTGCTCATTTCCGCCAGCATTGCGGAATTGGAATCATAGATATTCCCTTCCTCGGGGGTTTCTCCCGCCTTGATGATCTCCGTCCCTGTGGGGATAATAGCAATCTTCCTCTCCCCGTAGACCTTCACCCTTGTGATTCCCGCCGCGATCAAAACGCCCATGTCCACCGGCCTGATTTGGTGATTCCCCGGCAGGATCATCTCTCCGGAAACGATATCCTCCCCCACGGGGCGCACATGAGCCCAGGGCGGGGAGGCACTGCGAATCTCCACGGAGCGATCATCTATCGGCACGATGTCCTCTGCCATAATCACGCTATCATATGGCGGGTGTATGGGGTCCCCCGTATCTACGACGATGTAGTCCTTCTCCAATCGCAGGGTCTTGGGGCTGTCTTCATCGGCACCTTCCGTGTTCTTTGCAATAACGGCAATGCCGTCCATGGCCGAAGAATCCCAAAGAGGAGAGTTGCACAGGGCGTGTACCGGTTCCCATGTAATTCTCCCACAGGCCTTTCGCGGGTCCACTTCTTCCCACCGGTCCTCTGCCACTTTTTTTACCGCTTCCAGGTATTTATCTTTTGCCTCCTCTACGGGTACCGTATGGAGGTATAAATTTCTCTTTGCCATTTCAAGCCCTTTCTATATCATGTGCACTGCCACAGTCTCCCCTGCAAGGAGCCCCTCTTTATTTTTATGGATGACCACATAGCCGTCGGCCCTGTCAAGGGTAGAGATGAGTCCGGACTTTCCGAACACCGGCTCTGCCAGATAGCTTTCTTCGGTATGGATCAGTCTCACCGGCACGCAGGTGGTTCTCCCCGGACTTCCCCCAAGGTTACGGGATATCTGTGCGTAGTAAGGTTTGGGAAGAGGGGATCCTGTATACTTGCGTCCCAGGCTGCCAAACAGCAACTGAAAAATGATGAAGGCAGACACCGGATGACCGGGCAGGCCGGCCATGATGGTTTTGGACGCCTTGTCATAGCCGATGATGGTGGGCTTGCCCGGCTTGACGGCTACGCCGTGAACGATGGTCCCCGGGTCTCCCGCAATGTTGATGATCTCCGCCGTGTAATCCTTCTCCCCCTTGGAGCTGCCGCCGGAAATGCAGATGATGTCCGCCTTTTCCTTTAACTCCAGCACGGTCTGTAAAATCCGCTCTTTGTCGTCGGGGATCACCCCCCTAAAGACCACCTGAAAACCGTCCTTTTGTGCCTGGGCCGATATGGCTGCTGTGTTCACATCCCGCATCTGCCCTCCTCTTGGGGTGGCGCCCACAGGAACAAGCTCGTCCCCGGTGGAGATCACGGCGATTTTCAGCGGTAGGTAAACTTGGATCTTCTCATGTCCCGCCGCGCAGAGAGTCCCGATGGTCTGAGGCCTTACCCGGGTTCCCTTTTGGATGATCAATGTACCGCAGGTGACATCTTCTCCCACCTTGATCACATTGGTCCCCGCTGCAACAGACTGAGATACGGCGATTTTGCTCCCACCGATCTTGTCCGTATATTCGATCATAACCATGGCATCGGCGCCTTCCGGCACCGCTCCCCCGGTGGGCACATAAACGCATTTTCCCGGTGAAACGGCAACGCCCGCTTCCTCCCCCATATTCACACTGCCCAGCACATCCAAAATCACCGGTACCGAATCTCCCGCTGCCGCCACATCGGTAGCCACCACGGCATAGCCATCCACCGTGGACCTTCGAAAAGATGGGATATCCTCTTCTGAGACAATATCCCCAGCAACGATGGTGCCCAGCGCCTCTGTTACGTGGATCTTTTCCTTTTGGGGGATAAAATCTTTCAAGCAGTCAAACAAAACCTGCTCCGCTTCTTGGATGTCAACGACCTTGAGTAAATCCATACTGTTACCTCTGTTTTAGCATTATCCTGCATCAAATTATATAACGGAACCCAAAAAAAGGAAAGCCGCCCTATGGCAGCTTTCCAAAGATAATCAGTATCGTCTCAAATCATCCTCCGGAAATAATCCGCAAAACCTTTACCTGGTCGCCTTCCTGAAAGGTTTTCCTTTCAAAGTCCTTTTTTAAAAGTTGATTCCCATTGACCCATACGGATCCCTTGGTGATTTTTCTCTCCTCCAAGAGTTTTTCAGGAGTCAGCCTTTCATCGACAATCGTGTCTTCTCCGTTGATTCTTATCTTTATCATACCCTAAGTATACTCCATTTCGGCTTTTATATCCAGGCCAAGCCCAGTCGGTCCAAAGTTGCCTTTTTCGGCACTCCCGTCTTTATGTCCCAGCCGGCATATCTGTAGTAGGAATCCAAAGCAGCTTCAAATTCTTCCTCCGTGATCTGATCTACGTTGCCTGCAGTATCTGTAATGGGAAGGAAGGCCTTTTTGGGCATATTATCATCCTTTCTGGTGAACCCGATTTTGGCATTGAACATACGCATCATCACCAGACGCCTTTCTCCGATTTCCTGAAGCTCATCGATGGATGTATCCCAGTCAATAGATGCTTTGCAAAAAGTCACCAGATCATCGGGCCCGTACAACTGCCATGCGGGTCCCCATGCAAATTGACACAGACCCAAGGTGTCCATCATGGAATAAAACTTTTGGGTCACAAAGGCAAATTTCGCCTTATTATCATCCAAAACCCCATAGCGGTCACAATCCTCAAATTCAGCCAGTTGGTTGGGCCATATCCAATTTTGGTCGTCCTTAGGTGCCATAAGCGCCGGGTCGTGCTCCGAACTTTGATGGTCTGCACCGAAGTTGTTCACCGCATAGTTGACCGCTAGATTAGGCTTGAACTGAACCATGTGGGCCGGCCATTCCTGTTTTTTATTTGCCACCACCAAGTCTTCCGCACCCTTTCCGATTTTTTCCGCCGCTCTTGCGCTTCCCTCCGCCAGAAGGGCTCCGATTCCCGTTTGCCGATTGGCAATTTTTTTAATCAGTTCTTCAAAATGCTCTCCGCTACCGAACTTTAACACCATGCCGTCCGTATCCTCCGTGGTGAGGATCCCCTTTTCAAAAGCATCCATCGCCCATGCAATCGTCGCACCACAGGAGATGGTGTCCATCCCGTACATATTGCACAGTTGATTGGCATGACAGATATCGCTTAGATCCGTATTTCCGCAGTAGGAACCAAAGGTAGACATCGTCTCATACTCCGGCCCTCCATATTTCGGCTCTGCCTTTCCGGGAACATCTACCACTCGCTTGCATCGAATGGCACACCCAAAACAAGTTTCCCTGTTGATGAGATATTTCTCTGTCAGAGTATACCCCGCAGTGTTCTCCCAACCGTCCATCAACCCTTTGTCCCAGTTGTAGCTAGGGAGAAAACCTTCCGCGGCATGCCCCTCAACACAGCCGCCTGAGCCGTCCTGAGTAGTGCTGACAATGGTTTCGTTGGCTGCCATTCTCTCCTTCACATTTATAGTAAGTGTCTTGAACAATTCCCGGTCGGCAGGCTTTCTGGTCGGTGTCTTCTTCACGGCAAGAGCCTTGAGATTTTTAGACCCCATAACTGCACCCAAGCCGTTTCTCCCGTTTGCCCTGCTTCTTTGATGCATGATGTTTGCGTACTTCACCAGGTTTTCTCCTGCCGGCCCGATGATAGACGATTCGATTTTGTTGTGTCCCAAATCCTCAAAGATCAGATCCTCCGCCTCACCGGTCACCTTGCCCCACATCTTTGCCGCGTCTCTGATCTCCGCCTGATCACCGTCGATATAAAGGTATACGGGCTTTTCCGATTTTCCGGTAAAGACGATGGCATCGTAGCCATTCCCCTTGACATGTGGCGCGATATACCCGCCCACCTGAGAATCTCCTGCCGTCCCTGTCAAAGGGCTCTTTGCCGTTACGTTCATCCTGCTCTGGCCACTGATGGGAAAGCCGGCTAGAGGGGATACCGAGAAGATAAGCATGTTCTCCGGTGATAGCGGATCTACCTCAGCATCCATCTCCTTGAGCATGATATACATACCCAGGGCAGACCCTCCCGGATACTTCCTGTAGATTTCCTTGTCCAACTCTTTGACCATTGTGCTTCGTTTCGTCAAATCCACATACAAGATTCGTGCGTTTTCCATCATGGTTATCTCCACCTTTCCTTCGCTTAACCACCGGCCTCTGTCAATCATTTCTTCTTAAATAACAAAAAAGAAAAATGAACAGCCGTTCATTCTCCTTCGCACAATGGCAGGCAAGGAAATCACTCTCCCTACCCTAACGCTTTCAGCGACAATATCCTTGCCGGGGAAAGTCGGAGTAATCAATCGCAGCCGGATTGCATAAATTGTTGGGATAATTATACAAAATGTAAAAACCATTGTCAATGACCGCTTGTATGAGTATGTCGATGATTCTCTTTCCTTCAAAAAATAACTGATCTGTGTTTAATTACGATCCAATGTGGTATAGTGATGTTGTACCCACTTGATGGGCATGAAATGTTAACAGAAATAATCAATCAAAAAATGGAGGTATGAATTATGAAATGGTCATGTACAATTTGCGGATATACTCATGAAGGCGACGCTGCACCTGCAGAATGTCCACAATGTAAGGCATCCGGAGATAAGTTCAACAAAATCGAAGCCGGTGAGAGAGAATGGGTCACAGAGCACGTAGTAGGCATCGCCAAAGACGTGGATCCGGAAATCATTCAGGGACTGAAAGAGAACTTTATGGGGGAGTGTACCGAGGTTGGAATGTACTTGGCTATGGGAAGAGTGGCCGCAAGAGAAGGCTATCCTGAAATTGCGGAGTACTGGAGAAGAGCCGCTTTGGAAGAGGCAGACCACGCGTCCAGATTTGCAGAACTCCTGGGCGAAGTTTTGACAGATTCTACCGAGAAGAACCTGCAGATGAGAGCAGACGCTGAATCCGGTGCATGTTCCGGTAAGATGGCCCTGGCCAAGAGAGCAAAGGAACTGAACCTGGATGCGATCCACGACACGGTCCACGAGATGGCCAAGGATGAAGCAAGACACGGCAAAGCTTTCGAAGGACTCCTGAAGAGATACTTCGGTAAATAAAGCGAGCAACGAAACAATGACATTTGGAGTGCGGCCCTATGCCGCACTCTTTTTCAAAATCCGGGAGGTGTGAAATGGTAAGAGAGATCAAGTTGACTCCTGCCGCTGAGGAGAAAATCAGGGAAAATCAAGAAAAAGGCAAGTATTATAAGGTGGAGTTGAAGCGGGCCGGCTGCTGCAGCTACAGTTTCGTATTCAATGAAAGCAGAGAAAAGAAAGACGATATTTTGGTGGAGACCGAAAGTGGCCTTTCCATCCCCGTATCCTATCACGCCCAGTCACTTCTTCGGAACATCCTCATCGACTACAAGAAATGGGGCCTCCTGAAATTCTTTAACGTCAGTCCCATTTGAAATGCTACAGAAAAAAAGACCGGCAGGGAGGAGCTTTCTTCCCCGCCGGTTTTATTTGTTCTTCTGTCAAGTCCACCTGTCCCATGGATCCGGGAGATACTTCCCATGGACAAAGAGTACACATCCATCTTTAAAAACGTAGGCATGTATGCCCAGTATGCGGGAAAAGATTCTTTGAGTCCATAGAGTCCCCCCAAGTGCTACAGGATGACCATCCGGCTGATTGCCTTTATCCTAATATATAACCTAGGGCCACCCATGCAGAAATTCTACTGCAACCGCCCTCCGAGTCTTTGGTCACCGGAAATACTGACTTTTTGGCCATATTCCTCATCTCTGCCAACGCATCGGGTAGCTCCGCCCCCGATACATCTCCAAAACGACCTCAAACTCATGATCCCCGCGAGCATTTCTCTCTTATGTGGAAGATTTTTCCATATATTCCCGGTTTTTTGCAGTTTCACTTGTCCATTTTTTCTTTTTGCGTTGGCAGGCGACCCTTTATTTGTGGGTTTTGTCAGTATTTTTGGCGACCGAAGATTTTTGCAGTGGTGGCGGCTGCGCCGCGATCAGGTAGCAGGGATTCGGCCACTTAGACCGGCTCCCAACAACCGTCCGGCCATATCGGCCGGACCAAAAAACTAACGAGCCGTTAGTCTGCTCGTTAGAAAAAATACTTGTTATATTTTTGTGGATTTTGG
>JBMNVE010000074.1:0-7183 GCA_050946655.1 Anaerovoracaceae bacterium
CTTCCGCCGGCACTGCGAACCTACGGCGAAATCGAAAAAGAACTGATGACCATCGGAAACGGTGAAAAGATAGAAGTGTGGAGCAGAGAAGTATTCGAAAGCAACGCTGAGATTGCCGCCCTGGATGGCGCAGCAATTGCAGAAGGCATGGAAGACTATGGCATTTAACCATGTTTCCGTACTTCTTGAAGAATCCATCGCAGCTCTGAATATCCGCCAAGGCGGCACGTATGTAGACGGGACCCTGGGTGGAGGTGGCCACGGAAAAGAAATCTGCAGCCGGCTGGACGGTCAAGGAAAGTTCATCGGGATCGATAGAGACCGGGAAGCCCTGAAGGCGGCGGCACAATTACTGGAAAAGTACGACTGTGAAAAACAGTTTATCCAAAGTAACTACTCTCAGATCCACCGGGTGTTGGAAGAAGCGGGGATAGAAGGCATAGACGGGGCAATCCTTGACCTGGGTGTATCTTCCCATCAACTGGACGTACCACAGAGGGGATTCTCCTACATGCAGGACGCCCCCTTGGATATGCGGATGGACCAGAGGGACAACTTCACGGCTTATGACGTGGTCAACGGCTACTCGGAAGAAAGGCTGAAGGACATCATCAGCCGCTATGGGGAAGAAAAATGGGCGGCGCGAATCGCAAAGTTCATTGAAGAGGAAAGAAGGGGAGGAGAAATATCCTCCACAAGTCAGCTTGTAGAGATCATCAAGAAGGCAATACCAGCAGCGGCGAGAAGAGAAGGGCCACATCCGGCAAAGAGGACCTTTCAGGCCATCAGGATAGAGGTAAATGACGAGCTGGGACAGCTGGAAAAGGCAGTAGATCGATTCTGTGATGTGCTCAATGGGGGCGGGAGGTTATGTATCATTACCTTTCATTCCTTAGAGGACAGGATCGTAAAAGAGGCATTTGCCAGGCGGATAAACCCCTGCACCTGCCCTCCGGGTCTTCCCATATGCGCCTGCAAAAAGAGGGCGGATATCCGAAAGATCACGGGGAAGCCGATCATACCGGGGGAGAGAGAATTAAGTGAAAATCCACGATCCAGAAGTGCAAAATTAAGGGTTGCTGAAAAATTGGGAGAAGAATGATGATTGCAGAAAGAAAGGCGGTATACGGAGAAGCATACGGAAACTATAGCTTCGATGTAAGGCCCAAGGTTGGGAGACAACAGAGAAAAACTGCTGCCATGTCAGCCAAGGACAAAAGCAGAATGTTGCTGCTTATTGTTGTTGCCGGAATCATATGTCTGGGTATGATTATCGCTTCTGCCTACGGCGCATCAGTGAATTACTCCAACAATCAGTTGCGAGATGAAAACACTGCAATTCGGGGGGAAGTGGAAAGCCTGGAAATTCAGATACAGAGTGCAAATAACATTGCCAGTATTGAGAAGAAGGCGCTGGCTCAGGGCATGATCTATCCCGAAGGTAGCCAGTTCGTCGTAGTATCTTCTCAGGAAAAGCCCAAGGATGGATTCGCCAGCCTGCTAAAAGAGCAAGCCTTTAACTAGGCCATTGACATGTGTGAAATAATTTCATATAAAAGAAAAGCCGGATAACAGAATTATGGACCAGTTTGGTTGTTCGGCTTTTTCTTTTCTAAGATAACGGGGGAAACGGGGAAATGGCTAAAATACCCATGACAAGCAAAAAGAGATTAGTGATTGCATTTATGATTTTCTGTGGAATCTTGGCGGTGCTCAGTTTCCGAGTGGGATATATCCAGATCGTAAAGGGAGAAGAATATGCCAAAAAGGCCATCGAGCAGCAGACCAAAGACGAAGTTGTTGAGGCCAAACGGGGAGATATTGTAGATCGCAACGGAAACAAATTGGCGGCCAGCGTCTTGCGATATTCCGTTTGGGTCCGGCCCGGTATGCTGAACACCTCTCAGTCCAAGGAAGAAAATTCCGACAAGGTAAAAAAGGTATCCGCCGATCTCGCCCAGATCCTGGAACTGTCACCCGAAGAGGTGGAAAAGAAACTGACTTCGGGGGTGTCTCTTGTGAAAATCGCCAAATATCTGGAGCGGGATAAGGCCGATGCCATTCGTGCCTATGCCCGAAAGGAAAATGTGGATGCGGTTTCGGTCACAGAAGAAACGAAGCGATACTATCCTTTGGGAGACTTTGCATCTCACACTCTAGGCAGTGTGACCGATGACAACAATGGCTTGTCAGGCCTGGAACAATACTATAACAGTTACTTGAAAGGAGTTCCGGGAAGATGGATCCAGAACAAGGATGTCAACGGAAGGACCCTTTCTTATGGTTATGCAAAATACTATGATACCCAGGATGGCGCTACACTGGTGCTGACCTTGGATGTAGTCATTCAAAACTATGCGGAAGCATCGGTAGCCAAGGCGATGAAAGAGTACAAGGCGGATGCAGTCCGCTGTATTGTGATGGATCCGAAGACCGGTGAAATTCTTGCCGTAGCAGCTTCCCCCAGTTTTGATCCCAACGATTCCAGAAAACCCTTGAATGAGGAAGAGGCCAAGGCCCTGGCGGGCATGGATGAGGCAGAACAACTTAAGCATCTCAATAAGATGTGGAGAAGTCCTCTGTTCAACGACACCTATGTACCCGGATCCACCATGAAGTTATTTACCACAGCCATGTGTCTGGAAGAGGGGTTGACCAACCCCAATGAACACTTTCACTGCAGCGGCTCCATCAATGTTTCGGGAACGACGCTTAAGTGTTGGAGATTCGACAAGCCCCACGGAGACCAGACCTTAAAGCAGGCAGTGGGAAATTCCTGCAACCCGGTGTTTGTGCAACTGGCTCAGCGGGTAGGGATCGAAAAGTACTACGACTATATGGGATTGTTCGGCATCTCTCAGCCCACCGGTGTGGACTATCCGGGAGAGGCAGTATCCTTGATGCAGAATATAGACAGTGCCGGGCCCGTAGGCTTGGCCACCATGGGGTTCGGACAGGGGATCGCCGTCACACCTATCGAGCTTCTGACGGGTGTCTGCTCTCTCGGCAATGACGGCATGCTGATGCAGCCTCACCTGGTTAAAGAGATCAAAGGCGCCAATGGTAAGAGCATAAAGAAATTTAAGCCGATAAAGGTTAAGCAGGCCGTTTCTCAGGAGACGGCCAGGGAGATGTGCAATATCATGGAATTCGTCGTCACCGACGGCGGTGCCGGCAATGCCAAGATCAAGGGCTACCGGGTAGGAGGAAAAACAGGAACGGCCAACATCGAAGCAGAGGACAATAAGATCGTGGCATCCTTTGTGGGGATGGCACCTATGGACAATCCCAGGTTGGCAGTTCTCTTCATCGTGGAAAACCCCGATGGGGCCATCTACGGTAGCACAGTTGCGGCACCGGGAGGAGCGGAAGTTCTGGAAAAATCTCTTCGCTACTTGAACGTAAAGGGAAGCGAGGATACGTCGGATGATTCCAAGAAGATGACAACGACACCCAAGGTGGCCGGGATGGGACTGAAAGAGGCCAAAGCCCTCCTCAGCGAAAAGGGATTGAACTACAAGATTTCCCCCGATCCGGGAAAGGAAGAGGAGTTTACCATCAAAGACCAATATCCTAAAGCAGGAGAGGCCATTGAAGAAAAAGGGACGGTATACCTCTACTCGGAATAGGCCGGATACCGACACAAGGGTAAAAATGGGATGAAAAATCCATCCCATCGTTGTATAATATAACTGTTGTTTGGAGACGGACCAATGAAAAAGTATTCCATGAAAGAAGTAGAAAAGGCGGTAGGTGGAGTTCTCATCTCAGGAGACGGAAGCTCCGTCGTTACTTCCGTTTCCAAGGATTCCAGGGAAGCAAAAGAGGGGGACCTCTTCTTTCCCATTATAGGGGAAACCCATGACGGTCATAATTTTATCTCCCAGGCCATAGATAGAGGTTGCAAAGATTTTATCCTTTCATCTCGGCAGTGGGGAGACAAGTTGAGCAAGATGTCGGGTGTTTCTGCGGTGCTTGTGGACGACACTACGGAGGCTCTGGGAAGGCTGGCCGAGGACTATCTGGACAAAATGGATATCCGGATCATCGGCATTACCGGGAGCACGGGGAAGACCAGCACAAAGGACCTGACCCACTTTGTATGTGCATCTTCTTATGAAACGGGGTGCACACATGGGAATCTCAACAACCACATCGGCTTGCCCCTGACGATCCTGAGTTTTGCTGAGGATACTCAAGTGGGGATCTTGGAAATGGGCATGGATAAGCCGGGAGAGATCGACTATCTGGCAAAGATCGCCCGCCCGCATATCGCCCTGATGACCAACATCGGCATTTCTCATATAGAGAACATCGGAAGCCGAGAGGGCATATTCAGATGCAAAATGGAGATCACAAATTACTTCGACAAGGGGGACACCCTCATTGTCAGTCAGGGAGAAGATTTTTTCCAAAGATCCGTGATGGAAGCTGAGGTGGGAGATCAATACATCCTGCAGATCTGCGGTGAAGGAGATGATTGCGACTTCCTATTATCGGAAGTGGTCAGCCTGGGCGAGGAAGGCATCCGATTCACCTTGGAGCATGGGGGAAGTAGACAGGAGTTTAGCCTTCCCATCCCGGGAGCACACAATGCTCGAAATGCGTCTTTGGCAGTTGCAGCAGGTGTCGCCCTGGGGATACCCATGAAGAAGGCAGCGGAAGCACTGGCAAATGCAAATTTGACACAAGGAAGGCTTGCGGTGAAAAAGGCGGATGGGATCACCATCATCGATGACACCTACAATGCCAGCCCCGATTCCATGAGGGCGGCGATAGACCTTCTAGTTTCCATGGAGGGAAAGAGAAAGATCGCCGTGCTCGGCGATATGTATGAGCTGGGAGAAGAGACAAGGAACTTCCACCGACAGGTGGGGGAATACGCCCGAAAGATGGGCATAGACTGCCTCTACGGGGTGGGAGAAATTGCAGGGCATATAGTCGAGGGATATGGCCTCGGGGGTAAACACTACTTGAAAAAAAGCGAGTTTATCAAGGACGGGGAAGATCGGATCAGTCATGGAGACGTGATCTTATTCAAGGGATCCCGGGGCATGGCCATGGAAGAACTGGTCATGAGCATTATAGCGAAAAGGAGCAAATAACATATGGGTTATGGCACAATTATTATCGTCGGTGTCTTGGCACTGATCGCATCCATCCTCTTAACATCGGTGATTATACCGGTGCTGGAGTATAAACAGACAGGGCAAAACATCAGGCAGGAAGGGCCTCAGGCCCACCTGTCCAAATCCGGAACCCCCTCCATGGGCGGTATTGGGATTATTGCCGCCACTGTGGTGGCTGCAGCCATCGGAGGGCATTTTTCCGTGGATACCCTTCTTATCTTTGCCGGGTTTTTGCTGTATGCGCTGATCGGATTCATCGACGATTATCTCAAGGTGATCAAAAAACAGAATGAAGGTCTGCGAGCATGGCAGAAGTTCGGACTGCAACTGGTCGTAGCCGTGGCGTTTGCACTATACATGGCCTTGCTATCGCCCCATGGAACGGAGGTGTACATTCCCTTTGCCGATATCTTTGTGTATTTTGGCGGGTGGTATGTCCCCTTTATCGTCTTTACCATACTGGCCATGGTCAATGCAGTGAATCTGACTGACGGACTGGATGGACTGGCGGCGGGAACCACGGCCATCGTCTGTATATTCATGGCCATTGTGGCATTGATGCAAAAAGCAGGCCCGTCGGCAGGCTTCTATGCCGCCTTAGTGGGGGCATGCATAGGATTTTTGGTCTACAACAAGTACCCCGCAAAAGTGTTTATGGGGGATACGGGATCCTTGGCGCTGGGTGGCGGGATCACTTTCGCTGCCATCGTGATGAAGATGGAATTATTCCTGCCTCTGGTGGGTTTGGTCTATGTCCTGGAAGCCCTATCAGTGGTAATCCAGGTGAGCTACTTCAAGGCTAGTGGGGGGAAGCGTATATTTAAAATGGCGCCGCTTCATCATCATTTCGAATTATCGGGGATGCATGAAACCAAGGTGGCGCTGATGCTGTGGGGCCTTACATTGGTATGCTGCATCATCGGTCTAGTGATTATTTAGGAGAAGGATATGGATATCAAAGGAAAAAAAGTCCTGGTTGTGGGCATGGGCAGATCCGGTATCGCTTCTTTGGAAGCGCTGGTTGCGCTTGGTGCGGTAGTCAGCGTTCAGGACGCAAAGGAAGAAGAAAAAATCGACCAGGTCCTGCTTGAGTACCTGGAAAAGAACCATGTGAAGAGTTACTTTGGCAGAGAGCCGGAAGTGAAGGGACAAGATGTTCTGGTCCTCAGCCCCGGTGTACCGCCTACCTTGGGATTTATCCAAAAAGCAAAAAAGGCAGGCAGCGAAATCATAGGGGAGCTGGAGCTGGGATATCGCCTTGGGAAAGGGAAATTCATTGCCATCACGGGAACCAACGGAAAGACCACCACCACCAATTGGGTGGGGGATATCTTTCGTCGCAGCGGACGGAGGACAGAGATAGTTGGGAATATCGGAAAAGCCGTCATCCCGGCAGCCATGAAGTCAAAAGAAGATTCATGGTATGTCACCGAAGTCAGCAGCTTCCAGTTGGAAACCATAAAGGAATTCAAGCCTGTCGTTTCCGCCATATTGAACTTGAGTCCGGACCACATGGACAGGCACAAGACCATGGAGAATTACGGAATGATCAAGGGCAGGATCTTTGAGAATCAGGACAGTGATGATTATGTGGTGGTGAACTTTGACGATAAAGAGACCCTCGCTCTGTCCACCGGCGCAAAGGCCACAGTAGTTCCCTTTAGCCGCACGGAGCCTCTCATGTTCGGTGCCTTTGTGAAGAACGACCACATAGTTATCCGAAACCGAGAAGAGAAGGTCGTAGACATCTGTCCCATTGACACTTTGAAAATAGCGGGAGGGCACAATCTGGAGAACGCTTTGGCCGCCGCTGCGATTGCCTACTTTTCCGGGATCGATGAAAAAATCATCAGAGAAGGACTGCAGAACTTCAGCGGTGTAGAGCATAGGCTGGAGCCTTGCGGTACCATAAGTGGGGTGAATTATGTCAATGACTCCAAGGGGACCAATGTAAATGCGGCCATTCGTGCCATCGATGCCATCAAGGGGAAAATCGTTCTCATTGCCGGGGGATACGACAAGGATGCGGATTTCGCGCCTTTGATCGCCGCCTT
>JBMNVE010000075.1:0-7078 GCA_050946655.1 Anaerovoracaceae bacterium
ACCGCCATTACCGTAGTAGGCATCATTATCGCTATGATGTTCGTTGCAGGATTGCGGTTACTCTACTTTGTAGGGATGATGGGTGCCGGTGTGACTGCCGCCTTGGCCCTTGTCTTTATGGACGGTGGGTATCGTCTTGCCCGTGCCACCAGTTTCATGGATCCGTTTAAGGACTCTCTGGGTGATGGATATCAAGTGGTCCAGGGACTACTGGCCTTGGGATCGGGAGGACTGTTCGGTGTCGGCCTGGGCAAGAGCGTGCAGAAAAACCTATATTTGCCGGAGCCGCAAAACGACTTTATTTTGGCCATTATCGGTGAAGAGTTGGGCTTTGTTGCTGTGTTGATCCTCTTGGGAATATACCTCTTTCTCATTGCTAGGGGGATAAAAATTGCATTGAACGCACCGGATCGGTTCGGGCTTTTGGTGGCCAGCGGGATCACCATGATGATCGGCATACAGGTGCTGCTCAACGTGGCGGTCGTCACCTCATCCATGCCCCCAACAGGGGTCACATTGCCCTTCGTCAGTTATGGAGGGAATGCCCTGTGGTTGTTCATGGGATCCATGGGTATACTATTAAATATTTCCAGACAAACACCAAAGGAAAGGGAACAGGGAATCGAAAAATGAAAGTGATCATGACCGGAGGCGGTACCGGAGGACATATCTATCCGGCCATCGCCATTGCCGACAAAATCTTAGAAAAAACATCGGGAAGTGAGATCCTCTTTGTGGGGACAAGAAAAGGCCTTGAGAGCAAGCTGGTTCCCCGCCACGGATACAATATTGAGTACATTACTGTTTCCGGTATGAATCGGAAAAATCTGTTGAAAAACATCAAAGTTTTTTCCGATTATAACAAGGGGAAAAAGCAGGCGGAAGCCATCATCAATGAGTTTGCTCCCGATATCGTCATCGGAACGGGGGGATATGTCAGCGGACCTGTCCTCAAGGTGGCATCCAAGATGGGGATCCCGTGTTATCTGCAGGAGCAGAATGCTATCCCCGGCCTGACCAATAAAATGCTGGAAAAAAACGTGGACAACATTTTTTTAGGCTTTGAGGAAGCGGAGAAATATTTCAAATCCAAAGAAAAATGTATCGTCACGGGAAATCCGGTCCGCCCTGAATTCTTTCACAGCGATAAGGAAAAAGCCAGGGAAGAACTGGAGATCAAGAACGATGATTTCATGCTCCTAGCCTTTGGCGGTAGCCAGGGAGCCGGGCGGCTCAACAAGGCGATGATCGATGTGATCCGCAAGTACAACGGTGTGGAAGGGGTACAGGTCTACTTTGCTACGGGTAAATCCTATCATCTTCCCGTAATGACGGAGCTGGAGGAACTGGAGATCGCTCTGAAGGACAACATCCATGTGATGGAATACATCGACGAAATGCATCGCTATTTGGCCGCTGCGGATTTGGTGGTTTCAAGGAGCGGAGCATTGACCGTTTCCGAGATCGCCTTGTGTGAGAAACCCTCCATCCTCATTCCCTCCCCCAATGTGGCGGGAGATCATCAGACCTTCAATGCCAGGGCAATTTCCGATAAGGGAGGAGCCGTTCTCTTGAAGGAAAGGGAACTGGCTGAGGATGTACTCTTTGATGAGGTGGAAAGGCTGAGAAATAATCCAAAACTCATGGAGGGGATGTCCCTCCAAGCCGGGCGGTGTGCTCCCGTGGATGCCGCCGACATCATCTACTATAGCATCATCACCTAAGAGGACACAGGGGTATGGGACGAAAGGATACACATGAACTATACTTGCCCGAGGAAGAGGACTTCCTGGAAGACGGCCTGTTGGACGAAGAATTTTTTGATAAAGAATTTACTGAAGATGATCTGACAGAGGATGCCGATCCGGAGGATGAGGAAGAAGAAAAAGAAGAACCGCCGCCTAAAAGAAAGCGCAAAAAGAGAAAGAAAAAGCGCTACTTGCTGAAGTTCTTCATTTTCTGTCTTGTGGTTGCCGGAGGGATCACCTTCATGTTCTCCGATTATTTTAAGGTGGAAAAAATCGTGGTGGAAGGAAACGTCAACTACACCGCAGAGGAGATCTTGGGGTTGTCAGGGGCAAAGCCGGGGAAAAACCTGTTTAAGGTGAATAAGGGCAAGATCGTGGACAATCTTCTCAAGGACTCATACCTGGAAACGGCCAAGGTGGTGAGGAAACCTCCCAACACCATTGTGATCAAGGTGGTAGAGCGGAAGGAAATGGCTGCCATCCCCTACGGAGAGGAGTTCATCATCATCGACAACAGAGGCTACGTGCTAAACCGGGTAAAGGAGGAACCTAAGCTGACCCAGCTTTTGGGGTTGAACATCAAGACCATGGATCGGGGACAGATCATCCAGGTGAAAGAAGAGGAGATGCTGAGGGATACCTTGGACATGCTCAAGACTATGGAGTATAGCGATTTGTTCTTCAAAAAAATCGACATGACCAATGTGGTCATCAAGGCATATATCTATGACAACTTGATCTGCAAGGGGACACCGGAGAACATCCTTGCCAATATGAAAAACGGAAATTTAGAGACCATTCTCTATGATTTATACAAGAAGGGGATCACCAAGGGGGTGATCCATGTGGGCGACGACCAATATTGCTCTTTCAGCCCAAATATTGAGTAGGAAAACCTATGCAAAGTCAACAGGATTGTGGTATAATGCACATAGGTTTTTGAGGGTTATCAGTGTAGGAGGAATTTGAACTATGTTGCAGTTCGAAATGAATGAAGAAGGAAAAGCCAAAATAATCGTTGTGGGTGTCGGCGGAGCCGGCTGCAATGCTATAAATAGAATGATCGACAGCGAGGTAATGGGAATCACCTACCTTGCGGTAAATACAGATAAACAGGCGCTCTCCACATGTAAGGCAGAAAACAAGCTGCAGATCGGGGAGAAGATGACAAAGGGCCTGGGGGCCGGTGGAAATCCGGAGGTGGGTCAGAAATCCGCCGAGGAAAACATGGAGGATATTGCAAGGTATGTCAACGGGTCGGAGATGGTCTTTGTGACAGCCGGCATGGGAGGTGGCACCGGAACAGGTGCGGCACCCATCGTTGCCAAGGTTGCAAAGGATCTGGGGATCCTCACCGTTGGCGTGGTGACAAAGCCCTTTACTTTTGAAGGGAGAAAGCGTGGCGAGCATGGGGAACTGGGTATCCAGTACTTGAAGAAGTTCGTAGATGCGATCGTTGTCGTTCCTAACGACAAGCTCCTCCAGATATCCGACAATACCACCACCTTCCTTGATGCCTTCAGCATGGCTGATGAAGTGCTGAAGCAGGGGGTTTCCGGCATAACGGATCTCATCAGCAAGGAAGGCATGATCAATCTGGACTTTGCCGATGTTCAGACGGTCATGAGGAACAGAGGCATTGCCCACATGGGTATCGGTAAGGGCTCAGGCGAAAACAAGGTAAAGGATGCGGTGACCACCGCCATTGAAAGTCCTTTGTTGGAAACCACTGTGGCAGGTGCCAAGGCGATCATCCTCAACGTGACCGGCGGTTACGATATGGGAATGCTGGACGTGACCGAAGCGGCCCAGCAGATACAAAGTGTGGCGGACAAGGATGCTTTCATGATCTTTGGTACATCCGTCAACGAAAACATGCAGGATGAAATGCACATCACCATCATCGCCACCGGATTTGAAAATGAGCGAAGCAACTACGCGGAGGAAAGCAAGTTCGGCAAGGAAGAGACTGTAGATGCAGAGCCTGCCCCGGAAAATACAGTCCCAAGGGAGACCAAGGAGCAGGAGTTTGTTGACAGAAAATCCCTCAGCGAGTACTTGGACCTGATGGACAAAGAGTCCGCGCCGTCCAAGTTTGATATCCCCACATTCTTGAAAAAATAGACTGAGGGGTGCGTAAGTGAATTCAGAGCCGGCACCTGCCGGCTCTTATCAATTATATGAATATGAAGATGATCACAAGCAAAGAGAACAGAATCTACAAGACCTGCAGGGAGCTTCTTCTCAAAAAAAACAGGACCCGCACCGGTAGGTACCTAGTGGAAGGGGAGAACCTGGTGAGAGAGGTGGCAGAACTGGGGTTGGCAGAAATCATCGTAGCCAGGGAGGATTATTCCAAAGAGACCGTCTTTTCCGGTGTGGAAACCGTCTTCATGACGGGTAAGCTCTTTTCCGGGCTTGTTCGGACGGAAACGGATCAGGGGATTCTGGCCGTGGCGAGAAAGAAGGTCCCTTCCGTTAGGGAGTTCCTGGCCAAAGGAGCCGAAGGTCAGGGAAATGTTCTGGTCATGGACGGTGTCCAGGACCCGGGGAATATCGGAACCATGATCCGGACGGCAGTGGGGGCGGGGTACAGCGGGATCCTGGCCACCAAGGGAACCGGGGACATCTATTCGCCCAAGGTGGTGAGAGCTGCTGCGGGAGCACTGATGAGAATCCCCATTTTGGCAGGAGTGCCACCACGAGAAGCCGTAGAGATATTAAAAGAAGGCGGCAAGAGGATCATCGGCACTCGGCCCGAGGGAGCATTGCCCTATGGGGAAGTGGACTTGACCGGAGGTTGTGCCCTGGTCATCGGAAATGAAGGAAACGGGATGAGTGAAATCTTCTGTGAACATACAAGTGTAAATGTAACGATACCCATGATGGGAGGGCTGGAATCCCTCAATGCCGCTGTGGCGGCCGGCATCCTCATGTATCGTGCCATGGAGAAAGGGAAATAGAACATGCAAGAAAAAATCGGCAAGATCATAGCAGAGGCCAAAGAGAAACTGCAAAGCGCCTCTTTGGAGAAGGAAGTGGAAGAAATAAGGATCCACATTCTAGGCAGGAACGGAAAGCTGACGGAGCTGTTCAAGGAAATGGGAAAGCTGTCCAAGGAAATGAAAATGACCATGGGCCCCGTTCTCAACAGTGCCAAGACGGAAATGGAAGAGATGATCGCGGCAAAATTCACTGAAGCGAAAGCGGCAGCAAAGCAGGCGAAGTTTGCAAAAGAAAAGATAGACGTAACGGAACCGGGGAGGGATTTTACCCTTGGGGTAAAGCATCCCCTGACCATTACCATCGAGGAAATTTCCCGTACCTTTTTATCCATGGGATATTCCATTGCAGAAGGACCGGAAGTGGAAACGGTGTTCAATGCCTTTGATGCACTTAACTCCCCACCCAATCATCCCAGCAGGGATAAAACCGATACCTTCTATATCTCCGAGGATACGGTGCTCCGTCCCCACACATCATCGGTACAGATCAGAACATTGATCAAGGAAGAACCGCCCATCAAGGTGATCTCTCCGGGCAGGTGTTTCCGATGTGATACGCCGGATGCCACTCATTCTCCCATGTTCCACCAAGTGGAAGGCCTCATGGTGGATGAGGGGATCACCATGGCTGACCTAAGGGGGACCATGGATGTTTTGGCAAAGAGAATGTTCGGAGAAAAGACCAGGACAAAGTTCCGTCCTCACTATTTTCCCTTTACAGAGCCCAGCGGCGAAGTAGATGTATCATGCTTTAAGTGCGGCGGATCGGGGTGCAGGATATGCAAAGGCAGCGGATGGATCGAGATTTTAGGTTGCGGCATGGTTCACCCCAACGTCCTTGCTGTAGGTGGCATCGATACGGAGAAGTACACAGGCTTTGCTTTTGGGATGGGTGTAGAGCGAATCGCTATGCTCAAGTACGGGGTGGACGACATCAGGCTCTTTTATGAGAACGATATGCGCTTCATCAATCAGTTCAAGTAGAAGGAGGGGGAATTAGATGCTGGTACCAATGAGTTGGCTGAAAGAATATACGGATATCAAGGTGGAGATGGATGAGTTCTGTGAACGGATGATCATGTCCGGCTCCAATATCGAAACAGTGGAGCGACTGGGAGAAGAGTTTGAGAAAGTCGTTGTGGGAAAGGTTCTTTCCCTGGAGAAGCATCCTGATGCGGACAGGTTGAGGGTGTGTAAGGTGGACGTGGGACAGGATGCTCCCCTGCAGATCGTTTGTGGTGACCCCAACGTGAGAGAGGGAGCATTTGTACCCGTGGCACTGCATGAAAGCCGGATCCCCGGGCCTCTTCGGGGACAGCCTAAAGAAGAAGGGGGAGTAGAGATCAAAAAAGGAAAACTGAGGGGGGTGGAATCTGCAGGCATGATCTGTTCAGCAGGTGAGCTGGGTTTTGATGATAAAGTGATCCCCATTTCCCACAGGGAGGGCATTTGGCTTTCTCCGGAGGGACTGACCCCAGGGATGCCTTATGAAGAAGCCATGGGACTTGAAGATCAGGTGGTGGAATTTGAGATCACGCCCAACAGGGCCGACTGCCTTTCTATTTTGGGCATGGCCAGGGAGGCATCTGCTACCTTTGATGTGCCCCTTCGTTATCCGGGCACGGACCTACTGGAGGAAGGAGAAGGCTCCGCCGAAGATTACATCAGCGTGGAAATCAAGAACCCGGAAGCTTGCAAACGATATGTGGCCAGAGTAGTCACGGACGTGAAGATCCAGGAGTCTCCCTGGTGGTTGCAGAAAAAACTCATGTACGCAGGGATGAGGCCCATCAACAACATCGTTGATATTACCAACTTTGTTATGCTGGAGCAGGGAAATCCCATTCATGCCTTCGATATTCGTCAGATCGAGGGGAAAAAGATCGTTGTGGAGAAGGCAACAAAAGGAGAGAAATTTGTAACCTTGGATGAGAAGGAGAGGACACTCACGGAGGACATGCTCCTGATCAAGGATGGAAAGAAAGGGGTAGCCATCGCCGGCGTCATGGGCGGTCTCAACTCGGAGATCACGGAGGATACCCATACCATTCTCATTGAATCGGCTAACTTTGCACCGGAGAATGTTCGGGAAACATCCAAGAAACTGGGGCTTCGGACGGAGGCCTCATCCAGATTCGAAAAAGGAGTGGATCCCAACCTCTGCGGAACAGTAGCTGATCGGGTGTGCAAGCTGATCGAAGAGCTGGGTGCGGGCAAGGTGGTCAAAGGTGTGGTGGATGCCTATCCTCAGCCGGTTGATCCTTGGAGCATCCAGTTGAGAATGAGCCGGGTGAAGCAGGTTTTGGGAATAGACATTACGGTGGA
>JBMNVE010000076.1:0-6932 GCA_050946655.1 Anaerovoracaceae bacterium
AAAAATAGCCTTGATGTCCGGATTTTGGGGGCCTAAATCGGCCCTATCATGCCTTTATGCCTTGATCCTAGGCTAGCAGATGAAAAATAATCCTGACATTCCCGGCGTACAGTGGATGATGTCAGGATTTCATCCTGACATCGACCATTGAATACCAAGGATGTCAAGATTTTTTGCTGACCAACTATTTAGTCTACGGTTTGCGTCTGCTCCGGCCGACGCTGGGATTGGTGCCTCGGCCGCCGGCAATCCTGACTATGCCTTGCCGGCCCTCCGCCCGTGGGTACAGGCAAAAAGGACCGCCACAGTTGTGACAGTCCTTTTTCATCTAATTTAGTTGGATCAGTGATCTTATTCCACGTCCATTTCCTTCAGGTCGGGGCTGACGATCAGTTGGCAGCCTGTCGCTTCCTGGATCTCTTCCAGGGTGAAGTCCGGATGGAGTTCTGTCAGCTGGATCCCTTTGTCGGTGATTTCCATGACACCCATTTCCGTGATGATCATGTCCACGACGCCCAGGGCTGTATAGGGGAGGGTACACTCTTTGAGAATTTTGTGCGCTCCCTTTTGGGTGTGAAGCATGGAGATGATGACCTTCTTTGCCCCAACCACTAAGTCCATGGCACCGCCCATTCCGGGCACCATCTTGCCGGGAACGATCCAGTTGGCCAAATTTCCGTGCTCGTCCACCTGCAGGGCCCCAAGAATGGTTGCATCTACGTGGCGACCTCTGATGATGCCGAAGGATGTGGCCGCATCAAAGAATTGCGCTCCCGGGTTCACCGTAACATACTGGGCACCCGCGTTGATGATATCCACATCTTCCTTCCCGGCCTCGGCTCCCGGGCCCATGCCCATAATACCGTTCTCCGACTGGAGGATGATCTCCACCCCTTCCGGCAGGGAGTCGGCTACCATTGTGGGAAGCCCGATCCCCAGGTTCACTACGTCTCCGTCGTGGAGTTCTTGTGCCACACGGCATGCTATTCTCTTCTTTAAATCTGCCATTGTTTCTCTCCTTCCACGATCGCGTCTACGAAAATACCGGATGTCCTTACATGATTAGGATCGATCTCTCCTACTTCCACAACCTTGCAGGCACCGACCAAAACGGTCTCTGCTGCCGTAGCCATCATGGGATTGAAGGTCTGTGTCGTCCCGTTGTATGTGATGTTACCGAACTTATCCACTACACTTCCTCTCACCAATGCAAAGTCCGCATTGAGAGGCTCTTCCAGCAGATAATCCTTGCCGTTGACATTGATTACTTTCTTGCCTTCAGCAACAATGGTCCCCACTCCCGTAGGCGTCAAAAATCCGCCCAGACCTGCACCGCCGGCTCTGATCCGCTCCGCCAGTGTCCCTTGAGGAACCAGTACGCATTCCAGCTTATCTTCCGCCACATCCGTGTTCATTCGCTGGGCCACCTCGGGGTTCAGTCCCACGTGGGATGCGATGAGGGTTTTGATTTGACCGTTGGTCAAAAGTTTCCCCACACCACGCCCGGGCACGCCTGCATCGTTACAGATAATGGTCAGGTCCTTTGCTCCGTGTTCTACCAGTGCGTCGATCAGAATCTCAGGTGTTCCACATGCCATGAAGCCGCCAACCATAACGGAGGCCCCGTCTTTGATCTGAGCCACCGCCTCTTTAGCGGTTTTTAATTTGTTTACCATCTGTCATCCTTTCTTTTTGTATGATTTTGAAATTACCCGTAATCAGTATATCATGGCAAAATATAAAATCAACCACCCTTAGCCCAATTATCCGAATTGTGAAAAAACAGGAAGAAAACCGTTGCTGACAAGCCAATCATACCCGTCCATACTATTCCTGCACTCCAAAGTATAAGTGATTTCCCGGTCCTCCTTTTCCAGGATCTCCACCACTTCTTTCAGGTTTGCCCTTCCCTCTCCGGGAGAAAGATGGTGATCAAATGTTCCATCGTTATTGTGAAGATGGACATGTCCGATATAAGGAGAAAGTACCTTGGCCCACACCTCCACAGGGAGTTTACTCATGCAAGTGGCATGGCCCGTGTCCAGGCAGCCATGGATGTTGGGGTGATTTAAGGCCTTGAGAAGATCCGCCATCATATAGGGTTCATCTTCCAATACGTTTTCTATATAGATATGGAACCGGGCCGGCTTATCATCCATAAATCTAGTCCAAAATTCTATGCTCCGCTCCAAATGCCATTCCTTGAAGTGGACAAAGGGAAGATAGCCCGAATGGACCACCATGCGGTGGATCCCATAGCCTTGGGCGACCTCATAGGCTTGCTCCAGTCGCCGGTACGCCAGTTTCAACGCCTCAGGATCGATGGCTGCCGGATGGAGCTCGTTAAAGGGCCCGTGGAAGAAAGCCCGGGGCACATCCCGGAGTATTCCTCTCACATCCTGATCCACTGCGGCGTATTTGGGAGCATCCATATTGGATGCCGTGCAGAAGTGATCGATTTCCACCCCTATCCCGTGGGTTGCCAAAGTTTCTTCAAAATCATCAGCCATCGTGGCCACAAATATATGCTCTTTTTTCATCCCCATCCCGGCCTATTCCTCTGCTTCTTTCAGAGGCCAATATACGCAATAACTGGGATAATGTTCCCCCAGGTATACCCAGACCGTATCCCCCATTTCCAACTTTTCTTCTTCCCCAAAATACAAATCGGGGATAAACAGCTTTAAAGTGGTCCTCTTCTTTCCCTTTACGGAAATGCCTTCTTTAACGGGGTTGTCTCGAAATTGATCCAGCCTCTCCCGAAAATCCGGGATGCCGGCCTCTTTTCCGAAGTTGGATGCAAAGGCCTCCACTTCAGCATAAACCACGTTGTCCGCATCTTGAAACCATTTAAAATTCATCTTTTTACCTCCCTATTTATGTTACATATCCGTTTTTTATCATCATATCCAAAACGCCGTATTTCTTTTGGATCCGATGGATCTTCTTCAAAAAAGGTTCCGCCAGAAAGAAGAGAAAGACCGCCGTAAATACCGCCAGAGCCGTGTTCACCGGAATCGCCACAGCATAAACCCCAAGGGCCACCTGCCAGGAGGGCTCCGGTGTCATGACAAAAATGGTCCACAAGTCCACGATCAACCCGTAAAGATACCCGGACAACAGACCAAAGATGGCCAAAGGAACCTTCTTTCTCCCCTGCTCCCATCGGGAAAAAATCAGACCGGCCAGCAAGCCCACCATCCCCAGAGCGAACATCTGCCACGGCGTCCATGGCCCCTGTCCAAAGAAAAAGTTGGACACAAAGGCGATCATCGCACCCACCAAAAATCCCGACTGACTGCCTAAGGCGCACCCGGCGATAATGGCAATGGCCAGCACCGGCTTCATGTGGGGCACCATGAAAAAGGCGACCCTGCTTGCAACGCCGATGGCGATCAGCACCGACATGAGGATCAGTTCCCGTGCTGCCGGTTTTCGCCTTTCAAAAGAAGCGAAGAATGGAACTAGCATGTAAAAAACGATGAGAAAGCTGACAATGTAGTACACCCGGTCACCGGAGATGCGGATGGCACCGAAGAGGGTGGCCACCATCAAAAGGATCACACCGGTCTGGATCAGAAAAGATTTTACTCCAAGGTGAGAGTTTGTTCTCTCCTTGGGACTCGGTCTTTCCGTGGGCAACCTGGGCAGATCTTCTTGGCGCCCCCCTCCTCTCGACTGTGGAGGCTCATCTTCCGGATCATCCTCATCTTCCCTTGCCACCATCTCCTTCTCCAATAGATCCGCCAAGTCCTCCGCTGTGACCCCATCAGCAAAAACGTGACGGGACATCCGATTGGCCGATGTGGTGTAGAAGCTGTTCCCCGAAAAGAACCTGCGAGGTGTATGGATGGTGGAGATCTTTCCGTCAAAGAACATGGCACAACGGTCCGCATATCTTCCGCAAAACTCGATATCGTGGGACACCATTACGATGGTGATCCCCCTTTCCTTCAGGCCTTGCAGAATCACAGCAAGTTCCTGTTTGAAATGAGCATCCATCCCCTTGGTCGGCTCGTCAAGCAAGAGCAGCTCCGGCTTCAACAGCAGCACCTTGGCCAGGGCCGCCCTTTGTTGCTCTCCCCCGGAAATATCATAGGGGTGGGCCTTCATCAAATGGCAGATATGGGTCATCTGCGCCACCCGTTCAACTTGCTCTTTCTGGGATTCCATGGACACATTTCTTCCCCGGAACATCTCGTACAAATCTTTTTCGATGGTGTCCTCTACAAAGATAGACTGAGGATTCTGGGGAAGAACCCCTAGCATGCCGCCGAAAAGCTGGCTATTGCTGTACTTCTCTATCTTTTTTCCATCGACTTTCACCGTTCCCCTGTATGCCCTGCGTATGCCGCTCATCAAAGAAAGGGCTGTGCTCTTCCCCGTTCCGTTGCCCCCCAAGATCGTGAGAAACTCTCCTTCATAAACCTTTAGTGACAAATCGCGAAGGACATCCTTGTCCTCTCTGCGATAACGAAACCACACATCCTTAAGCTGGATCTTTACCTTCCTTTCCTCATTGGATGGAGCCTCTTCCCCCAGAAAAGCTTTTTTCGGAGGCCTCCCTGCCAGCAAAGCATTGATCCATTTCCGTCCTTCCCGCACATTCATGGGCATTTCCAGTTCCCGGCCCCAGCCTCTTTTGGCCAGGAGAAAGCCGGCCTGCATGGGCGCCGGCAAGGCTTCAGCCATGGGATGGGCGGTTCTTGCCAATTCCTCTCCCACCCGGGCGGGATCCCCGGACACGCTTACCCGGCCTTCATCTAAGACGATGATGCGGTCGGCCAGAGTCCAAACCTGATCCAATCTGTGCTCTGTGAGAAGAATGGTTGTACCGATCTCTTTGTTGACCTTGTTTACCGCACCGAAGAAGTCGGCAGCGGCGATGGGATCAAGCTGGGAGGTGGGCTCATCTAAAATGAGCACATCCGGCTGGAGCACCATGGCAGATGCCAAGTTCAAGATCTGTTTCTGACCGCCGGAAAGCTCCGACACATCTTCCCTAAACCAGGTCTGTATCCCAAAAAAACTGGCCATTTCCGCAACCCGAAGGCTGATGGTCTTGGCATCATACCCCAGATTCTCCATGGCAAAGGCCAGTTCATGCCAAACCTTGTCCGTGACGATCTGGTTGTCCGGATTCTGAAGTACATAACCGATGCCTTGGGCCTGGATCCTTCCATTCACATGATCCAAAGGGGTACCGTTAAAAACCACTTCTCCCTGCAAGTCCCCGTGGGGCCGCAAGGCCGTCTTCAAATTGCGCAGAAAGGTGCTTTTGCCGCAACCGGATTTGCCGCAGATCAAAACCAACTCCCCTTCGTCAATGGATAGGGTGATGCGGTCCAGGGCAGGCTTTTTCCGTCCCGGATAAGTAAAGCTTAAATCTTGGATTGCAAATGTTTCCATTTAACATGTTCTCCTATATTGATCAAGAGGGGCAGAAAGCACAGCAAGAAATAGACGCTATAGACGATGGCCCCTTGCCGGTCTACGCCGTGAAAAGAAATCTCCGGATAATAGGTCAGCGTGTTTCGGCCGCTGACACCTCCCCAAAGGATCACCGCCATGGCCGCCACCAATAGAACACATGCACCCCCGTCCCGGCGATCGAACCGGTAAAGGGAATAACTGGTCCTGCCGGGCAATCCGTATCCCCGGGACTTCATAGTATCTGCCGTATCCATGGCATTTTCCATGGCCCAGGTGGTGAGCATGGACAAGATCCTAAGTCCGCCGGAAACCTTGTCCCAGAGCCGTCCCTTGGTTACATCTCTTCCCAGGCACTTCTGCCCGTCGGATATGACCTTGGCCTGGGCATTAAACCTAGGGACGAAGCGGAGCACCATGGAGAAGATCAAAGATGCCGCCGGGACGATCCTGCCAAAGAGGTACATGAACTTATCGCTGGTCATCACATCCGTATAGCAGGTGAACCAAAGGATGAGGGTAGCCAACATAAAGGCTGTGATTACGCCGAAGAGGATGGACTCCAAGGTGATGGGGTTGTCTCCCAAGTAGACCAGGAACGTGCTTCCATGGTGGTTGATCAGGGCATTGATCAACACCGCCGCCACCATCATGGGCAGAAGAAACATCACCATCATTTTTTTCATTTTTTTTCCTCTGAGATAAATCCCGTATCCTAGAGCACCGCAAAAGGCGATCCCCACAAAGACAGGATGAAGGAAGATGACGCCGCAAAGGATCACGGTGAAGAAGTATATGAAATTGACCAAGGGGTGAAAACCGGAAAACTCATCTCTTCCCATGGGCCTATAAGTCCTTTCCCCCGTTGCAGGTATATTCCCATACAATAACATCTTTATCTTTTATGAGGTACTTGGCAGGGCCCACATCGGGAAACTCACCGCTTACCCGAAACATCCATCCGCTCTTTCCGCCGCAGTGAAACTCGTATAAATTGTTGATCCCTTCCACGTAGGCGGTCTTTCCCGATCCCTTCACCGACATCTGGATCTCCTTTTGTCGGGTGGCACCCCGCAGCACATCTACCGCCGTATCCCCTTGATGGATCACTACCGCCGTTTCTTCCAGGATGACTCCGTCATCGGGAACAGCCTTTCCCACAGTCTCCTTCAGCTTTCCTTCGTCCTTCTTCTCCGCTGCCGTGTGACAGACAATGGATATTTTGCACTCGCCTGTAACCTTCTTTTCACCGGTACAAGCACCGAGCATGCACAGGGAGAAGATCAGCAGGAAGAGTAGTGCTCCTATCCACAGTAATTTTCGGTTTTTCATTTTTTTCTCCCCCATCTCTCTTGCATTTGTATTGTAAAAAGATAAACAAAAAAACTGCCTAAGCAGTCCGTTTTTACTACCGGAAGCAATTCTGCGTGTTGGGAGTCCTCGCTCCACGACAGAGATTTATGCAGGTCTTCTGACTTACGCAGATACGGAGGTGCCGCCTT
>JBMNVE010000077.1:0-6841 GCA_050946655.1 Anaerovoracaceae bacterium
ATTGTATTCCGGTAAAAGCGGCCACACAATCTACGAACATTGTCAATACTTTTCAAGAAAAAAAGACCCCACATATTTGCTTGTGAGGTCTTTACTTTGATTCGTTACTTAACTTAATGACATTGGTAGACTTGCCACTTTTTTATTGCACATCAGCAAGCAAAACCCTATCATATAAATAAGAAAGTTGTAAAACAGGAGAGGGAATATGGGTTACATTACTGCAAAAACTGCTGCATCAAGGTGGAGCATTTCGGAAAAAGTGATCATAGATCTTTGCGCCAAAGGGAAAATCCACGGAGCACGCAAAAAGGATGGGGGATGGTGTATTCCGGAGGATACAAACTTGGCTGTATTGAATCAAGGCAAAGTAAAGGCCGATATCCTGGATGCCCTAGCATATGCCTTGAGAATCAAATAAGAAAGCCTCATTGATCACAACGACATGTTCAGCAGTATATCCGGCTTCCATTGCTTCAAAAAGTTGACCACCTTGTTCTTTGGCAACTTGCTGAACTCATCACTTTTCAACGTTTGGCGATAGTAGGTGAGGCCGGTGTCCTTCGCTGTGTACTTTCCGATGATCCCCGCATCAAGGAGATCCCGGATGTATCCATCGAAAAGGTTTTCATCCATCTCGTAGAGGGCTGCGGAAACATCAAGATCCCTCATGACTCCTTTGACGATGCTGGTGTAGATGGAGGCGCCCTTTTTTGCTCTGGCCTTGGTATAGGGTTCCTTTGCGCTGGAGGGAAGAATGTATTCCCCGGTTGCATCATCCACCTGAACACCGCGGATATATCCTTTTTCACACCACTCAAGGACAGCTCTTTCGCTCTTTCCCAGTTTGCGCCCAAATTCTGCTGGTGTCATTTTTTTCTCCTTGCTATCTTCCCTGATCGATGACGTTTTGGATCAGGACTTGACATCGGCCGCAATCGGTCCCCGCACTGGTGATTTCTCCTACTTTTTCTACGGTGTCCGCACCGTTCTTGATGGCGTCGACCACGTCTTTAAGGGAGGCGCCTACACATCCGCAGACAGAGGAAAGGATGCCTGGCAGTTCTGATCTGCAGCCTTCACATTCTCCGCAGAGTCCCGTCAGTTCTCTTACTTCATCTTCGGTGCGAGCACCCTTGACCATGGCTTTTCGTATATCCAGATATTCCACGTTATTTTTGTTACAGATCACTTTGTTATGTCCCATTTTTCTCTCCTTTTGATATGATACAATAAAGTTGTTCCATTATAGGGTAAGAGGAAGTGTTTTGCTATAAGAAGCTATGCTCCGGTCAGGAAGGTACTCGTCCCTCCATCAGCCCCCTAAGGCATCCCTCACTGCCCTTTGCAGAGCAGGAACCACTTCTTCTTCAAACCAGGGATTCTTGCCCAGCCACCTAAAGTTTAAGGGAGAAGGGTGGACGATGGGAAAGAATCCGGGCATGTATTCCTTATATGCGCGCACGGTCTGGGTCAAGTTCTTTTTATATCCTTTCCCAAGGTAGTATTTTTGTGCGTGCTGGCCGGCAAGAATCGTCAATTGCAGCTCAGGCATTAAGTCAAGCAGGCGAGGATGCCATGTGGGTGCAAAGTCCTTTCGAGGGGGCAGATCCCCACTCTTTCCTTTGCCCGGATAATAGAAATCCATGGGGATCAGAGCGATTTTTTTTGGATCACGAAAGGTTTCTTCGTCGATCCCCATCCAATCGATCAGTCGCTCCCCGCTGGCATCTCCCCAAGCCAGTGCCCGCTCCTGGGCCTTCAGGCCTGGAGCCTGTCCCACAACGAGAATTTTGGCCCGCTCATCTGCGACGAAGAGGGGCATATATCCCTGATGGGAAAAGACACGATTGCTTTCATGATTTGCGATTTCCCGGCGCAATTCATCAATTTTTTTGTTCATTCCCCTAATTCCTCTCTTACCGGCTTTGCAATATTCTATCTCATTGAGGATAAAGGCACAACAGATAAATGCCTAAAACAATAAAACGCTTCCCACGATTTCCGGGGAAATGGCCCCGGAAATCGTGGGAAGCGTAGCCTCCTTCACATGACCATAAGATGTATATTTAGTACAAGAGATGTCCCATGATAAAATAGCCGATAGCGGCGATGATGCCTGCGATAAAGCCAAAGGGGATCTGAGTGATGGCATGACGGAAGTTGTCGCATCCGGTAGCAGCGGACGTAAGAATCGTTGCATCGGAGTAGAAACAGCAGTGACTCCCCCAGACGCCTGCGGCGGCAACGACCCCTACCATTACGACGGGATCTCCGCCCAGGGCCAGGGTGACCGGAACGACCATGGGCAGAGCAATGATGTACATGCCCCAGTTTATGCCCATGATAAACTCGGTCAAAGCAAATACTAAAAATATGGTAAAGGGTAGCATTTGAAGGCTGATATGCTTGGTCGCTGTCTCTACGACAAAGTCCATGAAACCGATTCGTTCACAACCGTCGGCGAAACTGAAAGCAAGGACCATCATCAACAGCGGCATGAGCATGTTTTTCAAGCCACGGAGGACCTCGTCCACATATTGAAGGGGATCCATCCCCTGAAGGACAAAGAAAATAAAGTTGAAACCGATGGCGGTTATGACACCTTTTTGCATGTCGAAGTCAAAATAGATGGTTGCGCCCACTAGGACAAGCATAGGTGCAAAGAAGTTACGGAGTTTGGGATTTTCAGGGACTTCCGCTTCCTTCCCTGCACGAATATCGATACGTTCCGATCCCGGAGGGGCTAGAGGACCACCTTCAGCGACTCGTTTGTAGGCACCTTTCATGGGCCCGAACTTGGGGATCACACCGAGGATGACCAGCAAAAGAACCAGAAGGGCTCCGATGGCGTAGAAATTATAGGGAATGGTCTGGACATAGGTCAATACTTGTTTGCCCGGCTCACCCAGTCCGTTAGCCACCATCAGTCCACCGATAAAAATAGCCCAGGTGGATATGGGATTGATGACGCAGGCCGGTGCTGCGGTAGAGTCGACGATATATGCGGTCATTTCTCTGGGTGTACGGTACCGGTCGTTGATGGGTGTCATGGCTGACCCTGTGGTCAGAGCGCTCAAGTAGTCATCGATGGAAAGAAGGAGAGAGCACAGTGCTGTCCAAAGCATGGTGGATTTAGCGGTCTTGGCCTTTTTTGTGACCCAGTTTCCGAAAGCATAGCCACCGCCACTGGTTTCAATGACGGCAACAATTCCACCCATGAGACCGCATACAACGATCAGCCAGGACATGTCCTCACTCATTAATGTATCGAGAATGATTTCGTTGAATGTACCGAAAAAACTGCTTTTAAACCCCATGATTGTAGTGAGAAGGGTTGCCAGGGCCAGAGCTTCGATGATCCGCTTGGTGGCAAAGATGTAGATAATCAGGAATGCGGCGGGTAAGGCAGAAATGACCCCAAAGTCCTTTACGTCATTGGGGACCAGCCATCCGACGATGACGAAAGCCAGGATCATCACAGTGTAGAAGAGAATATATTTCCTTCTCACATCGCCTTTCGTCAATTCGCTCAGTTTAGACATGTACGTTTCTCCTTTCTTTTGGTTCTTTAACAATAATAAAAACCCAACACAATCAAACGGTTGTGTTGGGTTTAAATCGACTAAAACGGTGGTTCAATCTAACCTTCCAACAAAGGAGGTGAATCTTTTCTGATGCTTCGATTGCCCGCTGCATGCAGTTGGAAATCGCGTGATCACATCAGGTCTCAATTCTGAATATGAGCTTGTTCCGATCATCCCTGGGAGAAACCTGGGTTTCTACTAGGGAAACGGGAGCGTGAAGGATGTCCTCGAGTATACGAGAAATCCTTGGCTCCATGATCTGGTAGAACAATCGTCTATTTTGCTCAATTATAACAATATTTTGATAATTGTCAAGAAGGGTTTTTTCATAAACGGTCAGAATCTCTGTGGAGATGATTTCCACGCAGCCGGCTGCAATCAACACGGAAACGTCCTTGGGGCCCTTTCCCGTATAGCTTTTCAGGAGAGCAGAAAACTTTTTTTTGATTTGTCCTTCCAGCTCTTTTTTGTTGGAAAACCGCACTTCTGTCGGTGCTTTTTCCTCACTGAGTATTTTTTCGGCAAGCTGATTCAGTTCCCTCAGCAGCTCATCCGTATCAATGGGCTTCAAATGGTATTTCAAGATCCCCGTATCCACTGCGCTGAGGATCACGTTGGAATCATCCACAGCGGAGATGATGATGACCGGTGTCTGGTGGCCCTGTTCCCTTATCTTTCTCACCATATCCACGCCACTGAGCTTAGGGAGAAAAAGATCGGCAATAATAATATCAGGTGGATCTTGAGCAAACATCTCCAGTGCCTCCATGCCATCATATGCCACGTTGACCCGGCCGGCTCTTCGCTTCAGGAAGCGGCTCAGCTCTTCTGCCGTCATAGGATCATCTTCTACATAAAGAATTTTGATTTCTTTCAGTAAATCGTCTTGCAGTGTCATTTTGTCCTCCTGTCGGATCGTGGGGGAGAATTGGGGAGAGAAAGCAAGCAACGTACACCTTCCTTAGTGTTCTCCAGTCGGATCTTCCCATTCATTCGCTGCTCCATGATGACCTTGGAAATATAAAGTCCGATCCCGGTCCCGCCTACTTCCTCCTTGGTGGTGAAGTAGGGGTCAAATACCCGGGATACCACCGATTCATCCATGAAACAGTGCCGGTTGATTATTTGGATGATCAGATTTTCTTCTCCCTTTTGTATGTGGATATCGATCTGCCTTATGGGGGGAGCCTCCTCCAAGATGGCATCCCTTGCGTTGCCGATGACATTAAACAGAACATGGGAGAATTCATTGATGTATCCGTAAGCCATGGCGGAATCTCCTCTGGCATAGTTTATCCTGATATTCTCTTTATGGAGGCTCTCTTCCATGAGAGAGAGGGCCATGGACATGCTGTCGTGGACATCGAAGAGCTGTTTATCTTTTGGCGGCTTGAGAAAGCCGCCAAAATCATTGATGGTCCCTGACATGCTGCTGATGATGCTGTTGACTTTTTCAATACTTTTTTTCAAAGAGGCCTCATCCATATCCCCGTATCGATAGGCATCCATGATATTGGCCAGAACGAGATTGATGCTGTTCAAAGGCTGTTTCCACTGATGGGCCACGTTTCCCACCATTTCCCCAATCTTTGCCTGCCGGGATTGATAAATGAGGAGGATATCTTTTTCCCTGTTTTGCTGTTCCAGCGCACGCTGACGTTTGTCGATGGGCCGGGAATAGTGGATGGAAAAGAAGATGGAGAAGAGAATGACCAACAGGGTGATGATCACAGCCAGTGCAAGCATGATCCGATTCAAACTGTAGACCGGTGACAAGGCCAGTTCAACAGGTTGGGATATCCCCAGGATCCAGCCGTTATCCAGCCTGGAGAATCCGATGATTTGCTCTTTTTCATTCACCTTCAGCCTTAGATAGCCGGAGGGTTTTGCTTCTAATTCCGCTGCCGCATTGCTGTATGAATGGGGGAGCATATCCTTCAGGTGATCTCCCTTGACAAAGTCCGGAGCGATGACAAACTCCATGTTTTCATTGAGAAGAAAGGCAAACCCTTCTTCGTAGGGGTGCATATTTTGGATCAGATCCGTGGTGTCTTCAGTAGTGACATCAGCGCCGGCAATCCCCAAAAAGACATCCCCTGCATAGATGGCCTTGGAATAAGAAAGCACGTGGACCCGGATATCTCTGTCGTAATAAGGACCGGTCCATGTCGCTTTCCCGGCCTTGATGGGAGCAAAGAAATATGCCATGTCATCGGGGATGGGTTCTTCAAAATCTCGCCGATTGGCGGCAAAATCCGCTTCCGTAAGAGTAACGACACCATCCTTATAGGAGTACCAGACCTCATCATCGTTAGGCGTGAGAGTAGGTTCAAAGGTCACGTAAAGACCAAGGGAAATAGACGATGAAGAGACAGTCTTGGCGACGACTTCCCGAAGGGTTGCTTTGTACTCCTCCATGTACCCGGGGTCTTGTGCCAGTCGTTCAGGATCAAAGGTGACAGAGACGAAGGCGGCAACGGAATCCACCGACCCTTCTGTGTGGTTGAAGATCGCACTGAAATGATTGGCGTATTTTTCCGCTGTGTTTTGAACATTGGACTCGATTTCTCTTTGAAGATATTCGGAGCTCCTGGTAAATGTAATACTGCCCACCACCGCAGAAATCGTCAGTGAAAATGCAGCAATAGCAATGATCAGCTTAGTGATATTCTTTTTCATGCTTTGAGTATACTATGGGTAGGACAGTTTTACTACCCATGCATGATTTCTTATTGGAGAAGAGATATTACTTGACTTGATCCATATCATGTTATATTATATTCTACAAATAGAATATAATACAATGATAATGGGGGGATCCAATGGCACTAAAACACGGGTTGCTTGGACTATTGACATATGGTTCTGCGACAGGTTATGAGTTGAATAAACGATTCCAGGACTCCTTGTCTTTCTTTTGGAAGGGTAGTACCAGTCAAATTTATCGTGAGCTCAACGCAATGGAAGGCATGGGTTGGCTGACCAGCGAGTATGTTATCCAAAAGGGAAAGCCCAACAAGAGGGTCTACACCATTACAGAGGAAGGAAGAACAGAGTTAAGGGGCTGGATTTCCGCAGAGGACGCAGGAATAGAGGACGCTCTAAATGCAAAAAGTGCATTTTTGGTCAATGTCATTAAGTTAAGTAACGAATCAAAGTAAAGACCTCACAAGCAAATATGTGGGGTCTTTTTTTCTTGAAAAGTATTGACAATGTTCGTAGATTGTGTGGCCGCTTTTACCGGAATACAATAA
>JBMNVE010000078.1:0-6602 GCA_050946655.1 Anaerovoracaceae bacterium
TGGTTGCACTTAAATCCTACCACAAAACTGGGTTGGATTCCTTTTATTTTCAATGATTATTTGGATATTTTTCTTGGAGATTCATCAAAGACTTTGCAAGCAAACTGAAATGCGGAAACTCAAAATAATTGGACCATTGACAGAAGTCGAGGGCAATGGTACGATTTAGAGGAATCTCGATAAGAAATCGAGACCGATGCAGAAGCATTTCATACAGACAAAGCGAAAAAATCAGAATGTATATCATGAAGATATGCTCCTTCCTGAAGGGAAGTAGGCATATCTTTTTTTCGGTTTGTTTGAAGTGCGGACTTATATTTATTGATACCATAAAGGAGGTAGACGTATGGCATGTTTTTTAGTCCCTGCGGCAGAAGCCGTCATTGCAACGGCAGTGGAGAAGGCAATCAAGCCGAAGAATGGGCAAGAGGAACAGGTGATGGAGAAAGCCGAAGAAAGCAAGATCCCATTTTCCAGAAAGCTAAGGTGGTTGACCGGAATGCTCTGGGGAGGATCGATCCTTCTGGCCTTTGAGCATGTATGGCATGGGGAAGTCGTCCCGTGGTTTCCCTTTCTCACCGCGGCGGAAAACCCGGCAGATACAGCTGAGATGCTTCATGAAATGGGAACAATAGGAGTAGGGATGGCGATCATCATTACCTTGGTGTGGTGCGGGATGCTATTGGTGTCCAAGGCGGTGGAAAACAAGGTGATGAAAGCGCAGAAAGCTAAGGGATGAGGTGAAGAAAAATGACACTATTAACTACTGTTTTCGCGGCGATCATCGCAACCATTATTTGGTATAAACACGCCCAAACCAGTGAGATGAAGCTGGGACTTTTGTGCTGGCTATACTGGGGCGCATCATTGATGTGGCTGGGAGACGCCATTTTTGAATATATGGAATTAAAGGCTGATTACTTCACGCTGGCACCGGCGGATATGCTCAATGATTTCTTTCTAGGTCTTTCTGCAGTAGCGCTGGGAATGGTCGTATGGCTGATCTATGTTTTGATCAAGGACCCCAAGGGGACGGTAAAGGCGGCCATATATAAGCGCTAACCAACTAACAGGATTAAAATAAATACAAAATGATTCCATGCAGAAAGACAAAGTCATTCTAAGTGGCAAGAGATGGCAACCTTGGGGAAGCCGTCTTTTGTCGTTAGGGCACCGGCCCGGGAAAGATGATCAAAATAAAAAAAATACAGCAAATAAATCCCCTTGACTTCATCACGGTGAACAGGTATCCTAAGTGAGGAGAGTAAGAAGCACTCCGGATCTCAAGAAGAGATACAGACGATTTGCCGGAAGGGCATCAGAGTGATGCCGGCAATAGAACAATACCATAAAAATTACCGATGAAATAATTGAGACCAGGAAGGTTAGAGCCGCCTAGAAGGACGGACCACCCTGGTTTTTTTATGCGTACTGAATGGAGGAAGTGTATGAAAAAGTATAAACGATGGACGGCGGGACTTGCCCTGTGCGTGATATTGGCCCTGGCCTTAGGCATGCTTTCCGGCTGTAACAAGAAAGAGAAGGATTCCTCGGAGGGAATATCCATCTTCGTGGGAAATACCATATTTGACAGCAGTTTGGACCCGGTCAAAGGAGGGATGTCCTATGGCTACCCGTTTACCAATGATGCTCTGACAAAGGTGGACGCCAAAGGAGAATATGTAGGCAATTTAGCGGAGAACTGGACCATCAGCGACGATGGAACACAGTATACCTTCACCCTAAAGAAGAATATCAAATTCCAAAACGGTGATACCTTTACAGCTAAAGATGTGGTCTTTACCTATGAGCAGGTGAAGAAAAATCAAGGAAAGAATGAAAACGTGGACCTGAGCAAGTTGGCCTCCGTTACGGCTGCGGATGACCAGACGGTAGTGTTTACCTTGGCGGAACCTTACTCTTCCTTCCTGGATCAAGTGGCCCTTCTGGGCATTGTTCCCGCAGGAGCGTATGACAGCAAAGCCTTCGATCAAAAGCCCATCGGCACAGGCCCCTGGAAGGTCATCCAGTATGATACGGATCAAAAGATGATTTTGGAAGCCAACAAAGATTATCACGACGGAGCACCCTCTATTCCCCGAGTGACCATCCTCAAGATGGACGCTGAGACGGCCATCGGCAATGCCAAGTCCGGGGATCTGGACGTGGTCATGGCGGATGCCACCTATACCAAAGAAAAGGTAGAGGGCATGAAGATGGAAAAACTCAAGACCATAGACGTGCGCCAGATCAGTCTTCCTGTTTCTCCGTCTGCTGACTACACAAACGAAAAGGGAGAGACGGTAAAAGTGGGCAATGATGTGACGGCGGACCCTGCCGTGCGAAAAGCGCTGGCCATCGGTATCGATCGAAAGACCATCATCAAGAACGGCCTTAACGGGGTAGGGACTCCGGCAGAGGGCTTTGTGGGCAATCTTCCCTGGGCCAATACCGTTTCCTATGATGACAACCAAAAGGATGAGGCGGCAAAAATCATGGAAGATGCCGGCTGGACCAAGAACAAGGACGGAATTTACGAAAAAGACGGCAAGAAGTGCCAGTTCCCCGTCATTGCACCCAGTGGAGATGAGGAAAGATATCAACTGGCAACAGCCACAGCAGAAGAAGCCAAGAAAATCGGCATCCAAATGGATATCAGCCAAAAGACATGGGATGAGATCCCCAAGGAATCGGCCTCAAGCGGCGTGGTTTGGGGCTGGGGACAGTACGACCCCATCCTGTTCAAGAACCTGTTCCATTCCAAGGAGTTTACAGGCGGAGGCTTTGCCAACACCATTAGATACAACAATCCGGAAGTGGACGCCCTCATTGAAAAAGCAATAAGCACTACAAACCGCCAGGAAGTAATCGATGCCTGGAAGGATGTGCAGACCAAGGTGGCAGAAGATTATGGCTACCTGTATCTGGTGAACATCGAGCATTGTTACTTTGTAAAGGATGGCCTGGATATCTCCTTAGATACCCAAATATCCCATCCCCATGGCCATGGTGCACCGGTAGTCAATAACATGAAAGACTGGAAAGTGAAATGACCAGGCCGAAATATATCGGATATATTGTGCTCAGAATGCTGACGCTGCTTATAGTAGTCAGCATTCTCTCCTATATTTTGGTCAATGCCTCCCCGGTGGATCCGCTGACTGCTTATGTAGGCAGTGAGTCCACCCTCTCGGAGGAGGCGAAGGAAGAAATAGCGGAACATTGGAAGCTGAACGAGCCTCCTGTGAGCCGGTTCCTTACATGGGCCGGAAACACCCTGCGAGGGGATCTGGGTGAATCCATCACCTATCGGATGCCGGTGGCTACAGTGATCGCAGACCGGTTCGCCCATTCCCTTGGCCTGATTTTGGCGGCCTGGATACTTTCCGGGGTGCTGGGATTCGCCGCGGGGATTTTGGCTGCACTAAAGCGTGGTAGCTGGCTGGATAAGGGGATAAAAACCGTCTGCCTTATCTTTCAATCGGCCCCGGTGTTTTGGTTCGGCCTTTTGATGGTGACGGTATTCGCCGTATCCCTGGGCTGGTTTCCCATGGGACAGGCCACGCCCCCGGGGAAATTGACCGAAGACGTTACCTTGTGGGACAGAATATATCATATGATCCTTCCCACCATTACCCTGAGCATCTTGGGGATCAGCAAGATCACCCTCTACACCAGGCAGAAACTCATTGAGATCATGCACAGCGATTTCATCCTTTTTGCAAAGGCAAGGGGAGAAAGCACCAGACAGCTGGTGGTGCGCCACGGGATGCGAAATATCGCCATGCCCGCCGTCACCGTCCAGTTTGCATCCTTCAGTGAACTCTTTGGGGGGATAGCCTTGGCAGAAACCGTCTTTGCCTATCCGGGACTGGGGAGTGCCACCACAGCAGCCGCATTAAACGCCGATGCTCCCTTGCTCATGGGGATCGCCGTGTTCAGTGCCCTCTTCGTCTTTGCGGGAAACCTGATGGCCAACATCATCTATGGCGCATTGGACCCCAGATTGAAGGAGGGAGGCTATCATGCTTGATCAGATGAACAAAAGTACAACCATGAAAAAAACCGGGCCGAGGCTTCCTCTGCCGGTGATGAACACCCGAAAAAAGTTGATCCTGTACGTATCCATCGCCACGGGATACCTGGCCTTGATCCTCATCGCAGGAATCGTCATGAGCTCGGAGCTGTACGCCGTCAACTATGAAAACAAATTCATAGCTCCCTCGCTTGCCCATATCTTCGGGACGGATTTTATGGGAAGAGATATGTTCTGGCGCTGCATCAAAGGCCTTTCCAACAGCATCCTCATCGGTGTATTCGCCGCCACCGTCAGTTCCATCATCGCCTTGGGTTTCGGCATGACTGCGGCCATGGTGGGCGGAAAGGTGGATCGGCTGATCAATTGGTGCGTGGATTGCTGTATGGGCATGCCCCACCTTGTTCTGCTGATCCTCATCTCCTATATGATGGGAAGAGGAGGAACGGGAGTAGCGGTGGCCGTAGCCCTGACCCACTGGCCGGAGCTGACCAGGGTTGTGCGGGCAGAGGTCCTGCAGGTGCGCAATGCTCAATATGTAAAAGCATCTTTTGCCATGGGCAAGTCCGGATTCCGGGTGGCCCGGGAGCATATCCTGCCCCATGTCCTGCCGGTTTACCTCATCGGGCTGGTCCTGCTGTTTCCCCATGCCATCATGCATGAAGCATCCCTCACATTCTTGGGGTTCGGATTCTCGGCGGATACCCCGGCTATCGGCGGGATACTGTCGGAGGCCATGAAACATATCGTCACCGGGAAGTGGTGGCTCAGTGTGTACCCGGGACTGATGCTCCTGGTGGTGGTCATGCTCTTTGATGTGATCGGAGAAAAGGGAAAGATGCTCCTGAATCCGGGGAGCGGGCAGCTATGATGGAGAAAGGAAAAAAGGTGCAAAAAGAGCAAGAAAAGACATCCCCGGTAGATGACCGGGCAGCGATTTTAGAAGTCGAGAACCTTTCCATATCCTTCAGCCAGTATGATCGGGGTTGGAACAAGGAAGAACTCCAGGTGATCAGGTCTCTGGACGTAAGCATAAGGCCGGGGGAGATCCTGGCTGTAGTGGGATCAAGCGGCTCGGGAAAGAGCCTCCTGGCCCATGAGATCCTGGGGATCCTGCCGTCCAACGCTACCAGCCAGGGGAAGGTCCGGTTTATGGGACAGCCTTTAGGCCCAAAAGAAAAGAAAGAAAAAAGGGGAAGAGAGATTGTTCTCATCCCCCAATCGGTGGATTTTTTGGACCCTTTGATGAAGGTGGGAAAGCAAGTGACCGGAGAGAGGGGAAGCCAAAAGCGGATGAAGGAAGTCTTTGACCGCCTTGGCTTACCTGAGGGGACGGGAGATAAATATCCCTTTCAATTGTCCGGGGGGATGGCCCGAAGAGTGCTTATCGCTACAGCCCTGATGGAGGATCCCAAGCTCATCGTAGCCGACGAGCCTACGCCCGGACTGGAGATCCAAAGAGCCATGGAAACCCTTCGCTTCTTTCGGGAGATCGCCGATGAAGGAACGGGGATCCTACTGATCACTCACGATATCGATTTGGCCCTCCATGTGGCGGATCGGATCGCTGTGTTCTATGCCGGGACTACTGTGGAGGTCTCTCCCGTCGGGGACTTTAGAGGAGGTGGAGAAGCGCTGCGCCATCCCTATACCAAGGCACTGCTTGAAGCTCTTCCCCAAAACAAGTTTGCACCCTTTCAGGGGATACAGCCCTATGCGACTCGTCTTCCCCGGGGATGCGTCTTTATCGACCGTTGCCCAAAGAAAGGATGCGGCTGCGAAGGAGACATCCCCATGCGGGCTCTTCGCAGAGGAGAGGTACGGTGTATCCGTGCAGAATAGGAGAAAGTACTGTTATGGAGCTTAAAGCAGAGAATCTAAGCTTTCGCTACGGGAAGAAGACCCCGTGGATATTGGAGAACATCAACTTTTCCGTGGATGCCGGGGAGATCGTGGTACTTAAGGGCCCCTCAGGATATGGGAAGAGCACCCTGGGCAAGATTCTTGCCGGCTATTTGAAGCCGACTAGGGGACATGTGCTCCTGGATGGTAAACCTCTTCCCCAAAAGGGATACAATCCGGTGCAGATGATTTATCAGCATCCCGAGCAGGCGATAAACCCTCGGTGGAAGCTGGGGCGCACGCTGAAGGAAGGGTGGGAGCCCGATCCTAGCCTGCTTAAATCCATGGGCATCGAGGAGGAGTGGCTGGGTCGCTGGCCTCTGGAGCTGTCGGGAGGAGAGCTCCAGCGATTTTGTATTGCTCGGGTCCTAGGGCCCGACACCAAATTCCTCATCTGTGATGAGGTGACGACCATGCTGGACCCCATCACCCAGGCCCAAATTTGGGAGCAAATACTGACTGTGGCCCAAGAGCGAAACTTCGGCGTGGTGGTCATCACCCACAACGAAGAACTGGCCGGGCGGCTCTGCGATAACTGCATCCACCTCCCGGACCTGAACGCCGTAGGCGTACAAGGAGCCCGATTCCAACAAAATCCCTAAACAGAACGACTGTTCCCAAGTTTTTTTCAGTCCCTCGGGAAGGGGGATCAAGGTCAGAATAT
>JBMNVE010000079.1:0-6542 GCA_050946655.1 Anaerovoracaceae bacterium
GAACATTTTTTATTTCCTCCTTTTTTTAAAATATACTTATTGATGCAGTTCTTTCCGACGGCTTCCCCCGCCTTTTCCAGTTTTCAGTGTTGCTCGGAAAATGTTCCAAGCTAGTTTCAAGAAAGGGGAAACCACTGTTGATCCGGGTCGAATCCACATCTATTATTAGTGACTGGATTTATTTCTTCCCCTCTTCTCTTTTCTTTGCTTTGGCCATCCCATAGAAAGCGGATATGAAAAATGCTCCCATGAATACCAGGATCCCGGCCATATAGATTGTCGCTACACCACCCATTATCTTTCCTCCTTCTTACTTCCACCTTTGGTCAGCAGAGTATGCAAAACCTGCCCAACTCCGCAGCAAACCAGAATAACCACCAATGTTTGAATAAACATGCTTATAAACATACCATTACCTCCTTACACTTCTTTCCATGGAATAACTTTTCGGTAAGCAGGCTCACCCTTGCTGATTGCATTTCCGATAACGAAAATCAGCAGGCAGGAAATCATCGTTACGTATGCGTTAGGCAGACCGCCGATCACTCCACCGATGACCTCTCTAATATTGGTAAAGGACCATAGGATGTTCAGGATCCAGGGCACGACCAGAGCCAGTACAGTTACTGTGCTGTTCCTCTTCCAGAACAGACCGAATGCCACCATCCACCATACAGGGATGACCCAGGAGAATACCCATCCAATGGCATCAAGTATCGTGGGTAATGCTGTAGAAACGATCATAGCGAAGAGAGCGATGATGACGATGAGAACACGGGTCATATTGGCCAACTTCTTCTCTGAAGCTTCCGGGTTAATGAACTGCTTGTAGATATCGTTTACCCACATGGTTGCCGGTGTCAATGATGTCATGGCAAATGTGGACAGGATGGCAGCCAGAAGCGCGGCCAGAAGCAGTGCGGAAACACCGGTAGGCAGCATTTCTACGATCATGGACATAGCAGCTGTCTTAGGTCCGTGTGCAGCATACTCAGGAATAGCTCTAGCAGCCAAACCGATACATACAGCAAACACACCAAACAGTCCGTTTACCGGTGCTGCGATCCATACAGAACGACGGATGGTCTTTTCATTTTTAGCACTCATCATAGTCTGCATGAGCATCTGGGAGATACTCTGACAGAAAGTTACAGCCAGGATCTGACCTACTGCAAAGGTAATCATGATGTTAGGTGTACCGAAGATGCTGGTCATCCACTTTCCACCTTCCGGATCTGTCTCCAGAGTTTTAACGATTGTAGTGAAGTCTCCACCGGGGAGTTTGGACATGATGAAAATAGTAGCAATGATCAGTCCAACGTACATCACTACTGCGTTGATCAGGTTGACAACGCCAACTTCTTTCATTCCTGCGAAGATAACGTACATGATCCCCAATGCACCGCCTAAGAATACACCGTAGGTGATCTTCCATCCGGTCAAAGCGGAAACAACGATTCCCAGTCCCTGACACTCCAGTGTCAGTACGCCGGTAACGGCTCCTGCCATTGTACAGGTAACTGCGATGGCGATCCCCGGGCCGTACATTCCCTTGATGATCTCAGGAACAGTAACAACACCCAGTCTTCGGACCCAGATACCTGTTCCGAAACAAGCGATAACAATCATGATTACGTGTGCTAAAGAAAACCAGATTGCTGCAGCTCCCATGCCGTAAGACATTTCGAACACGCCTGTGATGTGGGCCGCACCCAGTACGGTCAAAGCGATGGTGGGGGAAAGTACCGCAACACCCATGCTTCTGCCTGCCAGTGCAAATCCGCCTTCTTTCTCCAGTGCTTCCGCTTCCTTCTTTCGCAGGACCGCGGACACGCCTAGGATAACGATCAGCTCGTAAATCACTACGGCGATAATAATACCATATTGCATTATTATTACTCCTCTCTAAAAAAACTATACACTATTGCTTGTTAGCGACCACGAGAAAGAGTCCCCCCTTCCTCATGGCCTCCTCATCCTTTTTTTGTGATTATCCTTGTTGTCAATTCATCGGGTCAAATCTAAGGTCTCTTGTAGCCGCAAGCATCTTCCATAACTTGTGTCAGTACGGAGAAGTCCTTCTCTGCTCTTCCCGTTGCTGCCGCCGCTGCAAGCTGCTGTCTTGTAATAGCCGTTGCGGGCATTGCTACGCCATACTGCTTCGCTGCATCGAAAGCCAAATCCAGGTCTTTCATCATCAATCTTACGCTGAATGCCGGCGGATATTCGCCTTCTGCAATGACAGCTGCCTTGTAGCCTGTCAGGGGGGATCCTACTGCGGATCCTGCGATCACGTCACAAACCTGCTTTACGTCTAAGCCTGCCTTTTCACAAAGTACAACAGCCTCTGCTTCCAATTGCATGGTTGCAGCCAACATGGAGTTGATTGCCAGCTTCAATACTCTTGCCTCTTCGCCGCTGCCCAGGTAGAACTGGTTTCCACCAATCACTTCAAAGAGAGGAAGCGCCTTTTCATATGCTGCCTTGTCCCCTGATGCCAACACGCCTACGGTACCTGCTTCTGCAAGAACGGTACTGCCGGTGACGGGCCCACGGATCAACTTTGCGCCTGCAGCTTCAACTGCTTCGTTTACCACTTCGGATTCCGAAGGTGCCACCGTACTCATGTCGATAGCGATCTTTCCTGCGGAAAGCCCAGCAACGTATCCGTTCTCGCCCAAGCTTACTGCCTGAAGAGTAGGACCGTCAGATACACATGTGAATACGAAATCGGATTTTTCAGCTACTTCTTTCGGTGTGTCAGCCCATGTTGCACCTTCTGCGATTACGCTGTCAGCCTTGGACTTTGTTCTGTTCCAAACGACTACATCGTGTCCGGCTTTAACCAAGTTTTTGCTCATGGGTGTTCCCATGTTTCCCAGTCCGATCCAACCTATTTTTGCCATAGTTCATTACCTCCTAAATGTTCTCTTACTATATCTTTTGATTGGTATCTTCTCCTCGCCTTAGGAAGAGAAGATACCATTTTTCTTTTTTACAGGAACTGGCATCCGGGCAGTCCACAGGAAGTCATTTCTTCTGATGGGAACTTGGTGATGATCTCACACCCATCCTTGCGCACTACGACTTCTTCTTCGATTCTTGCACTTCCGGATCCATCTTCTGATGCGCACCATGTCTCAATGGCGAATACCATGCCTTCTTTCAGTTCGAAGGGGTTCTCCAGGGAGAAGAGCCTTGAAATAACCGGCTTTTCCCAAAGTCCCAGGCCGATCCCGTGTGCAAACTGCAAGAGGAATGCTTCTTCTTCGTTGTTGAATCCCAGGTCTGTCGCTGCCGGCCACATTTTGGCTACATCTGCAGAGGTGTTCCCTGCCTTGATCTGTCCGATGGAATCCATGATCCACTTGTATGCCTTGTCGTATGCCTTCCTCTGATCTGCATTAGGTACGCCGCAGCAGAAGGTTCTGTAGTAGCAAGTCTTATATCCGTTGAGGGTGTTCCCAATATCAAAGTAGATGATTTCTCCCGGCCGAACCATTCTGTTGGAGAATGTATGGGAGTGTGGGTTCCCACGCTCACCGGAGATACTGTTTACAAACTCGACACTCTCTGCGCCCCAGTTGAACAACTTGTAGTTAGCAATGGCCACCAGCTCATTTTCCGTCACTCCCGGTCTCAGCGCCTTGGCCAAGTCGTAGTAAACACCGTCTACCATAGCCGCACTCTGCTTCAGCAACTGGATCTCATCTTCAGTCTTGATGATCCTTGCATCCAGCATTGCCTGCTGACCATCGACGATTTCCAGTCCTTTTGCTTCGAAAGCACGAATCAATGGGATGTCTACCAGGTCCATACCGATCTTACCTTTTTCGGCACCGTATTCCTGAATGTACTGGTAAACCTGTTCTACAACCTTCTCCACCATTCCCACTTCCGGGGGAATACCGCCACGCATGGATCCTACTGCCGGCATGATGTGATCCTTATCCAGCCAATCTACACGTACCCTCTTGGACGGACAAGCCGGGTCAAAGAGGAAGGGCTGTTCTACACCATCGATGAGGATACAGTAACGGTTCATCTTGTTTCTGTTCCACTCACCAACGTGTGTGCCCGTGATATAACGAATGTTGTCGAAGTCATAGCAAACAAGCGCTGACAATCCGTAGTTTTTCATGCTTGCTCTGGCTCTTTCCAATCTTTCTTTTCGTAGCCTGGCATAATCGATATTCGATTCCCAGTCTATCCCTTGAAATCCACCTTTAGGCATAGTTATCACTCCTTCTTATTGATCTTCTCACAGTGCTGCGGAATGGCCTCACTGCTTCGCACTACTTTCTCGTCCCTTATTGAAGCAAGTCCCGTGCCAATTTGTCCTATTCCCTTGAATTGAAAAAAACCAGATCCTATATCTGCAACATAAACCTAGCGGTCTGCTTTGGTTTCTCACCGTTCCAGCGTTTCCTTTCCATTAAACCAATTTCTCCTTTGTGCAGGATTTCCCGCGGTCTTCATCTATCTTCCATATGATGAATACTAACCTTTGACACATTGTTGACACATTAAGACCCATTTTGGCACAGTTTGGCACGGTTTTCGTGTCATGCTTGTTGTGTTGCCCTGTCTCCTATGATATGATGATGCGTAGTATAAAATTTTTTCACTAGTGAGGAAAGTGGTAGCAATATGTTTATCTATGATAAGCGATACGAAAGTGTAGTGAATGAAAAATGGCATCAGTTTATCGCCAAAGGCAAGGATTTACCATTGAATGATTCGGTGGTGCGTCCCGAGATATGGGGTTCTTGGCAAAGGTCTTTGGAGCACAGGATTTCCCCCAAAGAAGTAAAGGATTTGGTCCTTTCCCAAAATGAGCTTGCGACGGTGCAGAGAGCCAATAAGTTGCTCATGGATGTTTCTCATTCCTACATTCAAAACATCTACAGCTTTGTTCGGGGGACCAACTTTGTCCTTGCACTTACCGATGCAGAAGGCTACGTCCTGGATCTGGTGGGAGATGATGCAAATATTCAGCAGCGAACGAAAAAAAGCGGTTTACGTGTAGGCAGTAATCGTCATGAGAGCTATGCCGGCACCAATGGCATCGGGCTGTGCTTGGAATTGGCACGGCCTATTCAGGTATGGGGAAGTGAACACTATATTCTCCCCCATCACGAATATGTCTGTTCCGCCGCTCCCATCAAGGATAGCAACGGCAAGATTTTGGGCATCCTGGATGTTGTGGGGCCCATCGGTATTCCCCATTCCCATACCTTAGCGATGGTCAGCGCCTCTGCCGACGGCATCGAAAAAGAAGTGAAGATGCGGGAAGCATATAATCGGATCTCTCTTGCCAACAACCAACTATCTGCTACTGTCCAGTCCATTTCAAACGGGATCATCATGTTCGACAATATGGGGATTATCACCCAGCACAATCGTCGTGCTTGTGAAATCCTCAAGCTACCATCCCGCAGCATCATGAATTCCAATATATTCGATCTTCTCCAACAGGATTCTTCCTTTGATCTGACCTCCTTCACCAAAGATAAGCAGAACATGGACATCTCTCTGACCACCAAGGATGGCAATCGCATCCCCGTTTCCCTTTCTGTTTCCATCATCAAAAATGCGGAAGGAGTAAAGACCAGCACCCTTCTAGTTATGGAGGAAATGAAAAAGCTCCACATGCTGGTGAATAAGATTAGTGGGTTTAAGGCAACTTATACGTTCAGTTCCATTTTAGGCATCTCACCTGCAATGCAGGCGGCAAAGGGGATCGCCGAAATGGCAGCCAGAAGCACATCCAATGTGCTCATCCTGGGGGAAAGCGGCACAGGGAAGGAGCTATTTGCCCAGGCGATACACAATGCCAGCGATCGAAGCAACGGCCCGTTTATCGCCATCAACTGTGGCTCTCTACCCAAGGGCCTCATCGAAAGCGAACTGTTCGGATACGAGGCAGGGTCTTTCACAGGCGCAAACAAAGATGGAAACCCGGGGAAATTTGAACTGGCCAACGGCGGGACCTTGTTTCTGGATGAGATCGGAGATATGCCCCTATCCCTGCAAACCACACTTTTACGTGTCCTGCAAACCAGGGAGATCGTTCGCATCGGGGGGAAAAGCAAGAAGGCCATCGATGTGCGCATTATCGCCGCCACCAACGTAGACCTTTTGGAATCCGTGTCTAAGAACGAATTTAGGGATGACCTTTATTACAGGCTGAATGTATTATCCATTGACATCCCTCCTTTGAATAAGCGCAAGGAGGACCTGGATAGTATGGTAGAGTTTTTCCTTTCTTCCCACAGTGAAAAACTGAACAAGGGTGTTAAGAGCATATCCGCCGATGCCATGGAGATCTTGCGAGATTATCACTGGCCGGGCAATGTCCGGGAACTGGAAAACGTGATAGAAAGGGCAATCAACTTATGTGAAGGCGATATCATTCGTCCGGAAGACTTCCCACCCGCTCTTACAGAGTACGTCGGTCAACCGGAGGGACTTGGGGGTTATGAGGGGCTTATCCCACGGGATCTTTCCACCACCGCACCTTCCCATGGGGCCGGGACCCT
>JBMNVE010000080.1:0-6412 GCA_050946655.1 Anaerovoracaceae bacterium
AAAAAACTAACGAGCAGGATGACTGCTCGTTAGAAAAATACAGTTACTTACGACTCAATGACCACCTGATGGAAGGTCTTCTTCCCCTTCTGGATCAGGAGCTTTCCATCTGTGAACATCTCCAAGGTCACGTTCATCTTGGGGTCGGTGACTTTTTCTTCGGCTACGGTCAGGCCCCCCTGTTTAATGGTCCTGAACCCTTCGGAGTTGCTGGGCACCAGTCCCAACTTGTTGATCAGGGTCACCACGCCCATGCCTTCACCGGCAAAGTCCCCGGCATCCATCTTGGTGGTGGGCACGTTGTCCATGCTTCCCGAGCCGCCGAATGCCGCTCTGGCACCGTCTCTGGCCTTGACGGCCTCGTCTTCTCCATGGACCAGCTTGGTCACCTCGTAGGCCAGGATCTCCTTGGCCTTGTTGATTTCCGCCCCTTCCAGAGAGGATAGCCGCTCTACTTCTTCCATGGGGAGGAAGGTGAGCATCCTCAGGCACTTATTCACATCGGCATCTTCCACGTTTCTCCAGTACTGGTAGAACTCGTAGGGAGAGGTTTTGTCGGGATTCAACCAAAGGGCCCCCTTCTGGGTCTTGCCCATCTTGATCCCCTCGCTGGTGGTCAGCAGGGAGAAGGTCATGCCGTACACCTGCTTGCCCACTTCCCGGCGGGTCAGGTCCACACCGCTGATGATGTTGGACCACTGGTCGTTTCCGCCGAACTGCATCTTGCAGTCGATATCCCTTGCCATGACCATGAAGTCGTAGGACTGCATGAGCATGTAGTTGAACTCCAGGAAAGAAAGACCCTTTTCCAATCGCTGCTTAAAGCACTCGGCACGAAGCATGTTGTTGACGCTGAAGTGGCGTCCGATATCGCGAATGAAATCCACGTACTTCAGCTGAGAAAGCCAAACATAGTTGTTTACGGTGATGGCCTTCCCTTCCTCCACTTCCTTGTTTGCCGTACCGGTACACCCGGGTTGGGCACCGCAATATTCATACTCCTCATCGAACTCTATGAAGCGATCAAAGAGTTTTTTGAATGCCTTTCCGTTTTCTGCGATGGTCTCCGCCGTCATCATGGTCCGCAGATCCGTCCGCCCGGAGGGGTCCCCGATCAAGGTAGTGCCGCCGCCGATGAGTACCACAGGGGTGTGGCCGTACTTCTGCATGTACATCATGATGATGACCTGCATGAAGTGGCCTACGTGAAGAGAGTCCGCCGTGGGGTCGAAGCCGATATAGAACTTGATTTTTTCCTTCGCCAGCAGCTCCCGCACTTCTTCCTCGTGGGTCACCTGCTCGATAAAGCCTCTCTCCTTCAGCACGTCAAATACATTATCGTGCTTGCTAACATCATCTCTAATGAAATCCATTCCTTTTCTCCTCGTTCTATTTCAATTTCTATCTCAAATTCTCTTTTAGCTTTTCCAGCTCCGTAGCCAGCTCCTTGGGAAGCTTGTCTCCAAACTGTTTATAGTATTCCTCGATCTGCTCCGCTTCCTTTCTCCACAGTTCCTTGTCCACCTCCAAGATGCCCTGAACTGCTTCCTCTTCTACGTCGGCGCCTTCAAGGAAGAGGTCCTCTACCCTGGGCACGTGTCCGATGGGTGTTTCGCAGGATTCGCAAGGGTCGGCGGAGCCTTCGCATCTCCGGAGAATCCACTCCAGTACCCGCAGGTTATCGCCGAATCCCGGCCAGATGAAGTTGCCTTCATCATCCAGTCTGAACCAGTTGACATTGAATATCTTAGGAAGCCGGTCTACCTTCTTGCCCATATCGATCCAATGCTGCCAATAGTCTCCCATGTGGTAGCCACAGAAGGGGAGCATGGCCATGGGGTCTCTTCTCACTACGCCCACAGCTCCTGTTGCCGCGGCCGTGGTCTCAGAGGCCATGATGGATCCCACAAAGACACCGTGGTCCCAGCTCCTGGACTCATACACCAGGGGAGCCGTCTTGGCACGACGACCGCCAAAGATGATGGCCGAAATGGGTACGCCCTTGGGGTTTTCAAATTCCGTAGAAATCACCGGGCAGTTGATAGCCGGAGCAGTAAACCTGGAGTTGGGATGGGCACCCTTTTCTGTCGATGTCTTACCGTTCCAGGGGTTCCCCTTCCACTCCACCGCGTTAGTGGGCGGATTCTTGTCCAGCCCTTCCCACCAAACGGTGTTATCATCTAAGTTATGGACAACGTTGGTGAAGATGGAATTGGACTTAGTGGATGCCAGTGCGTTGGGGTTGGATTTTTCATTGGTTCCGGGGGCAACACCGAAGAAACCGTTCTCCGGATTGACCGCCCACAGTCTGCCATCCTCAGCCACACGGAGCCAGGCGATGTCATCGCCTACGCAATATATCTTCCAGCCTCTTTCCACATATTCCTTGGGGGGCACCAGCATGGCCAGATTGGTCTTGCCGCATGCCGAGGGGAAGGCCGCTGCAACATATCGGATCTGCCCCTGGGGGTTTTCGATCCCCAGAATGAGCATGTGCTCCGCCATCCAATCCTCCTGCTTGCCCAAATAGGAAGCGATGCGCAAGGCCAGGCATTTCTTCCCTAAAAGAACGTTGCCGCCATATCCGGAGTTGACGGAGATGATGGTGTTGTCCTCGGGGAAATGGGAAATGTATCTCTTTTCCGGATCCAGCTTGTCCTTGCAGTGAAGGCACTTGGTGTAATCCCCGCTGTCACCCAGATCTTCCAGGACAGCATTGCCTATCCTGGTCATGATGTGCATGTTCAGCACCACGTAGATGGAGTCCGTCACTTCGATACCGTACTTGGCAAAGGGAGAGCCTACCACCCCCATGGAGAAGGGGATGACATACATGGTCCTGCCCTTCATGGCACCTTCAGCGATACCGTAGAGTTTATCGTACATCTCTTCCGGGGCCATCCAGTTGTTGGTCGGTCCGGCATTCTCCTCTTCCCTGGCACAGATATATGTTCTGTCCTCCACTCTAGCCACATCTCTTACATCCGTTCTGTGAAGATAGCATCCGGGGAGCTTGTCCTGATTCAGCTTGATCATCTCTCCCGATTCACATGCCTCCCTGCGCAACTCCTCCAGTTGGGATTCTTCTCCGGTGATCCAGACCACTTTATCCGGCTTAGTCATTTCAGCCACAGCCTCTACCCAGTCCTTAACCTTCATGCTCTTACTATTCAACATTTCCTTTCCTCCGCGTCCTCCTTCTATTCTTCTATTTCGTTCCGTACAATCGATCGCCGGCATCACCCAGGCCGGGCACGATATAGGCGTTTTCATCCAACTTTTCATCCTTGGCGGCGATGTAGATATCCACATCCGGGTGGGCCTTTTGCAGTACATCTATTCCCTCAGGGGCTGCAATGAGGCACATGAACACGATATCCTTCCCGCCCCTCTGCTTGATGAAGTCGATTGCCGCCGCCGCACTTCCGCCGGTGGCAAGCATGGGATCCACAACAAATATCCGTCTCTTCTCGATATCGTTGGGCATTTTACAGTAATATTCCACCGGCTTGTGGGTCTCAGGGTCTCGATACAGTCCCACGTGTCCCACCTTGGCGTTGGGCACCAAGGCCAGCATTCCGTCCACCAGGCCCAGTCCTGCCCTCAGGATGGGAACGATGGCAATATCTTCTCCCCTGAGCACATTGGCCGTCATCTTGGCCATGGGCGTCTCGATCTCCGTTTCCTTAAGGGGAAGATCCCTGGTCGCTTCGTAACCCATAAGCAAAGCGATCTCCTTCACCAGTTCTCTGAAATCCTTGACGCTGGTGTCCTTGTCCCGGATCATCGCAGTCTTATGTTGAATTAACGGATGGTCAAATACGTAAACTTTTCCCATGGGATTCCCTCCATATATGTGATCAATAACTGTTTAACAAATCCACCCGGCGTTGATGGCGTCCTCCATCAAATCCGGTTTCCATAAAGACCCTGAGAATGTCCAGAGCATCAGCCTCCTCCAGTATCCTGGCACCCAAGGCCAGCATGTTGGCATCATTGTGCCGTCTGGCCATTTCCGCCATCTTGGTGCTGGTGCAGAGAGCACATCTGATCCCCTTCACCTTGTTGGCAGCAATGGAGATACCGATCCCCGTTCCGCAGATGACGATTCCTCTCTCTGCTTCGCCTCCGGCTACCGCCTGGGCACATTGATACCCGTACTGGGGATAGTCCACCGAGACCTCCTCCGAATGGGCACCCAGGTCCACTATCTCATGTCCGTCTTCTTTTAGACAACCTATAATCGCTTCCTTCAGGGGATATCCCCCGTGGTCGCAGGCAATTGCTATTTTCATCTCACTCACACCTTTACTATATTATATCCTGCAGATTTAAGCATCCTGTTCATGACGGCGAAGCCCACGCCGTCGGTATCCGCCAGAGCACCCGCCAAGATCAGATCCACATCTGTCTTATCCAGTTCCCGAAGGCGGGCAAAAAAATCATGGGCCGCCTCAATAAAGGCCTGCTCTTCAAAGAGAAGAACCCCCACTTTGTTTCCCATTTTTTCATTTAATTGTGATAGTCGCCGAATCTCTTTTTTGACCTGGCTACGCTCACCTTCCACCACCAGCATCTGTGCCTTGGGGGCATAGTGCTTGTATTTCATCCCCGGTGACTTGGGGGCAACGGTTTTATCTTCCGTTTTTTTGCATAGGGCAGGGTCCATCTCTACCTTTTTGCCGATGGCCGCCTCTATTTGGGCTACTGTAATGATCCCCGGCCGGAGGATAGTCGGTATCTCCCCGCTCACGTCAAGGACGGTAGACTCAATGCCTACCCGGCAGTCCTCTCCGGTGAGGATCACATCTATCTTGCCGGACAGATCTTCGATTACGTGCTCTGCTTTGGTGGGGCTGGGGCTTCCGGAAAGGTTGGCACTGGGTGCGGCAACCGGGACGCCCGCAAGGCGGATCAGCTCCAGAGCCGCGGGGCTATCGGGCATCCTCACCGCCACGGTCTCCATACCTCCCGTGGTGGTACGGGGAACTTCCGGCCTCTTATTCACCACTAAAGTCAAGGGGCCGGGCCAAAAATGCTCGATAAGGGTTACGATGGTGGGGCTGAGCATCCTGGTCAGTTGGCCGATATCGCTGGCTCTTGCGATATGGACGATCATGGGATTATCGCTGGGCCTTCCCTTTGCGGCATACACTTTTTTTACCGCTTCTTCATCCAGCGCATTTGCCCCCAACCCATATACCGTTTCTGTGGGAAAGGCTACCAGGCCGCCGTCCCTTAGGGTTCGGGCGGCGATTTCTATGTTTTCTTCCGTTGCTTCTAGTATCTTCGTGTCCATCATTAAAAATTCTTCATCTTCTCCGCCTGATCCTGTGTAATCAGGCCATCTACGATTTCATCGATATTCCCGTTGAGGAAGCTGTCCAGCTTGTATAGGGTCGTCTCGGTGCGGTGCTCCGAAACCCTACCCTGTGGATAGTTATAGGTCCGTATCCTCTCACTCCGATCTCCCGATCCCACCTGGCTCTTTCTCTGCTGAGAAATCTCCTGGTTCTGCTCCTGAAGCTTTAGGTCATACAATCTGGCCCTCAAGACCTTGAATGCCTTTTCCTTGTTCTTGATCTGGGATTTTTCATCCTGACAGGTTACCACCATACCGGTGGGCTCGTGGGTCAGTCTGACGGCAGAGTCCGTGGTGTTGACGCTCTGTCCGCCGTTTCCGGAAGAACGATAAACGTCCACCCGCACATCGGCGGGGTTCAGCTCCACCTCCACATCGTCCACCTCAGGAAGCACCGCAACTGTGGCTGCGGAAGTATGGATCCTGCCGCTGGATTCGGTCTCCGGCACCCTCTGTACTCGGTGGGTCCCGCTTTCATACTTGAGCCTGGAATAGGCCCCCTTGCCCTTGATCAACATGACCGCTTCTTTGATGCCGCCGATGTCCGTCTCGTTGACTTCCAGCAACTCCGGCTTCCAGCCCCGGTTCTCCGCATACATGGTGTACATCCGAAGAAGGTTGGCGCCGAAGAGAGCCGCTTCATCGCCGCCGGTCCCGGCACGAACTTCAAGGATAACGTTCTTCTCATCGTTGGGGTCCTTGGGAAGGAGGAGGATCCGAAGATCGTCTTCAATGGTGGGCAACTGTTCTTCCAGATCGGACAGTTCCATCTTGGCCAGTTCCTTCATTTCCTCGTCCAAGCCGCCTTCATCCAGCATTTCTTTGGTACTTACAATCCCATCCTTGATCTTGCGATAGTCGGTGTACTTTTTGACGATAGGCTCAAGCTCACTCATTTCCTTCATGTATTTCTGCCAAAGGCTCTGATTCCCGATGATTTCGGGCGCAGAAACCTTTTGTGACAGGTCCTCATATTTCTCTGCTATAAAATCCAATTTATCAAACATTTTAAGTTTCCTTCTTTCCATCTATACTCTTTTGGTTCAACTA
>JBMNVE010000081.1:0-6125 GCA_050946655.1 Anaerovoracaceae bacterium
TCTTCTAACACACTGCTCACTGCCTCAGGATCATCTGCGGGGATGCAGGTAAAAAAGCCGGCATCAAAAGGCACGCTTTGCAGGCCTTCTTCACGGAGAGCCTCTTCAAAGGCCTTGCCCCTTTGGATGAGCATATTGCGATACGTCTTCCTTTCATCACCCACCTTAGCCATCAGCTCCGGACTTTCCACGATCTTGGCCAGCAGAGTCTGGGACGCCCGAACGCAGTTTGACCATGTCCCCCTGGAGGAAAACTCCGTCACCTGTTTGAACTCCGCCGCCACTTCCGGATCCTTGGCCATGCAGATCATGGCTCCGCACCGCATGCCGTAGAGGGTCAATGTCTTAGAAGCGCTGTACCCGATGATGGGAAGGACTTCCTTGGGAAGAGTTTCCAGGATGGGGAAGAAAGAACGATATTCTTCTTCATCTCCGGCAAAGTCGATGTAGGCGATGTCCACAAAGAGAGTGATTTTGCCCTTGGCAGAAGACTTGGCCAGAGCATCAACCACGCCCCGCCAATCCTCATCGGTCAGAGAGTAACCGGTAGGGTTATGGGCCGGGGTATTGAGAAGGATCACCAAGCTGCCCTGGGAAGAGACCAGTTCATCCACCTTGGCACTAAACCCTTCCAGGTTGAATCCACCTTTGTCATTGAACAGCTGATATGTTGCAAGACTCCTGCCCAGTTCCTGACAAATGGTGTTATAGGGGCCCCAAAACCAATCGCTGGTCAGGACCCGGTCGCCGGGCCTGGAGTAGTTGGATACGGTGTTTCGAATGGCACCGGTCCCTCCGGGAGTTGCACAGACTTCCGTCGTCCCCGAAGGAACAAAGCTTCCGAAGGCAGCCTTTTTTACCCCGTCCTTAAAGGCGGGAGTCCCTCCGATAGGTGCGTAGTCCGCATAATCCGTCGGAGCCAGCAGTGAAAGGGCTTCAACCACCGATGACAGGACCACCAAATCTCCCTGATCATCCAGGAGAGAACCGATAGTCGCGTTGATCACCGCATCCTTTCCTTCCTTTGCGATCTGAGCCTTTGCCCTTCCGCTGATGGCAAAAATCTTATCTTCTTTTGGCATTTTTCTGCCGTTCTCCTGTGCAAATATCATGTTTCTACCTCCATTTCACATAATTGATTTTCTTCCCCTGAGAAGAAAATTTCTCTTCGTATTCGGTCATGATCTTCCCGGCAGCAAAGTGGCTCCCGTGAAGGTCCTCTGTGGCCTCCAATATTTCCATCCCCTCGTCTGTCAGTTCACCAAGGGTGAATTGGTAAAGGTCGTCATTGTCCGTCTTTAACTCTACCGCGCCTTGAGGAACCAGGACTTCCTTGTATCCGGCCAAAAAGTTTCGATGGGACAGCCTTCGCTTGGCATGGCGGTCCTTTGGCCACGGGTCGCTGAAGTTCAGGTATATTCCCTGTATCTCTGCCGGGGCGAAGTAATCTCTCAGATCCCGCAGATATTCACCGATGAGGAACACATTGCTCAGTTCTTTCTCCCTGATCTTCTCCAGTGTCCGAAGAAGAACACTTTCCTGCCCTTCCATGGCTAGGAAGTTCACATGGGGATGCTGCTGTGCCATTTGTGTGATGAACCTGCCCTTACCGCAGCCGATCTCTATATAGATAGGGTTGTTGTTCCCAAAAAAGGAAGCCCATCGACCTTTGTGCCGCTGAGGATCCGAGACCAGATGGGATCCATGGGCACGAAGTCGCTCTTCCAGATCCTTTGGTTTTCTCTGTCTCACCTGAACACTCCTTCATATCGCTGCAGCAGTTTCAGGAGAGGATATCCCAGTCCGTAGCAGGCCAGCAGCTGGCCCAGGGCCACCCAGGCCATACATGCCGGCAGGTTGGGGACACCGTATGCAAAGTGCAACATCCCGCCGATCAGTATCCCGTTAATGATCACCGGTGGCAAGGGAACCAAAATCGGCCTTTCCCTCAGCTTATAGGAGGCCAGGGCCGCCAGCAGTGAAGCTGTGCTGCCCACCACCACGTCTACGATGCCGTAGGGGCCCAAGATATTGGAAACCAAACAGCCCACAAAGAGGCCCGGCACTCCCGCAGGCGTCATAGCCGGCAAAATGGTCAAAGCCTCCGACACTCTCACCTGCATGGGCCCGTAACTGATGGGCGCCAGCAATATGGTCAAGACCGCGTAGATAGAGGCGATAATGGCCCCTTGCAGTATCCTCTTGGTGGTCATAGCAATATCCTCAACAAAACAATAGAAGCGATAAACATCAGGGTCAGGACTACGGCAACGCCGTCCCGAAGCCCCATCTTCATGCTGTTCATTCTGGTTCGCCCTTCTCCGCCGCGATAACACCTCGCCTCCATCGCCATGGCCATATCCTGGGCGATGCGAAATGCACTGATGAACAGGGGGACCAAAATGGGGATCAAGTTTCGGGCTCTCCTGAATATGTTCCCTGTCTCAAAGTCCGCCCCCCTTGCCTGCTGGGCCTTCATGATCTTGTCCGTTTCCTCCAGCAAGGTGGGGATGAAGCGAAGTGCGATGGTCATCATCATGGCCAGTTCATGGGCAGGCACGCCGATTTTCTTCCCCGGCGACAGAAGACTCTCGATCCCGTCGGTCAGGTTGATGGGCTTTGTGGTCAAGGTCAAGAGGGAAGATCCGATGATGAGAAGGATCAGCCGGGATGCCATGAAAAAAGCCCGATATAGCCCCACGTCGGTGATCTTCAAGACCCAGACCTTTACCAAGATCTCCCCATCATACATGAACATGTTCAGGACGAAGGTGAATAGGATGATGATGAAGATGGGCTTCAGTCCCCTTAAGATAAATCTGATCGGCACCCTGGATACGGCAATGATCACTCCCAGGACCAAGGTGGCAAAGGCGAACCCGATGAAGCTGTCCACCACAAAGAGGGCCACGATGAAGCAAAGGGTCGACATGATCTTGATGCGGGGGTCCAGCCGATGGATGACCGATTCTCCCGGGTAGTATTGCCCTAAGGTGATGTCTCTGATCATCTTTGCTGCCCTCCTGCCCCGAAGGCTTCTGCGATGGCCTCTTCTGCCTGATCCACAGTAAAGATGCTGCCTTCCACAAGGACGCCTCTTCTCCGAAGATCACTGACCAACTTTGCCGTTTCCGGTAGTTCCAGGCCCATAGCGGAGAGTTCCTCTTCCCGAGAAAACACTTCCTCCGGGCTGCCACACATGGCAAGCTTCCCCTGTTCCATCACAAGAACCTTGTCCGACAAGGCGGCGATATCATTCATATTGTGGCTGATCAAAATAATGATGGCCTTTTGCTCTCTGTGAATATCCTGTATCATGCGGAGGATCTCCCGGTGTGCCTTTGGGTCCAGCCCCGCAGTAGGCTCATCCAGGATCAACACCTCCGGACACATGGCGATGACACCGGCGATGGCAACTTTTCGCTTTTGGCCGCCGGATAGTTCAAAGGGGGATTTTTCCCTGACTTCCTCGTAATCCAGACCCACCAAACAAATGGCGGCACGCACCGCTTCATCCACTTCTTCCTCGGACAAGTCCAAGTTCTTTGGGCCGAAGGCCACATCTTTCTCCACGGTCTCTTCAAAGAGCTGGTATTCAGGATACTGAAATACCAGGCCGATCTTCTTTCTGATTTTGGCCATGGGAACCCCCTCGGCGGTGATTTCTTCTCCGCCAACGGTAATGGTCCCCGATTTGGGTTTAAGCAATCCGTTGAGGTGCTGGACCAAGGTGGACTTCCCCGAGCCGGTGTGGCCGATGATCCCTACGAATTCCCCATCTTCCACGTCAAAGCTGACCCCTTCCAAGGCTGTGGATTCATGGGGAAGACCCTCGCTGTATATATGGGTGATGTTTCTTACTTCAATCGACATAGAGCTTCCAACAAATCCTTTTCACTGATGACTTCCCCGGGGATATCCATTCCCCGCTTCCGCAGGCGATGGGAAAGTTCTACGGCCATGGGCACGTCCAGGTTCATAGAACGAAGTTCCTCTCTTCTGGCAAAGACCTCCTCCGGTTTGCCGTCCAGTTTCACTTCTCCATCCTCCATAATGATCACCCTGTCAGCATGGGCGGCTTCTTCCATGAAGTGGGTGATGAGGATGCAGGTAATCTTTTCTTTATTCAGATCCTCAATGATTTTCATCACTTCTTTTCGTCCCTTTGGATCCAGCATGGCAGTGGGCTCATCAAAAATGATGCATTTCGGCTTCATGGCAATGGCACCGGCAATGGCGATCCTCTGCTTTTGCCCGCCGGAAAGCAGGTGGGAAGCTTTCTTTCGAAACTCTTCCATGTCCACAGCGCGTAAGGCATCATCCACCCTGCCCCTGATTTCCGCAGCTTCGACGCCCAGGTTCTCAGGGCCGAAGGCCACATCGTCTTCTACGATAGCCGATACGATCTGATTGTCCGGGTTTTGAAAGACCATTCCCGCTGTCTGACGAATGTCCCAAAGATGTTCCTCGTCTTTGGTATCATAGCCTGCCACAAGGACCCTTCCTTCGCCGGGGATCAGAAGGGCGTTCATGCATTTGGCCAAGGTGGATTTCCCCGAGCCGTTCTTGCCGATAATAGCGGTAAAACTGCCCTGCTCGATCTCTAAAGTCACTCCGTCCAGCGCCCGCTCTAATTCTGCCCCTTCTTCTTGGGCATAGGAAAATATTAAGTTTTCGGTTTCTATGATGGCGCTCAACGACTTCTCACTTTCCCCTGATTTTTAACGTACCGAAGTATTATATATTATTTTCATAGTATGCGCAAATGCAGTCATACAGCTTCTCCGCGTCCATTTGCCCCGGGGCAGTGGTACTTTCCCCCGCTGCAAATGTCATGGCCGAACCGAAACTTCCACCGCAAACACGGCTGGTCTGTCCCAGCTCACCCATGGACAGGGCGATGAAAGGCGTGGAGAGGGCCTCTTCTCCTGCCAGCCTTGCAGCCTCCAGAAGAATAAAAACATCCTTCTCTTCTCTGGGCATCACGGCCACCTTAGGTATATCCGCCCCCAGCTTCTCCATGATCATCAGCCTTCTCAGGATCTCTTCTTCCGGTGGCGTCTTTTGGAACTCGTGATTGGACAAGATCACTATTTTATCGTTGTCATGGGCCAGATTCACCAGAAACTCCACCTTCTCTCCGTCATATCCCTGTTCCTGATCGAAGGCCTCAATGTCCAAGGCGTCCGGGGTGCATTCTGTGATCACATCCCGGATGATGCTGTAATAATCTCTCTTTTTTATCCCTGCTCTGCCCCCCTCTTCCTCGGTGCGCAGAGTGTAGATGATCGGTTTCCGGGTTATTTCCTTCATCTCTAAAAGGATGCTTTCCTGGAGGGCAACATCCTCATAACCTCTTTCCCCAAGATGATCCGCCCGCCATTCTATGAGGCTGACAGGAAGGTCATCGCTCTTCTTGGTTTGTGTCAAAATTTCCTCTCGGGTCCTACCTCCTACGGACAGGCAGATCTTCGGCAGGCCACTGCCGATTTCCACACTTCCGATCTTGACCGCTTTTACATTCCTCTTTTCCATCATTCTCCCTTTTTGTATCGTGTTCCCTCTCATTTCTCACCCACATATTCTACCACATATCCGGTCGCCGGACACCTAGTGACTGAGAAAAATGATAAGTTCTCCGGGACAGTGGGCGGTAGTATGGCAAGGGACTGCTTAGAATGTCCGCCGGATGTTTTCAAATCATCCGGGATTTTGCCCCGCAACCTTCGGTCGCCGGAAATACTGACTTTTTGGCCAAATTTCCATTTTCCGTTGGCAGGCGACCCTTTATTTGTGGGTTTTGTCAGTATTTTTGCCGACCGAAGATTTTTGCAGTAATGGTAGAGATCCGGCCACACTGCCCGGACTAAAAAACTAACGAGCAGTCAGACTGCTCGTTAGTAAAATACTGGCTCTATAATAAATGTTGGGGTGGCGAGAAAGAAACTCACTGCTCCAACTTTTCAAATTCGAAAAAAAGAGCATACTGGTCTAAAGTCCGATCGAATTCCGTTACCACACAAAACCCAAAGGAGACCAATATGCTCTACCAAGATTGTATCGAAGAACTGACCGGATGGAAAGACCTAATCATAAAAGAGGTAAAAAATGTTTTCGGAGAACTC
>JBMNVE010000082.1:0-6096 GCA_050946655.1 Anaerovoracaceae bacterium
TTTTTCCCCACCTGATCACAAAATCTTCACATGATCATAATATTTTCCCTATATTTCCACGTTATGATTGTCCGGTGAATAAAGAGAGTCAGGAGGAAAACATCATTTATGCATAAAAAAGTCGTTGTTATCGCATTTACGTTATTGCTTGCTCTATCATCCATATCCACCTTCGCATCGGAAGGGAGCGGCGAAGAAATGCCCGGAAAGGATATGAACGGACAGATCCTAAATGATCCCATCGAAAAAGAAACTACACCCTTGCAGGCGACCAATACATCCTTTGGACATGTGAAATTATCATGGCCCAAGGATATATCCGGTACAGGATATATCGTATACAGGTATGACACCCTGCTCCAGCGATATGAGCCCATCAAAGCCATCACCGATCGGGATATCACCACATATACCGATAAGAACGTAGAAGAAAACGTAGAATACCACTATCAAGTAACACCGATCTTGGCAAAAGTGGAACACAAAAACTCCCAGATCGTATCCATCAAAACCGCTTCGGTAAAGCCTGAGGTCCATGTTTCTGTAGAAGGCAATGGAGCAAGGGTCAGCTGGACAACCATTGACGGTGCTGCCGGTTATGAAGTTTACCGTTCGACCTCATCCGACGGAAAATATGTCAAGATGGGAAGTACGACTGATTCGGAATACAAGGATGAAGGGCTGGAAAAAGGTGCCACCTACTTCTATAAGGTCCGTGCCTATCAGGAAGACGCCTACACCTCTTTTTCCGCTCCGGCAGAAACAGGAGAGATCGGAAAGGAGGACCTGGTTTGGCCCTTCCCTGCAACCAGGAGCATATCCTGTGGCTTTGGGCCCAGAGTCAGCCCGACGGGGGGTGCCTCCACCGATCACAAGGGGATCGACTTGGCTGCCCCGGCAGGAAGCGACGTCCTTGCCGCTCAGAGCGGAACGGTCATCGAATCTTCCTACAACGGTCTGTCGGGGAATTACCTGGTCGTTGCCCACGACAACGGCATGGTCACCAGATACCACCACCTGAGCCAGGCAAAAGTCTCCGTAGGAGATAGGGTAAAGGCGGGACAAACCATTGCACTATCAGGAAACACCGGCGTCAGCACCGGTGCACACCTTCACTTTGAACTCCATGTGGATGGAGTTGCAGTGGATCCCATGAAATATCTGTAGCTTACTTTTGATAGCAGGATAGACAGAGTTTCTTGCCTTCCCGCAAGCGCAGGTAGGGCTCAGCCGTCCTCTCCCCGCAGGCTTCACAGTCCACAGAAAAAAAAATCGACGCCTTCTCGGGCAGCTCTAAAACCGGTTCCGTGGTTTCAAAGAGCTCATGCCCCGGAAGGTTTTTCATTTCCTCTCTGCTCATTTCCCGCTCCCTAAGAAGGATGCGGAAGGACTTTCCCGTTCCTCTGTGGTAAAAGTTGAATGCCTGCTTTCCCACTATGTGAAAGTGGAGATTTCCCTTCCCCATGGTGCAACCCAAGATATACTGGATCCCATCGATGCCGCAGGCATCGTTTTCGGCGATACAGACCAGCTCTTCGTCTTCCGACCTGGGCATTCCGTCCAAAAGTTCCAAGGCATAGAGGGCCGCCTTGTATCCGATGATCAGGCCACCGCAGCTATGACCGTGGAACCTTACACATTCATCCCAAAGGAGGCGAATATCATCTCCCGGCCGGATCTCTCCACCCCGAAGGACCTTGACGAATATCCCTTCTCTGGGCATGACGCAGTCACCGGCTAACTGACGGATGGCACATCCGTGATGACATTCCTTTCCGATCTGGGTCACCTCACATAGAGTCTCTCCGATCTCCAGAACCGTTCCAATAGGAAGGGAAAAAAGCTCGATCCCTTCCGTCAAAATATTCTCTGCAAATGCCCCCGGTTCCAAGGGATAATCGATGGCAGGCTGGACTTTGGCCACGCTTTCCTTCCCCAGAAGACTGATCTGCCTGTGCCAATTCCCGCTGTGGGCATCCCCTTGGATACCGTGATCCGGCTTTATCCGGATCTTATCCACCGGGTACTTCTGCTCCCCCTTTTTTTCACTGATGCATACTGCTGTTACCCTTGCCATTCCTGTATACTCTCCTTATTTCCGTTCCATATGTATCTTGGCACAATCTGTAGACGTGCCCAGCAAAACTTCCACTCCGTGTCCGATGGGGCCGATGACAGCTGCTAGGCACTCCCTTGCGGCCTTTTCACTTCCGGGCACATTGACGATCAGGGTCGCCCCCCGCAGCCCGGCAGCCGCCCTGGACAGCATCCCCATGGGGGTGATCTTCAAGCTTTCCGCCCGCATGGCCTCGGGAATGCCTCGAACTTCCCGGTCACAGACCGATAAGGTGGCTTCCGGCGCCACATCTCTTTGGGAAAAACCGGTCCCCCCCGTTGTCACCACCAAGGTCACACCCATAGAGTCGGCACATTTTTTCAGTTCCTCTGTGATCCCCTGAAAATCATCGGAAATCATGTTGCTGTAGATGACCTGCCAGCCGCTATCTTCCAGTATCTTGATACAGGCAGGACCTGCCGTATCCACCCGCTCTCCCCGGGATCCCTTGTCGCTGAGGGTGATCACCGCCGCTTTTTTCTTTTCCTTACTTTTCATTTTCCTCTCCCGTATAAGTATAGGTGCCGCTCTTGCCCCCCTCCTTGGACAGCAATTTGACTTCCTCTATGACCATATCCTTTTGCACCGCTTTACACATATCATATATGGTGAGCAGGGCTACACTTACCGCCGTCAGGGCTTCCATCTCCACCCCCGTCTTGCCGCTGCAACGAACCGTTGCCGTCACCTCCACACCAAGATCTTCCCTGTCCATCACAAAATCCAGATCAACACCGGTGAGGAGAAGGGGATGACACATGGGTATCATATCCGGCGTCTTCTTCGCTCCCATGATCCCCGCGATCTGTGCAGTGTTCAGCACATCTCCCTTTTTCATTCCTCCCGTCTCAATGAGGCGGAAAGTTTCCTCGTTGACGCGGATCCGTCCTCTTGCCACTCCTTTGCGCTCTGTGATTTCTTTCTCCCCTACGTGGACCATCTTTGCTCTTCCCTCTTCATTGAAGTGTGAAAAATCTCCCATCTTATCCTCCTATTTGATTCATGTTCCTGGCAGCGTGGCTGGGATGATCCTCATCCAGTTCTTCTCGCTTTCCGGGCTTCCCAAGAATGGTCTGTCGCATTTTCTCTTTCATCTCCTGTTCATCCAATCCCTTCAGCGGGATCTCTTCCCCGGAATGTAGACATGGCTTCAGATTTCCGTCGGCAGTCAGGCGGATTTTATTACAATCCTCGCAAAAATCGCAGCTCACCGGCTTGATCAGCCCTACTCTTCCCTTGGCCCCGGGAAGAGCATATAGGCTGGCAACACCATCGGTCCGGCCCAACGATTCCAGTTCCGGCACCGCCTCCAACACCTCTTCGCCGCTCATGTATTGGTTGCTGCCGATCCCCTCTCCGATGGGCATCAGCTCAATGAACCGAACTTCCAGATCCTCATCCTTCGTTAAGTTGACAAAATCCCTCACCTCGTCGTCGTTCAGGCCCTTCATCAGGACCACATTGATCTTTGTGTTCTCAAATCCCGCCTCCTTTGCGGCGGCAATTCCCGCCAGAGCGTCCTCCAGATTCCCCAACCTGGTGATCTTTTTATATTTCTCAGGATCCAAGGTGTCTATGGAGATATTCAGCCGATCTACCCCCGCTTCCTTCAGCCCCTTTGCATACTTGGGAAGAAGCGTGCCGTTGGTGGTGAGACATACCTCTTCAAGACCGGGAAGAGAGGCGATCTTTCCACACAACTGAACAATGCCGTGCTTCACCAGGGGCTCTCCCCCTGTCAGCCGGACTTTCGTGATCCCCAAGGAGATGGCGCTCCGAATGGCGGCCAAATACTCTTCCCAGGTAAACATATCCTCATGTTTTTTCTTGGGAACACCTTCTGCAGGCATACAGTAGGTACATCGCAAATTGCAAAGCTCCGTCAGGGATATGCGTAAATAGTTGATATTTCTTCCGTGATCATCAATCATAATTTCTTTATCTTCGTCTCCAGGGTGATCCCCAGTTCTTTCGCATAATCGAAATACGTATCCACCTGAGGCAGGGTGAGCATGTCCGATGTGATCAGGCCTGTCTGCTCCAGCCTGTCTTGAATGAATAATTTGGAAAACAGGTATCCGCCCTGGCCGGTCAGATACATCTCCGCAGATATCCCTTCCCGCTCATAGGACTCCGCCAGCCCCGGGGCATTGACATGGGTCTCCACCAGGATATCTTCTCCATCCTTCTGGCCGTAAGCTTCAATTACCATACAGCCGGAATCGCAGATCAAGCCTTCCTTCAGGATCTCCCCGATTTCCTCCCTGGAACTTGGGGCCGGGGGAAGATGGGCCAGCACCACATCAAAGGGGGACACCCATGCGTCACCGATCTTCTCTTTTTCATGGGAAAGCAACCCTGCCCGATAGAGGGGTTTACAAAAATCCATCCCGTCTCCCGCATATTTGAAATAGGCATTTTTGCAGCCCTTGAAATAGTCTTCTCTGTTGAAGTAGTAGTGGATAGGCTCGTCATGGCAGTGTTCCGCAAAGGTGATTTCTTCATCCATGTAATGGTACTGCCTCTTTACCGGAAGCTGGTAAGGTGGTGTCCTGATCAGTTCACCGTCCACCATGGCATAAGCTTCCTGGCTCATGTCATGTAGGGCAGTCACCGGGGACCACCAAAATGGCAGGAACCGCTTGGGGCGCACACCCTCCCAAACCAGATTATATATGGTTTCACAAGTATCCAGGTACCGCATGGCATCTCTGGTCGCCGCACAGATCAGCCCCGGGGCAGAGCCGGTCCCGATGAGGGCAAGCTTTCCTATGGCGGCAAATCTGGGTCCGAACTCTTCAAACTGGATCCGGTAGTTGGTCGGCCAGTCCGGGTGAAGACTCACCGTCCCGGCATAATCCTGATAGTTCGCCCCGGCAGCAAGGGCTGCTTCAAGGACGTTCTCCGTATGCTCAAGAGGCAAGGCATTGAGGATCAAATCCACCCCACGAGCCGCCTCTACTATATCTTCCCTGTTCTTAGCATCCACCACCAGGCCGCATCCCTTGGTCAAATCCTTCACCAGCAGATCCACAGCTTCTTTCCGGCCATCGGCACAGATGATCTCACCGACCTCCGGCTCCTGATCCAGCTTTCTCGCCGCTGCCGTTCCCTGGGCACCCACGCCTAAAACCAATATTTTCTTCATTCCAATTCACCTTCCGCCTTAGAGGAATACACTTCTTTCCACATTATACCAACGGTCACAGAAAAAAGAAACAGATTGCAAGCGATTCTCCGGGATAATATAATCGAGGAAGAGGAGCGGAGAGGTTGAGTGGGCGGGGAACTTTCGCGATTGACAGGCTGCCGGGCTTGCAGATTGACGGGCTGACTGACATAGAAAAAGACCGCAAGAAAGCGGGAGAAATAAAAATGAGAGCATACAACAGAAGATGAAAAAGAGGAAGAAAGGAGAAAGACGATGAAATCCTACAGGAAAGAACTGACCTTCAACATCCCCTCTCGCAGGGGCCTGGTGAATATCACAGGAGAGGTACAAAGGGCCATAAATAACAGCGGCATCAAGGAGGGTCTTGTTTTGGTCAACCCCATGCACATTACTGCCAGCGTCATCATCAACGATGACGAACAAGGGTTGCACAATGACTTTGAACGCGTCCTGGAACGTCTAGCTCCTGAGAAACCCCATTCCCAGTACGAGCATAACGGGTTTGAAGACAACGGTGATGCCCACATTAAGCGGAGCCTCATGGGAAGGGAGGTCGTCGCAGCCATCACCGACGGGCGTCTGGACTTTGGTACCTGGGAGCAAATCTTCTACTACGAGTTTGACGGGAAGAGGCCCAAGCGAGTGCTGATCAAGATCATTGGCCAGTGATTAGGGTGACAGGGCTTCCGGCGTCCCGGTCGGTGCCCTAGCTGCTGATTGGGTTGCTGCGCTTCCGACGACATCCCATCTCCTTTTTCGAAAATATCTCATCTGGGACAGAGAAAATCTGGACATCCACAAAAAATAG
>JBMNVE010000083.1:0-5947 GCA_050946655.1 Anaerovoracaceae bacterium
GTTATATTCTTTCATATATCTTTTCGATTTCCTTCGTATATCCGCCGTCTTCCCCATAGACGCGAAGCTCCGGAAGGTAGGTCAGCTGCTGTCCGCCGTTTTTCACAAAATGCACCAGGATCAAATTTGCCGCCTTTTTCGGGCCGGGTGCAACAGGAAGCAATGTCTTTGCCTCCATCCCCATGGATCTGCCTTCAGCCAGAATGTCAACCAGCCGTGAGGGGCGGTGGACCATATAAAAATCCCCTTTATCCCTCAGAATATCCTTGGCTACACGAAGGAAGTCCGATAGGCCCGCCGTGCTTTCCAACCGTGCGATGGCTTTGGAAGAGTGCTTATTGATGATCCCTCCTCCCTGCCGTACATAAGGGGGATTGGCCACGACCATGTCCATGGACCCTCGCATCTCTTGGGGAAGATCCAAAATATCCCCATGAAACACCTCTATTCTCTCCGACAGTCCATTGAGTTTTACATTTCGCTCTGCCAGCCCGGCGGCATCTCCTTGGACTTCAACGGCAAGGAGCTTTGCTTGGGGCAACTTATGGGTGAGGATGAGAGACACGGCACCGTTTCCGGCGCCCAGGTCCGCAACATGAACGATCCCCTCCTCTGCTCCGCTTTTATCCCCGTCGCGGCAGGCAAAGTCCGCCAAAATCACAGCATCGATTCCATAGCAAAAATCCTCAGGCCGTTGTATCAGCCTGAGGTCCCCAAATCCCATGTTGTCGATTCTCTCTTTTTTCAATCCTTCACCGGCTCCTTCGCCTCTTCTGACACTTTTTCCCCACGGGAAGATCGTTTTTTCTGTCCTCCCTTTCTTCGCCTGGATTCCGATCGCTTGACATCTTCCTTGTTATGGACATACAGTTCCGTGCTCAACTTCTGATCGATGCCCTTCTCCCTGTCTCCCTCTTCTACAATGAGCCTGCACTTCACCTTCCCCTCCAGGATCACCGTGTCCCAGACAATGGCCGGTCCCTCGTCTATGGTGACTCTCTCGCCCACATCCGGCAGACCCTTCTTCATTTCCACATAAACATCATTCTCATATTTCAAGCAGCACATGAGACGGCCGCAGACCCCGGAGATCTTTGTGGGGTTCAGGGAAAGATTCTGTACCTTCGCCATCTTGATGGATACGGGATGAAACTCCGAAAGCCACTGGTGACAGCAAAGTCCCTTTCCACAATTGCCTATGCCTCCCAGCATCTTTGCTTCGTCCCGTACACCGATCTGCCGCAGCTCAATCCGCATGCGAAAAATCCCTGCCAGATCCTTTACCAAATTCCGAAAGTCCACCCTGCCATCGGCGGTGAAATAGAAAATGATCTTGCTGTTGTCAAAGGTATGCTCAACATCGATGAGCTTCATCTCCAGTTGATGTTTTTCGATCTTTTCCTGGCAAAGGTTCATTGCCCGCTCTTTTTTCTTATCGATTTCCACATAACGAGCTTCGTCCTCTTCGGTTGCCGCCCTGATGATCTTCTTGAGGGGCTGGACAACATCCTTTTTTTCTACATCTTTTTTTTCCATGCCCACTGTGCCGAACTCTATCCCTCGAGCCGTCTCGACAATCACGTGGTCCCCCAGAGATACCTCCAGGCCCTCCGCATCGAAATAATATATTTTACCGGCACTCTTAAACTTCACGCCTACTACATTAACCATTCACTGTCCTCCGATTGCTAAAGCCATCTTTTTGATGGCATAAGTGCTGTTCATGTTGTTTTTGATCTCTTCCCTTGCCTGCTCCACCCGGTGGACTCCCTCATAGAGATTTTCTCTCATGGATGCACCTGTGGCCTGAGGCAGCTTGGATCGATAATTTTCTTCCATGGCATCCAGAAATGAGAAGATTTCTTTTCTATCCTTCTTGAGCACCGGATCCATGGCTTTCTTCAACTGATAATAGGGAGCCCCTGCAAGGAGCAATGAGACCAATTCCGCTGCCATCTTCTCGTCCCCCATCTTCTTCCCGGTATCCCACGAATTGACACGCAAAGGGATACATCTGGATCTCACCGTCTCGGGAAGATGAAAGATATTTTCGGAAAGAAGAATGATCACCGTTCCCACCGGCGGTTCTTCCAGGGTCTTGAGCAGTTTATTCAATGCATGCCTGGTCATGGTATCGGCATCACAGATAAGTGCGATATTCCTCTGCCCTTCCAAAGGCTTGGTCTTCAGCCTCTCCTGAAGCCGCTCCACGTCTCCTTCCTTGACACTTTCCACCTTACTGCCCTCGCTCTTGGTGGCACGGAGGACCATCACATCGATGTGGTTTCCCCCACGGATCTTCCTACACGTAAAGCAGTTGCATTGTCCCTCTTGGACATAATCCTCACGGCACAGAATGGCGCGGACGAAATGCATGGCCACCGTCTCTTTATCCGCAGTCGCCGGTCCTTCCAGGATATAGCCGTGATGGATATTCCCGTGGAGAACGATTGTCTTCATCTCCGAAAGTAGACTATCATTGTTTCTGATATTATCGGGTGTCATCTTCTGCCCCTACGATCCGCTCTAAATGTCCCCTGATCTCTTCCCACACAGCTTCAACAGACCGATCTGCTTCCACCCCGATGATCCGGCCGGGAAATTTCTTTTCTAAATCAAGATATCCCCTGTATACCCGATCATAAAAATCTCTTCCCTCGATTTCCAGCCTGTCCTTGGAGCCTCGATCAATTCGCTCTCTCCCCAGGGAAGGATCCATCTTGAGCAAAAAGGTCACATCGGGTAGCCATTGACCGATAGCATAACTGTTGATCAGGGAAACGGTTTCACCCAATCCCCTCCCATATCCTTGATATGCAATGGACGAGTCTACAAAACGATCACAGATAACGATCTTTCCGTGCTCTAGGGCCGGCTTGATGATCTGCGCAATATGCTGTGCCCGGGAAGCCGCATAAAGGAGTGCTTCTGTCATAGGGTCCATCTCCTTGTTTTTTTTGTCCAGTATGATGGATCGGATCTTTTCACTGATGGGGGTCCCGCCGGGCTCTCTGGTAAAGAGAACATCTCTCCCCTGTGTGATAAAGTATTCCTTCATATGCTCCAGTTGGGTGGTCTTCCCGGTACCATCCGTTCCTTCTACCGTGATGAATAAGCCCTTTTTCATTTGCGCTTCCTTCCCTTAGTCTTCGGTTTTGCAACGACCTGATCGATAAGTTGTACGATCAAGCGCAGACAGAAATATGCTATGGGAGCACATAACAATATGACGAATAATATTTTCAATAATCCCATTGTCGGTTCCCTCCCATTGCAAACTACCCGAACATTATATCACAAATATCCGGCTTATTGAAACACCCTGCTGTGATTCCCTCATTCATCGGGAAATGTGCGCAACTGAATGGATACCCCGTCGGGATCATAGACATAGAAATAGCTGCTCTGATCTCCCGGGTCGTGGATATCGGATGGGTTGTATTCCATATTCTCCGCAAACTCGTGCATGCCCTCCAGGTTTTCCGTTTCAAAACAGAGAAAGATGCCTTTTCCCTGAAATGTCTCTCCCCCTTGAGAGTATACGAATTCCAGCTGTGTCTCTCCTTCCCCGTTGGACATGAATGCAAGTTCATATTCACCGGCCTGAAAGCGTCTCACCAGGTCCAGGCCTGCAATTTCTTCGTAAAACTTAATGGATTTTTCCAGATCTTTTACCCTCAAGGTAATATGCCGCATACGCATGGTGTACCTCCTTCCATTAACCATCTCATGATCATGAAAGTATTATACCATAGGGAGAAACCAAAATGTCCTTCATCCGTACAGCATTTGATTTTGTTTGTCCGTGAGCCGGACAAGCTTTGGGAAGAGGGGACGCTCAGCGCATATGATGCTCACATAGCCCTTGCCTATCTTTAATTCTCTGTAATATCCGGGCTTTTTCCCTTGTGCAAAGACCCCGCCCTCTTCCGTCCACAAAATCTTAGCCGGATCTATGCTTAACCCTGTTCCTAAGTATTTTACATAGCTTTCTTTGATGGCCCAGCACTTGGCAAAGTATTTCCACCGTTCATCTCCCGGTAGCCGGTAAAAGCTTTCTCTTTCTTCTTGGGAAAGGACGGTATTGATCGCCTCTTTAATGTCCTTTCTCACACACTGTAGGTCAAGACCGAGTTCTACTTCCCCGACCCCGCAGACCATAAGGCCTGCCGAGTGTGAAATGCTAAAGAACGGTGTTTTCTTTCCTACCAAAAACGGCTTACCGTATGGCCCCCGCTCCATCTGCAGGGGCCCGGTAAAACCCAATTGATTCAATGCGTACCGGAGCAATAAGTCGGACCGATATCCACTACTGCTCCTTGGAACACACAGGATATCCACTATGAACACCACTGTCTCGTTTTTATTATTCCACATTCTTTAGTATTTCCGTCACCGGAACTCTGTCCAAATGACGCTTAAGGGCAAAGTTCACCACAAAATAAGTCACCGCAATGAGAAGCACCATCTGTAAATACATGTGGGGATAGATGTACACCCGCATCCCCGAAGCGAAGTTGGTTATAAGCATGGGGAAGAGCTTATTCATGATCAGCTTTGTTATGGGAATGGAAATAGCCGTAGCCAGAAACACGATGATCCCCCCGGGGGTCAAGTATATCTTTCTGATGACATCCCTCTGATATCCCAGCACCTTGACCAAGGAAATGCTGAAAGCGGATTTTTCTATCATCAGGTTGATCAGAAGATAAATAGTAATCACCATGACCAGGATAGAAAGGGTGATGAGCATATTGACAGTACCGGACATCAAGTCTACGAACTGTTCGGTTGCCGTTTCAACGTCTTTCTTCTTGATCACCGACTTGACCGAATCATCCTTGATCTCACCCTTTTTATCCGAGAACAGGAAATTGTAATACCCGTTGGGTTTGGCAAAACGCTCCTGCATCTTGTCCATGTCCATAAACATATACAGGCTGTTGGTATACTTCACCGTCCCTGCAACGGTAAAGCGATAACTCTCTTTCAGCACAGGGTCCGTCAGATATATTACGTCTCCCTTTTTCAGATACAGTTTTTTCTCTGCCGACGAAGAGATATATACTTGGTTTTTGTTTTTCTTTACCTTGAAATCGAAATACTTACTATTCTCCTTTATGCCCAGCAGGGTAACATCCGCCGTCCCTCCGGTTGCCGCATAATCGATTTTAAGCTGGCGTCCATAGGCCTTCTCCCCTTCGTAAGAAGATGCCGGCGGGTACTTGAACAGTGTCATAGACGCATAATTGGTTTCCTTTGCTGTCTGGTCAATATAATAATCGATGGATCCCTTAGTGGAAAACCCAAGGGCCATAATCAGTATGGCCAGAAATAAGCCTACCACCAATGTGATCGCTACACCGATTTCCCTTAACAGTTGACGGGCTCTGAACCGGTTGATAAAGGTCATTTTGCCCAGGTCTATTTTGGCCATGTGGCCGTCACTGCCTTGCTTGCGCAATAAAGTAAGGGGCGGCTTTTTTAGCCTTCTGTTGATCACAAAATAGTTGACTATCAGGGTAAACACCGTGGGTGCGATCAAGGTGAAGATGATCACATAGGGCTCATAACTCTTTTCGATGTCCGGGTAAGAGAAAGCAGTGGTGTTTTCTCCGGCCAGGGGATGGATCAAAAAATATCCCACAAGAGTGCCAAAGATCGCCGCCACAAAAACTACCACTACGGGGATGCTGATAAAGCTGAAAAGCGCATGCTTTTTTCGATATCCCATGGAATAAAGGGTTCCGATCACCCCTCGCTCCCGTTCTATATTTTGCACCGCAAATACAGACAATATATACGCCACTAAGAGCATGAAAAATACGCCCACCATAAATGCCGTGGCCTTGTTGATCTTGGCATCTTCTGCGTAGTTGTTTATCCTGATGTTATCCTCTTTTTCGATGAATTCTTGAAGGTTGATATGGGGCCCGCTTGCCGTGAT
>JBMNVE010000084.1:0-5749 GCA_050946655.1 Anaerovoracaceae bacterium
AAAGAATTCGGGAAATGGGGTCACTGTGGCCATTGCACAGATCCCCTTTGCCGTAAGGTTTTAACGGATAGAAAGGACGACGGAATATGGAAAAAAGAGGGCGAAGGCTGAGAATGGACGGAAGACTCCGGGACATGGTCCGGGAGACCAGGATCGCAAAATCTTCCCTGATCTATCCCATTTTTGTGGAAGAGGGGGAAGGGATCATAAAGGAGATACCGGCCATGCCGGGGCAAAAGCGATACAGTCCGGATACGTTGCCAAGGGCATTAGAAGAAGTGGCCCTTGCCGGGATCCAAAACATCATGTTCTTTGGCATCCCCAGGGAGAAGGATCCTCGGGGGACTCAGGCATATTGCGAAACAGGGATTGTTCAGCAGGCTATGATGGCGGCGAGGAATGCGGTACCTGAACTTTACTATATCGGGGATGTATGTATGTGCGAATACACCAGCCACGGCCATTGCGGCATCATCAAGGATGGGCCGGATGGGCCGGGGACGACGGTGGACAACGACGCCACCCTTCCTCTCCTGGCAGAAACGGCAGTGAGCCAGGTGCGTGCCGGAGCGGATATGGTTGCCCCTTCCGACATGATGGACGGACGGGTGGGTGTTATTCGCAGGGCCCTGGACGATGCAGGCTTTACAGATACGCCCATCATGTCCTACGCAGCCAAGTATGCATCCGCCTTTTACGGCCCATTTAGAGATGCGGCCGGATCGGACAACTTCAAGGGAGACCGAAAGACCTATCAGATGGACCCCCACAACCGGAGGGAGGCCATCAAGGAAGTAGATCAGGATCTGGATGAAGGAGCGGACATCATCATGGTCAAGCCCGCCCTTGCCTACCTGGACATCATCCGTGAAGTTCGTGACCGGGTCAAGGTACCGGTGGCAGCCTACAGCGTCAGCGGAGAGTATTCCATGATCAAGGCTTCCGCCGCGGCGGGGATGATCGATGAAGAAGCCATGATCGGAGAAACCACTACGTCCATCTACAGGGCGGGAGCGGAAATTCTTATCACATATTTTGCCAAGGAAATTGCAGCAATGATCGATGAAGGGAGAATCGGATAATGACAAAGAACAATACCATGGACAGCCGATCCGGACAGCTGTTTGCAGAAGCGCAGAAGTTCATACCCGGCGGAGTAAACAGCCCGGCCAGAGCATGCGGTGCAGTGGGCGTGACCCCTCGCTTTATCCAAAAGGCCGATAAGCAGTATGTCTACGACGCCGACGGAAACAGGCTGGTGGACTATATCGGCTCCTGGGGGCCCATGATCCTGGGAAACAACCATCCGGCGGTGAGAGAGGCGGTGGAGGAGGCGGTGAAAGACGGCCTTAGTTTCGGTGCGGCCACGGAAAGAGAGATCCAAATGGCCCGGCTGGTCAGTGAGCTGGTCCCCTCCATGGAACTGACAAGGATGGTCAATTCCGGTACCGAGGCGACCATGAGCGCTCTTCGGGCAGCCAGAGGATATACGGGAAGAAACAAGATCATCAAATTTGAGGGTTGTTACCACGGTCACTCCGACGGGCTTTTGGTAAAAGCGGGATCCGGATTGATCGCAGAAGGCGGGACCCCTGACAGTGCGGGGGTGACTCCCGGCTGTGCCAAGGATACGCTGACGGCAAAGTACAATGACCTGGAAAGCGTAAAAGCTCTTTTTAAGGCCCACAAGGGGGAGATCGCGGCGGTGATCTTGGAGCCCATCGCAGCTAACATGGGTGTGGTGCCCCCTCAGGAAGATTTTCTCAAGGGACTGCGGGATATCTGCACGGAAGAAGGTGCTGTACTGATCTTTGACGAGGTGATCACAGGATTTCGAGTGGCATTGGGAGGAGCTCAGTCCATGCTGGGGATCACACCTGACCTGTCCACTTTTGGAAAGATCATCGGCGGAGGCATGCCGGTGGGGGCATACGGCGGCAAGAAGGAGATCATGGAGGTGGTGGCACCTTTGGGCGGTGTCTACCAGGCGGGGACCCTCAGCGGCAACCCGGTGGCCATGGCGGCGGGCATTGCTCAATTGACTTACTTGAAGGAGAATCCTCGGGTATACACCCACATCGACGGCATGGGAGCACTGCTCTTTGAAGGCCTTCGTGCGATCATTGCAGATAAGGGATTGCCCTACACGGTGAACTACGTGGGATCCATCGGAACCATATACTTTGCGGAAGGGCCGGTAACTGACTTTGATTCGGCCAAGAAGGCGGACTTGCAGAAATATGCCGCCTATTTCCGTCACATGCTCAACAGCGGATTCTTCATCGCACCCGCTCAGTTTGAAGCCATGTTCATCTCCGATGCACTGACAGAAGAAGACATCTTGGACACATTGACCGCGGCAGCCGCCTTTTTAGAAAAATGACACTTCCACAGGAGGAAGATCATCCATGAAAAAGATATTCATCATCGGTATCGGTATGGGGAACCCGGAGACCATTACGGTTAGAGGGAAGAGGATCATTGAGGAAAGCCAGGGGCTGGCGGGAGCCAGGCGTATGGTGGAGAGTTACCATCGCCCCGGGGTGGAAATTTGCCGTGCCATCGATCCGGTGGAAATATACCAGTGGATCCGGGACAGGGAAGACTTATCCCGAATTTCAGTCCTCATGTCAGGGGATGTGGGATTTTTCAGCGGTGCAAAGAAATTGAGCAGATTGCTGGAAGAGGAAGGCTATGAAACGGAACTGATCCCCGGGATCAGCTCCCTTCAATATCTCTGTGCCAAGGTGAAAACCCCTTGGGAAGATGTGAAGATCATGAGCCTCCACCATCATGACAACAATTTCCTGGGTGCCGTCCAGTCCAGTGAAAAAGTGTTCCTTCTCACCGGAGGAGAGCGTACCCCCGGGTACATCTGCAGGGCCCTTGAGGATGTTGGCCTGGGTCAGGTGGATGTGGTCATCGGAGAAAATCTCTCCTATCCCAATGAACGGATCACTGGCGGGCCGGCGGAAGAACTGGGGCAGGAGGACTACGCTTCCCTCAGTGTCATGCTCATAGAAAATCCGGACCCCTTGACAAAGGCGGTGGAGACCCACGGCATCGGCGATGAGGAGTTTATCCGGGGAGAGGTGCCCATGACCAAGGAAGAGGTCCGCAGCGTGGCCATTTCCAAGCTGGGCATCGGAAAAGGGGATATCGTCTACGACATCGGGGCAGGGACGGGAAGTGTTTCGGTGGAAATGGCCCTTCAGGCAACCGAAGGTCGCGTTTACGCCATCGAGGTAAGCGGGGAGGCCTTGGGCCTTTTGGGGCAGAATCGGGAGAAATTCGGCCTCTTCAACCTGGAGATCATCTCCGGCAGTGCGCCGGAGGCTTTGGAGGATCTGCCACCCCCGGACAAGGTGTTCATCGGAGGGACCAAGGGAAAAATCAAGGAGATCCTTGATCATATAGGGGAGGTATCTCCCCGTGCCAGGGTAGTGGTGGATGCCATCGCATTGGAGTCGGTGGCAGGAGCCCTGGATGCCCTGAAGGCTGCAGGTTTCAATAAGGTGGATACGGTGCAGCTGTCCGTTGCCAGAGGAAAGAATGTAGGAAGCTACACCATGATGATGGGCCAGAATCCGGTATTCATCATCAGGGGAGAAAGGGAAGATCCGGATGGGGAATCAGAATAAGTGTTTATCTCTTCCCAGGGTCCTCCTGGGGGCGACAGGTAGCGGCAGCGGAAAGACGACCATAACCTGTGGCCTGTTAAAACTCCTTCAGAGAGCAGGGAAGAGGCCGGTATCCTTTAAGTGCGGGCCGGACTACATCGATCCCATGTTTCACAAGGAAGTCCTGGGCATCGAAAGTCGGAACCTGGACCTCTTTTTTAATGAGGAAGATACGGTGAAGATGCTCATGGGCCGTCATGGCGGGAAGGAAGAGGCGGACGTGGTCGTGGTAGAAGGGGTCATGGGTTATTACGACGGACTGGGAGGTACTTCCGTCACAGCCGGAAGCTTTGACCTTGCCCGGACCACCGAGACGCCGGCCATCCTCATCGTAGACGGCCGGGGCAAGTCCTACTCCCTGGTAGCGGAGATCAAGGGATTTTTGGAGCTGGAAAAGGACAGCATGATCCGAGGGGTGATCATCAACCGGACCAGCCAAGGGATGTATCCTCTCTTCAAGAAGATGATTGAGGAAAGTCTTCCCGTAAAGGTCCTGGGCTACCTGCCTGTGCTAAAGGAAGGGGTTTTGGAAAGCCGGCATCTGGGCCTGGTTACGGCAGCCGAGGTGGAAGGCTTGGAGAAAACCTTAGATGACCTTGCGTCTGTCATGGAGAAGACCGTGGACCTGGAGGGGATCCTTGCTCTAGCCGGCGATGCTCCGGATGTGACCTGGAAAGAGGAAGGGCTTCCGGGAGCCGGGGAATTCGCCGGTGTGCGGATCGCCGTGGCCAGAGATAAGGCCTTTTGTTTCTACTATCAAGACAACCTGGATATCCTACGGGAGATGGGAGCGGAGATCGTGGAGTTCAGTCCGCTGACAGATGAGTGCCTGCCGGAGGGAGTTTCGGGTCTGGTTTTGGGCGGTGGCTATCCGGAACTGTATCTAAAGGAGTTGTCCGCCAACGAAGGGATGAAGACGTCTATTAGGAAGGCTTTAGAGGGCGGGCTTCCCTGCCTTGCCGAATGCGGCGGCTTCATGTATCTTCATGACCGGATCAAAGATGAAGAGGGTGTGGACCACCCCTGCGTTGGGCTACTGCCCGGGGGATGTGAGCCTACGGGCAAGTTGGTTCGCTTCGGTTATATCCATCTGACCGCCAAAGAGGATAATCTTCTCGGGAAGGCCGGACAAAGGATCCGAGGCCATGAGTTTCATTACTGGGAAAGCCATGATCCTGGAGATGTATTTCACGCACAGAAACCTACAGGGTCCAGGGGATGGGAATCCATGGTGCAAAAAGAGAATACCCTTGCCGGCTTTCCCCATCTCAACTACCGCGCAAACCCCCAAATGATTGCAAATTTTCTACATCGCTGTATAATACTTCTTTAAGTGGGTCTACCCACCGGAGATATGGATATTGTTTGATGTGAATGGAGGAAATTATGAAACTGGATGGAAAAGTAGCTGTTGTAACCGGAGCTTCTTCGGGGATGGGCTATGCAATATCCCAACTTTTTGTAAAGGAAGGGGCAAATGTTGTTGCAGTGGCAAGAAGGAAAGAGCGATTGGAAGAATTGGCAGAATCTGTCGCGGCAGGACCGGGGAGGCTGGCCATCTTTGTGGGGGACGTGTCCACCAGAGAAGCCAATGAAGGGATGTTGGATTTTGCCATTGCGGAGTTTGGCAAGTTGGACATCCTGATCAACAATGCCGGCCTGATGGATGATATGATGCCCGTAGGGGAAATCGAAGATGACCTTTGGGAAAAAATCCAAAAGGTCAACGTCTATGGCCCCATGAGCGCCTGCAGATCCGCAGTCAACATAATGATGAAGCAGGAGAGCGGGGGCAATATCGTCAACATCGCGTCGGTGGGCGGGCTCTTCGGATCCAGGGCAGGTATCGCCTATACCGCTTCCAAGCATGCTTTGATCGGGATGACAAAGAATATCGGCTTTACTTATGCAGATAAAAACATCCGATGCAATGCGGTTTGTCCGGGCGGTGTGGAGACAGAAGTGGGTGTTGGCATACAGAACCCCAGTGAGCTGGGAATGGCAAAGATGATGAGCGGTGCAGGCACAATGCCCCGTCAAGGAAAAGCGTCTGAAATCGCCTCTGTCGT
>JBMNVE010000085.1:0-5708 GCA_050946655.1 Anaerovoracaceae bacterium
AAATTATCCTCCAGGCCATTGCTGATCATAATGGGAATAAGACGAAGGCTGCGGATTCTTTGGGTATCAGCCGAAGGTCTTTACATAGAAAGTTGCAGAAATACAGCGATCCTACTTGAGTTTCGGTGGCTGACTCACCGGTGCTTCATCATCTATTTTGCTTTCTTCTTCCGACATGGCCTCTACTTCTGCGGACCACAGGTGACCAAATGAAGTATCTCCCTTGAGGAAGTCCCTTCCGTAAGCAAGGAAACAAGCGACGATTCCTACCGCAAGGCCCCAGGCAGATCCGTTTGCCAAGATCACACCGGCAATCACACCGGCGATTCCCAGGTCTTTAAAACTCTTGCTCTGTTGGACACCGATACGTACGCTTACGAACCCCTGAACCACCATGGTCAATGCCAGTGCAACCGACAGTATTGGCTGCACCAAAGTCACGATGGGCATGAGCCAATATCCGGTAAATGTTCCGAAACGGAAGCTTGCAGCCCCTCCAAAAAGGGAGCCCATGCTTTTCTTTCCCTTCTTATAGCGCTCACACACCACTACCTGCATTGCCGCCCAAAGAGGACCGCACATGGTGATGTCCGGACCTGCAACACCCATGATGGTGTTTCTGATACCGAAGATCAGGTGTGCACGATTGGGATTATAATCCAGTTTTTCATCAGGTCTTGTTACATCTGCATCCTTTACCAATGCTTTGCTTTGGACTACATCACCAAAGAGGACGATATAGATGGCAAGAACGGTGGGGATGGATTGCAGGAACATAATGGGCGAAGGCCAACCGATGGCACCCCATGGCACCCAGTCTTTCCAAAGCCCTGCAAAGTCCGGATGAGAAAATCCCCATTGAATTTGAGGAAGCCCGGTTTCTCCAACAAGAGGAGCGACGATAACGGCAACCAAAACTGCGGGTAGGATCCCTAGGTTGGCGATTCTCCCAAAGAACTTATTTCGATTAGCCAGAATTTTAAATCCATTGGAGAAAAGCAAAAAGAACGCCACGACAAGACATATCGCTGTAGTGATCGGCATTGCTTCAAACTTTCCGCCTTTAGTAAAAATCATATAAATTGCGGATATCCCTGATCCAAGAATAATTCCGGATTTAAGTGCAGGAGGAACCAGGGCGATCAATCTTCCCGCCACCCCTGTCAAACCAAGGATAATTGCAAAGATGCCCAGGGTGATTTCAAAGGCAACCAAGGCTTGCATCCTTTCCTGCCCCTCGGGAAAGGTAAGGCAGTATGCAACCAAAAGCGGGATTGCCGGAGTGATCCAGCCGGGAATAACCGGGTCACCTAATAAAGTGTGCCAAGTATAGAGAAAGCCGTTGAGTATGACGATTGCCAGGGCCACACCAAAGGGCATGCCCAAATTATCCTGCAATAAGGGGATCGCACCCAGACAAACCGCACACATCAATAGCCCTTGGATATAATCGGCTATTTCAAATCGATAGTGAATAAAGGGGAACCGGATTTTAAACGGACCTGCTTTCAGGTATGGCTGTTCTTCGCCGTAAGGCATGTACTCTTTCATTTCAATGTCTCCTCACCTAATGATTTAACCTTAAAATATCTTATGCCCTATGCTGTTGCAACGATAATGCCAATACAATGGACTTTGCCTATAGGAATTATGGTTCCCCATTCAATCCTTGGAACTGCAGGGTTTTGGCCGATGTCTATTCCCGCTCATCTTTTTTGTCGCAAAAAAAACAACCATTTCCTAAGATCCGCTAGGCCATCCCTGTCTCACTGTCTACGTATACCGAGCCAAGATTGTCCCATTTTTTTAAATATTTGAAAATGGCTGACATTAAAAAAACGCCTTTCGGCATTATCTCAAAAATGTAATAATACCAACCGACTCACTCAACATCTTTTTCCCCTAAGTTTCCGTCTTTTCGTTTGGCTGTCTCGGATTCTTTGCCATCGATCACCACATCCGACCTGGCTCTATCAACATTCAAATCATTATCCGGACCCCTTCCAAACCTATGTAAAAGCTTTCACTTCGCTACATTCCTCTGACTTCAGTCCTCGACCTACTGCAGAGGCTGCCTCTTGCTCATCGGTTGGTATTATCTTTGTTCGGTTGTCTTTTGCACTTCTGGTGGCTCCACCTTCCTTCTTACCCGAAACTCCTGTCTCGGTTTAATATTTTCAACGGATTACGAGGTCTCCTTCGCCCCGCTTCTTATCCGTATATATAATATACCATACTCGTAATATCTTTGCAAGAATTTTCTGATAGTTTTTTAGAATTTTTGCAGAGTTTTCCATACAGTTTAGCTTCTGTCGATTTTCCGCCTTAATGCCCTGATGGAAAGCCGACCCCCCCTTGAAAAATAGTCTGTTTCTCTATCCTAAGGACTTTATGGTATAATGTTTCAAGATTGAAAGGAAGTGCCATGAAAATAAATCAATTGATCGGTAAAAAATTATTGTTTTTTGACGGTGCCATGGGGACGATCCTCCAGTCCAAGGGGATCCCTCCCGGCCACCATCCCGAACTTTGGAATATAGAAAAGCCCGAAATCATAAAAGGCATCCACCTGGAGTATTTGGATGCTGGATGCCATATCCTAAAAACCAATACCTTCGGTGCAAATAAATTGAAGTTTGGGAAAACCCCTGAGGGTCTCATTCGGGCGGGGATCGATCTTGCCAGAGAAGCCATAAAGGAAAGCGGCCGGGAAGATGCTTTCGTTGCCTTCGACATGAGTTCCACAGGCAAACTTCTGGCACCTTTGGGAGATACTTCCTTTCAAGAGGCATACGGGGCTTTTAAAGAAATGGTCCTTGCCGGGAATGGTGCGGACGCCATTCTCATCGAGACCATGACGGAAATATATGAACTGAAGGCTGCCGTCCTTGCAGCAAAGGAGAATTCCCGGCTGCCGGTGCTGGTCAGTGTCATGCTGGATGAAGACGGTAAGCTGCTTACCGGCAGTGATGTGTCTGCGGTGATCCCTCTGCTGGAAGGCCTGGGCGTGGATGCCATAGGCTTGAACTGCGGTTTCGGTCCCGGACAAATGCTTCCCTACATTAAGGAAATGGTGAAGTTGGCGTCTGTTCCCGTATTTGTCAACCCCAATGCAGGCATCCCCGTTTCTGTAGATGGGGAAACGCGGTTTACTTTGGATGCTGCCGGGTTTTCTGACAAAATGGGCGAAATGGCCACCTCCGGTGTTTGGATGATGGGTGGTTGCTGCGGGACTTCTCCCGAGCATATGGAAGCATTGATCCGTAGATATAAAAAAGTACAACCGGAACCGGTGACGGACAAGGGCCTGACGGTGGCGTCATCTTATACCCATGCCGTCCCAATGGGTTCCGATCCTCGCATCGTGGGAGAACAGTTGAACCCTACCGGAAACAAAACTATTTTTTCCGCCGTCAAGGAAGAGGACATGCCGGCCATCATGGACTGCGCACTGAGACAGAAGGAGGCGGGAGCACACGTTATCGACGTGAATATCGGCGTGCCGGGGATCCCTGAAGCCGAATTGCTGCCGAAAGTGGTCCGGAAGGTCCAGGAGGTAGTAGATACCCCACTGATGATTGACTCCTCCGATCCCGCCGCAATGGAAGCCGCTTTGCGCATCTACAACGGAAAGGCCATAATCAATTCGGTCAACGGAAAGGAATCCAGCTTGAAATCCGTTCTTCCCTTGGCAGCCAAATATGGCGGTCTTTTGGTGGGACTGACGATGGACGATAGGGGGATCCCAAAGACCCCGGAAGGCCGTCTGGAAGTGGCCGAAAAGATCGTAAATCGTGCAGCGACCTACGGAATACCCAAAAAGGACATCCTCATTGACGCTCTGACCATGGCGGTCAGCGCCGACCCCAATGCCGCTTCTGTGACCCTGGCAGCCATGAAGCTGATCAAGGAAAAACTGGGTGTCCATACCACACTGGGCGTATCCAATGTTTCTTTCGGATTGCCCAACCGGGTAGATGTCACCAAAACATTTTATGCTCTGGCTTTGGATCACGGTTTGGATGCGGCTATTATGGATCCCGGATCCGGGGAAATGATGTCCGTCTATTACGGTTACCGGGCACTTCGCGGCCTGGATGAAAGCTGTCTGGACTACATTACTTTTGCTAAAGAAAGTCTTTTGGAGCCCACAGAAAAAAAAGAAGCCAAAGAGGCATACTCTCTGGAATCACTGATTGTCCAAGGTATGAAAGATTTGGCCGCCCCGGCAACAGAAAAACTCCTTAAAACTGTCCTCCCTCTGGATGTGATTGATCATCATATCATTCCTGCATTGGCAGAGGTGGGCGATGCTTTTGAAACCGGCGAAGCCTTTCTCCCTCAGCTCCTCATGAGTGCAGAGGCAGCGGGCAATGCCTTTGATGTGATCAAGAGCAGATTCCGGTCAAAAGAAGGCGCTGAAAAGGGCAAAATCATTCTTGCCACAGTGAAAGGAGATATCCATGACATCGGAAAAAACATCGTCAAGGTGCTCCTGGAAAGTTACGGCTACCGGGTCATCGACCTGGGAAGAGATGTCCCGCCGGAAAACATCGTGGAAGTAGCCCAAAGAGAGAATGTCCCTCTCGTTGGTTTATCTGCATTGATGACGACTACTGTTCCGTCCATGAAGGAAACCATCCGTCAGCTGCGAGAGGCCGGTTCCAGCTGTAAGGTCGTGGTTGGAGGCGCTGTGCTCACAGAAGAATACGCCATGTCCATCCATGCGGATTGTTACGCAAAAAATGCCATGGCTACTGTCCGCTATGCGGAGAAGATTTTTAGTTGATCAAGGTTCACTAATACTTCTTGATCCCATCCAGTATCTTCATCTTGTCCAAATTGGTCATGATCTCCGGTTTTTGTACTTTCTCATCCCAATCTTCCGGCTCCACATCTTCAACAGAAATGGTCATGGCTTCCGGAGGACAGCCCAGTACATCCAGAAATACTTTGTTGACCTCTTCCACCAGGCGGTTTTTCACGGCCTCATCCCTGGGGTAAGCCTTAATTGAAACATAGGGCATATTTCCCATCCTTTCACAATCTGATTTTCTCCAGTAACGAAAGTGCCTTTCTGCACGCATCGATGGCATCTTCACTATAAGCCGTCGCCCCGATCCGCTTTGCCCATCGCAATGTGCAGGGAGCGCCGCCCACCATGGTCTTGTAATCCACCTTCAATCCGGCGTCTTCTAAAGCTTGCTCCAGATTTCGCTGTTCCTTTAGGGTGGAAGTGAGAAGCGCACTTGTAGCGATAATGTCAACTTTATGCTTCTCCGCCTGGCGGATAATCTCTTCTACGGATACTTCCCTTCCGATATCGATCACTTCGATACCGTATCCTCGCATGGTGGAAGCAACAATACTCTTGCCGATATCGTGGATATCCCCCGCAACAGTTGCGATAAGGACCTTACCTTTTGGTTTGCCATCATACTTCATGGTTGCGGTAACGGCATCGATGGCCTTGCGCATCACCTCTGTGGAAAAAATCAACTCAGGAAGGCTGATCAGACCATGCTCGAAACGATCCCCCACCTCAAGATTTCCCACCGTGAACCCATCCTGAAGAAGTTCAATGGGACCGATCCCTTCTCTCTCGGCGGCCTCGATCACTTCTTCTATTCTACTTTCCTCTGCACGGACAATAACATCCTTTGCTTCCGCTAAGATCTTTTTTCTGCTCATGGCTTCCTTTCGACAAA
>JBMNVE010000086.1:0-5448 GCA_050946655.1 Anaerovoracaceae bacterium
GAAATATACCGTCCCCGCCCTGATCTTCCGCCTTGATGTATTCCGGCGTTCCGGGGGTGTAGTAGGGTGAGGTAAGAGTCGTTCCCCGGGCAGGCCCGATGCGAAAAGCCTTAGTGTTGCCTTGACCGTCCAGGAGTCGCTGACTGGTAAAGCCTCCCACCCTGTCCATATATGGCCGGAGGAGGTGGCGAAGAAAGGTGGATTTACCGGCCCGGATGGGCCCCTCCAAAAATAAATGCTGTGCCATGTTATTTCCCTTTCACAATGTTTGTAAAACAACATCTGTGCCATGACGCGTTAGTGCGCCAACATGATCTCTCTAAAAAATGTGTTAGTCTGATAAAGGCGTTTAGGTCGATAAGGAGAAAACTATGAGGAACAAAGCCATTACCATAGCCCTTTTGTTGTTTCTGCTGGTCCTTGGAGTCGGTTGCGGGATCAACAGCAAGGCGCTGCATATAAATTACCACGAAAATGAAAATTATGGAACAGGAGATTATCTCTTTAGTACGGTGACCTTTTCGGGAAGCGCTTTGGGAGAAGAGAAAATCTTTTCCGTCAAGGAGCTGGAGGAAATGGTGTCGGACAAGGAATTGGGATATGAAGGTCCCTACAGCATGCTCACCAGAGGCGCCCAGTTTTCCAGGCACGACATGACCGGGCTCCGCTTGTATGAGCTTCTGCTTAAGGCAGGCCTTCCTGAGGATGCTGATGAAAATACTCAGGTGCAGATCATCTCTGCCGACGGCTATGTTTGCGTTCTTCCCCTGAAAGAAATCAAGGAAAGCAACGACAATACCTATAGCAGCATGTCCGATCAAAAGCCCCAGAAAGAGGGGGTGCCGGTGATTCTTGCCTTCGGTAGCGATGGTGTTCCTCTCACCGGTCCTGTGGGAGAAGAAAAGCCCGGCGATAAGGTCAAAGAAAAAGACGGCTTTGTGGAAGATGCCCAAAATGTGGGAGGGCCTGTCCGCCTCATTGCAGGACAGAAAGAGGCCAGAGAATACAATGCGCCGGACAACGCAAAGTGGGTACGAAAGGTTATTGTAGGCCAGCCGGTGGAGTATGGCAAGCATCAGGGAGAAGAGGCAAAGAAAACTGCCCTCAGAGTCAGGGTCATCCATAAGGACGGCCACCGGGTGGAGGAAAAGGAGATCTCCTATGAAGACTTGGAAGCCTTTCCCCAAAAGGAGAGGAACTACTACGGCAAAAAAGATTTCTATGAAGGGGCAAATCTCTGGGCCTTCCTGGCCGATACCATGGAGTTTTCCTCTCGGGAAGGCACGGTAAAGCTTGTCTTTTCAGACGGAAAGGAAGAAGAGATCCCCATAGAGTACTTCCGGAACCTAAAGGGAGATTATAAAGGATATACTACGGTCAAAGACGGGCTGACCATTACCGGGGTAAAGCCGGCATTGGGATTCAGCGTCAACGGAAAGCCTTCCGGGGACGGAGTATACGCTCTTCTTCCCAAGGTCAAGGGTCATCGAAAGACCTCGGATGCCAAGGTGATCACGGATATTGAGATCCGCCTCAGCGGAGAGGGGGAACTGGCGGAAAATCCCTATGGCAACCATCAAATCCGCATTACCGGTGATGGCATCAAGGAAGAGAAGGTGCTGACCATCAATGAGATGGAGTTATATCACGACTTGATCATCACAAATGGGAACGAAACGGGAATCTCCCTCAAGGGGTTGTTGGATGTCTCAGGCTTGTCGGTGGATGCCGGCATAGTGACGGTAAAGGGTAGCGGACAGAAAACCTTTACCCAGAAAGAACTGGAGGACGGCAGAGACAGCATCCTTTTGGTGACTCGGGAAAACGGGAAAGCGCCTGCAGCCGGAGGACCCATAAAGCTGGGTAATGTGACAGGCATCACGGAAATCACCGTAGGGGTGGAAAAGGGACTGTGGACCCATACGGAAAAACCTTATACAAAATATCAGAAAGAGACCCTGAAGATCTCCGGATCTCAGGCGAAAGAAACGAAAACATACAAGCTGGAGGATCTGGAGAAATCCGAGAACAAAGTGAAGGACTCCTTCGGAGCCGCGGGAGGAATCGACGGATACCAGGGGCTCGTATTAAAGGATTTGATCCGGGAGAACTTGAAGCCCGGCGTGGACAAGCCTACCAAGATCACCGTTGTGGGCGGTGACGGATATCGAACCACCTTATCGGTGGAAGATGTGTGGAAGGGAGTAGACAGTAAATATCAGCCGGGGCAGCATAGGCAAGTGATCCTGGCTTACAGCATCAACGGTGCTCCCTTGGTAGCCAATGAAAAGTCCAAGGGATTCAACGGAGAAAACGGGTTCGGACCGCTGCGCCTTATCGTGGAAAACCAACATTCCAAATGGGTGAAGGATGTAGAGGAAATCATCATCGGAAAGTGAGAGGAGAAGGAGGAAGAAAGTGAAAAGACTGTTAGTGCTGGTGATCAGCCTGGTCATGATCCTGGCTATGGTCGCCTGTGAAGGCGGCGATAAGGACAAGAAGAGCAAGTTCCCCGAATATAAGATCGATCCTCAGGCAACCACCTTGACGGTGGAAGGCGAAAATGGGGAAAAGAAGGTATTCACAGAAGAAGAGTTGAAAAAGCTGGGAACGGAGACCCACAGCTACAGTGGCAGAAATAAGAGCGTGGAAAATGCCAGGCAGTTTTTTACCTATGAAGGGGTAGATCTGAAAAAGGTGCTGAAAGCCGCCGGCTTGAAGCAGGATGGTGCGGGCATCAAGGTGTTCTGTGCCGACGGGTACACTCGTGAATACCGGGTGGATGAGCTGTATGACCTGTATTACTTCCCCAACAACGAAACCGATGATAAGGAAAACGTCACGCCCATGATCGCCTTGGTTCCCGCCGACGGTAGTGAAAAATATCCATCTCCCTTTAAGATGGTCCACGGGCAGGAGGATTACGATACGGCGACGACCATGGACTTCAACATGCAGGGCTGGGCATCCTATATGCAGTACATCCAAGTGACTTATGATTGACTGCCGGGGGAGCTATGAAGAAATTATTTGAGGGGTTCACCCTCTATGAATTGGTCATCTGTACGGTGATTGCCACCCTGGGCCTTGCCCTGAAGCAGGTAATTGCTCCTCTTGCCACCATAATCGCAGGGCCCTTCATGATCCCCAAGGGAGCCCTGGCCGGGGGGCTTTACATGATGTGGCTGATCATCGGGTACGGCATCGTCCGCAAGCCGGGAACGGCACTGATCATCAGCCTGGTCCAGGCTCTGTTGGTGATGTTTACAGGGATCATCGGCTCTCACGGGATATTGAGCCTCTTTACCTACTTGGCTCCGGGCCTTGCGGTGGAGGTGGTCATGCTGGTGATCCGCCACAGGGCATGCTGCCTACCCTGCTGCGTTTTGGGCGGAATGGCTGCCAATGTTGCCGGTGTGGCGGCGGTCAATGCGGTGATCTTCCGGGTCCCGGGAGTCTACTTGGTCTTGGTCCTGGCTGTAGGTGCCCTTTCAGGGATGGCCGGAGGCTGGATAGCCCACAAGGTGATCCGGATCTTTGAAACGACCCGGTGGATGCCCCGAGGGCAGTCCCAGGGGGAGAGAAATCCATGGAAAATAAAGTGAAGATTTCAAAAAAAGTTCTCCTGATGGTTGCCCTGATCCTGGTGGTGGTGGTGGGGATCACCGCCTATCTCAATCAAAGGGATATATCCCGGGGAACTTATCTGACGGTAACTAAAGGAGAGAAGGAAATTGCCCGGTACTCCATGAAAGACCTGATGGCAATGGATAAGTCAAAGGTAAGGGTTGATTTGAAATCGGCAACGGGAAAGAATGTAAAAGGAGAGTTCACCGGCATTTGGCTTTCCCACCTGCTGAAATCCGCCGGGATCAACGAAAAAGAATATGAAACCGTCCTGCTTATTGCGGGAGATGGATATACATCAGCAGCAAAGAGCAAAGAGGCAAGGAGGATACTGGTGGCCTATGAGGTGGATGGCAATCCTCTGGGGGAATACAGCAAGGGTGGCACAGGTCCTATTCGGTGCATCTTCGCAGAGGACACCTTTGGCAACAGGAGTGTCATGCATTTGGTCAAGATTCAGTGTAAATGATTGAAAAAAGTTGTCGTACCAACAAAAAAAGCGAAAAATGTTTCGAGGGTGACGGAAATGCCGACAAATACAAGATATACTTGCGGTTGGAGAATATTGTTCTGTTGAAAATTTAAAGTAATGGAGAAGTATGGAAGAAAAAATTCGAAAAAAGATATCTAAAGTTCTCATAGCCAGCTTCGTTTTCTTGTTCTGCCTTGCATATGGGGCGTTTCCCATGGAGGCAGACGCTTCTGACGACCTTGTGATCAAAGCCGGGTTTTATGGTGGGCCCTATTATGAAGTGTCATCCTTCAGCTATGACCAAATGGCATCCATGAGCACCCCGGAGGTGCAAATATACACCGGTGTAGATGCGGGGAATTTTCTCCGGGTCTGTTATGCTTGGGGCGTGCCCTTCCGGACCCTTGTGAGCGAATCCAATATTGACTTGGCGTCGGTGAAGTTCTTCCACATGAAAACCGCCGATTCCTATACGGAAACTTACACTACCTTTCCTGCAGATAAGCTGCTGGGAACCAGATATGCCTTTCCCAATTTTATCCGTTTGATTGAAGATCCCTACGCATCCGCAGCCACCATCGATTACAGCAAAGTGACAGAAGAGATCACAAGCGGTGCCTATTCAGTTCCCGCTATCTTGGCCCTGGGCAACACGGAGTTCAGCCGCCTAAATGCCATGGAAGCAGCCAGAAACGGATATGCATCCTACAGCCCGGGGGAACTGCCTAACGCCCATGGCTACCGGCTGATCTTCGGCCAGTTGGGCCTGGCCAATGAGGCAGAAGCCCACAACGTACGGGAGAGCGATAAATGGGTGAAAGAAGTGAATGTACAGCTATCCGGATCGCCGACCATTTCAGTAGAGAAAACTCTGATCAGCGGGGAAGAGGATAAGATCGGGAGCCGGTACAGCCTGAAGCTCTATGTTTCACTGCCTTCAAGCTATTCCTACATCCCATCGTCAGCCCTTGCGTCATTGCGGGATCAGGTGTTGAGTGGGACCGTTTTGGGCGACTATAATACTTCCGTGGCATCTGTGGTGAAAAAAAGCAACGGAGAATATGAGGTGGAAATCGTAGGTGAAGGGGATGCGGAACTGATCTTCTCCTATTCCAGAGCCGAGTATGGCGGAGGAACCACGTCCGCCGTTCCCGGGGTCGTTTCCCTAAAGGGCACCCCCGGGGGGAATGAGCCTGAAGAACCTGAGGAGCCTGAGGAGCCTGAAGAACCTGATGAGCCTGAAGAGCCGGATATCCCTGATATCCCGGATATTCCCATCATGCCCGGGGGGCCCGGCGGTACATCCGGCGGCGGTCACGTAGAAGGTGAGATAGGCAGTAAAATAAAGA
>JBMNVE010000087.1:0-5447 GCA_050946655.1 Anaerovoracaceae bacterium
TGGCATGAAGATCCTGAGATTATTGTGGTGCTCAAAGGGAGCCTCAGCCTTCAGATCAGCTTTGAAAAGTTCATCTTGGACGAAGGGGACATCATGATCGTCAACAGCCTGGAGTCCCACAAGATGGCCGCCATCAAGGGAGATACGGAAACCCTGTTCATCACAATGGATTGGCAAAGGTGCCTTCAGATAGAGCCCTATTTTTATGAATCCCTGGCCATCGCCGACTACTCCGTTGGCTTTGCGGAAATACAGGAAAACCGGGATCGGGTGATGAGGGCCATCCTGTTACTACTTAAAGCCCTGCCCCATGATCGATGGAACAAAGGGGTCAGCCGGCAGACTCTGGATAAGTTGCTGGATGCCTTGGCCAATGTCTTGGAAACCTTCGGGGCGGTGTACCGACCCAAGATCCAGCGGGGGGACGGCCTGGTTGAGGCCCCGGAGAAGAAGGTACGGATGATGTACAGGATGATCCACTACCTCTACGATAACTACAACAAGTCCCCCAGCCTGGAGGACTACGTCAAGACAGAGCATTACAGCCTGTACCACGTTTCTCACGTGATCGTGGAAATCACGGGGACATCTTTTCGGGATTGGCTCACCTATGTACGGGTGGAGCAGGCGGAGAAGCTGCTTCTTTCTACGGATCTTCCCATCAATGATATCGCTCGCCAAGTGGGGTTCTCCAGCAGCAGGTATTTTAATTCCAACTTTTTCAAGTGGTACGGCACGGCCCCCAGCAGCTTTAGGCGGCTCTTCCAATCCAAGTATGAGGGCAGCGATGAGGCGGCACGCATTGATTTAATGGCCATCAAAAGCCTCCTGGACCACGAGCATAAAATCTAAAAACAGAAAAATCATTATTTTCCAACATTTCGCAAGTAAGTATAGTTTCTGCACAAGTAGGTAGGTAGAAATCCTACCCTCACAAGGTAGACTTAAGGTGGGAGCGGATATAATCACGTTGCCCCCAGTTGTTGTCGTTGAAGGAAAGGAGAGAAAGATGAACCATAAGCTAGTCAAATCCCCTTTACATCACTGGCATATTGACCACGGAGGGACGCTTATATGGGACGATTACTACCCCTGGGTGTGGACACATGGACCGGACTCCATGGAGGAATACGAGGCGGTGCGAAACGGAGTTGGCCTCTTGGACTTATTCTCACTCTTTGTCTATGAAGTTAAAGGCCCGGAAGCGGACAAGTTTATCCAGAGGACCTTCACCAACTTGGTCTACACCATGGAAGAGGGCCAGGTGCGGTACGGACCCTTTGTGGATGAAAAGGGTATCATGATGGACGAAGGCTGTGTGTACAAGTTTGGGCAGCAAGACTACCTGATCATCGCCAACGGTCCGGGGATCCAGGGGCAGATGCGCCACTACGCGAAGGACCTGGATGCAGAAATCGAGAACATCACCGACAGGAGAGCGACCATCGGGGTGCAGGGGCCGAAATCCCTGGAAACCCTACAATCCTTGGTTGACCAAGATATTTCAGACTTGAAATTTTTCCGATTCAAAACGGGCCTCACCGTGGCCGGCAAAAAATGCTGGATATCCAGAACCGGGTACTCGGGAGAGAAGGGCTATGAAGTCAATGTGGATGCAAAGGATGCTCTCCACGTGTGGGAAGCCCTGGTAGAAAAGGGCGGTGTACCCTTCGGTGTAGAGGCCATTGAGATCCTCCGTGTGGAGGCTGGGCTGATGCTGATCTATATCGATTACCGGTTAAACGACATGTCTCCGTGGGATCTTTCCATGGATATGTCCATCAAGCTCCACCCCGATACGGTAGGCACCAAAGCGCTGGAAGAGTACAAGAAGGTGCTGCCCAGAAGATTCAAGACCATAAAGATTGAAGGAGAAGATCTGCCGGAGCATCTCTCGGGAGTCTTCGTAGACGGCGAGCCGGTGGGGCTGATCAAATCCCCGGTAAAATCCCCCATCTGCGGAGTCATCGCCTTAGCGGTCATGGACACCCCTTACGGGGAAGACGGAACTAAAGTAGAAGTGATAATCAATGGAAAACATGTTCCGGCAGAAGTTGGGCCACTGAGCATCTTCGATCCGGACAAAAAGAAATTAAGGGGGTGAAAACAGTGAGTAGCAAGGTACAGTCAACCGTTGCAAGAAAAGCCGGAATAAAGGCGAAGGTGGGGTACGCCTTCGGGGTCCTGCCCGACTCCATCGCCTATAACCTGTTCTATGTATACTTCCTATATTTTCTCACTGACGTTGCGGGCCTTCCCGCGATCTACGGGGGGATCATCTCCCTCCTGGTGGTCCTTTGGGACGCCATCACTGACCCCATCGTAGGCTATCTATCGGACAACAGCAGGTCCAAATACGGCCGTCGCAGACCCTTTATGCTGGTCGCCATCGTGCCCCTATTGATCTGCATGATCCTGCTGTTTTCTACTGTAAACTTCGGACCTACCATGTCCTTCATCTACTACATCGTAGTAGGGATAATGTACTGGACGGCATACAAGATCTACGTCATCCCCTACTATGCTCTGGGTGCGGAATTGACCGATGACTTTGACGACAGAACCAACCTGCGTGGTATCGCCGGCGTGGGCATGTATCTGGCCATGTGGATGGTCAGCTCCGGCCCCATGGTGATCTTGGACAGAGTCTTGGCATCCGGTGGAACAGAGCAAAAATCCTGGGTGATTTCCGGAGCAGTGATGGGAATCATCGGTCTGGTGGGCGGTCTGATCTGCTGGAGGCTCACCAAGGGCAAGGAACTGGTGGACATGAGGGATTTCAGCGACAAGGAAAAGGACAAGCTGATACACAATTATGTGGAGCTGTTCAAATTGAAGGCCTTGAGAAGATTCCTCTGGATGACCCTGATTTACAACATCGCCTTCGCCATTGCGCTGGCTGCCTTTGTCTACATCATGGATAACAACCTGGGACTGAGCCCCGCCAAGCAGGCCCTATACTGGACCATCTACTCGGCATTGACCCTATCCTTTGTACCCATCTGTAACGTCATCGCCAACGTGATCGGGAAGAAGAATGCCATGATAGGCCTTACGGGGGTGGCCATACTGGGCTGCTTCATCTACTACGGCATGGGCATCCACAGCTTCGCCATGCTCATCGGCTTTACCATCTTCTATAACCTGGGGAACGTCTGCTACTGGACGGTGGGCTACTCCCTCATGTATGACAATACCGAGCTGGACGAGTTTGTGAATAATAAGAGAAGAGAAGGCGCCATCACCGGATTCTCTTCCTTCATGCAGAAGTTCGGTTCCGCCATTGGGATGTACACCACGGGAAGCCTTCTCAGCTTCTTCGGTTATGACGGCGGTGCCGGCGAACAGACAGCAGAAGCACTTCAGGGAATCATCACTGTCAACACCCTAGTGCCGGGGGTGATCATGGTCATAGGGACCATCTTCATCGTCCTCTATCCCATCAACAAGGTCAGATACAATAAGCTCCTTGAGATCTTGAGAAAGAGAGAGGCGGGAGAGCCATACGAGCTGGACGATGATGTGAAGAAACTGTTCTAAAATCGATAGGATTGTTTGAAGGAAAAACGCAGAAACTTTTGCTTCTGCGTTTTTTCTTTCTCTTGGCGGAGAATCACGAATCGTATATAATAAGTCCGAAAAGGATGAATATACCGGTGTTCACTATGGGTATGAAGGAGTAAAGCAATGAGAAAGACAATGATAACCATGTTGGTGGTTCTTTTGATGATAGGAGGCATGCTATCCATGAACGGCTGCAAAAAAGAATCGGGAGAGAAAGAGAGCGGATACCTCTCCTATGATAAGAAGGATCAAATTGCCCGCATCGACCAGCAACTGGAGGGCTTGGATATAGAAAAAATCAGAGGGAAAAAGGATTTGATCATGGAAAAGTCCGTCGATGAGCTTCAGGCGTCCATTGCCAAAGGGGACTTGACCTATGTGGAGCTGACGGCCTTTTATTTGGACCGAATCAAAACTTATGATACGGGGAAGAAGGGCCTTAACGCGGTGATGGAAATCAATCCCAACGCCATCAAGGAGGCTGAGGAGAGGGATAAAATGTCCGGGGAGAAAGCCGGGGTCTTCGGCATGCCGGTACTACTCAAGGACAATATCAACACCAAGGATATGAGCACCAGTGGGGGCACCTACGCCTTGAAAGACTTTGTCCCGGAAAGCAATGCGGTGGTAACGGATCAGCTGATCAAAAATGGGGCCATCATCCTAGGCAAATCCAACATGGCTGAACTGGCCAATTATATGGACTTCAATATGCCCAACGGATATAGCTCGAAAGCCGGGCAGACCATCAATCCCTTCGACCCGGTCAACCTGACGCCGGAGGGTTCCAGCTCCGGCAGCGGTGCGGCAGTGGCGGCCAACCTTGCCCCGTTGGCCATGGGTACGGAAACCACCGGCTCCATCATTGCCCCGGCAGCGATCCATTCCATTGTAGGCTTCAAGCCCACGAAGGACATGATTTCCACAGAAGGTGTTCTTCCCCTATCCTCCTCCATGGACTGTGTAGGCCCCATGACAAAAAACGTCATGGATGCGGCGATTCTCTTCAACGCTTCTGTATCCGATGAAGGAAAGAAGGTTTCATTGAACCTGGATCCGGAATACCTGGTCGGCAAGCGGATCGGCGTGATCAACGGCGATAAAGACAAAGAACTGGTCAAGCAACTGAAAGCCACCGGATGCGAGACGGTTTCTGTAAAATGGGACGAAGAAGGGATCGATACGGAGTTCGTCTTGGCCCAGGACTTTAAAAAGGATTTGAACAGCTATCTGACGAAATACAATGCACCGGTGGACAGCCTATCGGCGCTGATCGCCTTTAACAAGAAAGACTTGGACAGAAGGGCCAAGTACGGCCAAGGATCCATTGAAGATGCAGACAAGACCCAAGAGCCGGATATGGTAAAGGTGCAGGAGATCGTGAAATCGGCCCAAAGCCGGATAGACAAGGTGATGGAGGAGAATTCCCTGGATGCCATCGTCTTTGCCGACAGTGAAGGGGTGCTTCTTCCCGCCACAGCAGGATACTCGGAGATCACTGTTCCCATGGGCAAATCCAAGGACGGTACGCCTAAAGGTGCCACCTTCGTTGCTGGAGGCGGGGAAGATGAAAAGCTTCTGAATATCGCCTACAGCTTTGAACAGAAGACCAAGGCCAGGTTGATCCCAAAAAAATACATGGAAGAGAAGTGATCCGGAGGATCTCTCTTTCAGATCCTGTCTTTGCGGCAAAAAATGAACGCTCTTGGATAGCTTTCAGGCCGGTTCCTGCGGTCCGCAGAGGCAGGACCTTTTATTGCAACTGCGTGCTTATCGTGATATAATCCACTTAATTTCATATACTTTTAGGTGTTCGGTACTTTCCTGCCGAAAGAATAGGGAAGAGGGGTGAAATTCCCCCGCGGTCCCGCCGCTGTAATGGT
>JBMNVE010000088.1:0-5413 GCA_050946655.1 Anaerovoracaceae bacterium
CAAGGAGTACAAGGAGGTCGCAAAGAGACAGATGGCTTTACTGAAGATAGCGTAAGGGATCATTCGGAGATCTGGATGACAGGAGTTTATACAGGAAATGAATTTACACACAAAAAGGGACTTGACCAGCAATGTGAACAATAATAACATTTTTATCTCCTCCTCAAATCAAGCTAATAATATCTTAAATTATTTCCCATTAGTCCTTTCGTATGCAAGAGCGTCTCCTCCTACATCTACTCCCTTTTCCTCGTAAGAAGCGCCACCACTTCCACATGATTGGTCCACGGGAAATTATCTGCCGGGGTGGCCTCCACAAACTCGTACCCTTGCTCCCGTAAGATCTTAATATCCCTTGCCAGAGTCCCGGGGTCGCAGGACATGTAAACGATCCGGTCGGGACTCGTCTTTACCACTGCATCCAGCAGGGCCGGATGACATCCCACCCTGGGAGGATCCAAAATGACCACATCAGCGTTTTTTGCTACCTCCACCAGGGCATTATCCCCTTCGCCTGCTAAAAGCTTAGGAAGGACTTCTTCGGCCCTTCCGTGGAGGAATTGGGCATTGACGATGCCGTTGATCACCGCATTGCGGTTGGCATCCAGGATGGCCTGTTTTTCTTCCTCTATCCCCAGCACATATCCGGCTTCACCTGCACAGTAAAGACCGATGGTCCCGATGCCGCAGTACAGGTCCAGAACATTTTCCTTCCCCGTCAAATTGGCGTACCTGCAAACTGTATCGTAGAGGATCTCTGTCATCACCGGGTTGACCTGGAAAAAACTCCTGGGGGATATCTCAACTTCCAAATCGCCTACCTTTTCCAGTATGGTCTTCTTGCCGGCCAAATAAATCAGATCCTTTTCATTGTCCAGCACGACGCTGTGCAGATCGTATCCTGTCTGGGAAATGGCTTCGCTGAGCATGCCCACCATCTTCTCACCGTTGGGTATGCCCTTGCCGTTGATCCCCAGGACCACCATGACTTCACCGGTGGCAAAACCGGTCTTGACTACCATGTTCTTCATGAGGCCCTGCTTCCACTTTTCGTCCCAGGCCGTGATATTGTCTTCTTCCATGAACCTGCGGAGAACCTCCGCCGCTGCCATGACAGCCGGGCTCTGTATCCTGCAATCCACACAGTGAAAAACCCTGTGACTGCCGGCCTCATAAAAGCCCACGCCCACAGGTCCTAAGTTCTCTATGATGCCACCCTTTTTCATAATATTTCCGCCGGTGCTGATGGCCAGGGTGGCCTTGTTTCGGTAATGCAGGGGATCTTCCATGGGGATTATGGGATTGACTTTTGGATCCCTCAAGCCAGCCAGCCTGACCAGCTTGTCTCGGACCTGCTTTTCCTTGATGTGCAACTGATGTCCGTACTCTATTTCGCCGTATGGACATCCACCGCATTCTTCTCCGTGAATACAAAAGTCCTTTTGGCGCCAAGGAGATGCTTCATCCACCGACACCAGATCGCCAAAGGCATAATTCTTCTTCAGTTTGGTCAGCTTTGCGGTCACCTTGTCTCCGGGGATGGGCCCGGGAACGAAGACCGCCATGCTATCCGCCTTTCCGATGGCTAGACCCTGATTGCTCATATCTACGATATCCAGTTCTACAAGCTGCCCCTTTTTAAACATTTCCTGCACACTCCTTTACTTTCCCATGGCCTCTGCCACCATGGCATGAAGTCCGGGATTCAGCTTCTTGAAGTTGATCGGCTTCATTTCCGGAGAGGTCACCGCATGTTTGGTGCTCCCCGTCACGCAAACTTCTCCCGTTTCTTTCTTGATGATCTCATAGGACATCTCTACGGTGGATGCCTTCAGGAGGCTGCACCATGTTCTGATCACAAGAAGATCGTCATATCTGGCGGGAGTCTTGTACTTGCAATGGGCCTCCGCTACGGGAAGCCAGGTGTTTTCTTCTTCCATCCGCTTATAGGGGTAGCCCAGGTGGCGGAGGAATTCCGTTCTGCCAATCTCAAACCACTTGATGTAGTTCGCATAGTAAACTATGCCCATGGCATCGGTATCTGCGTAGACTACTCGTATTTCTGTTTCATTGATTATCATTTACAACTCCAATTCATACATGCACATGGCCAGCGCCGCTATTCCTGCCGTTTCCGTGCGTAGGATGGTTTTTCCCAGTGAAACGCATTCGGTCTGTGCATTTTTTAGTATTTCGGCCTCGCGAGGGCTGAATCCCCCTTCCGGTCCGATGATGATGGCCACCTTCTCCGGTTTTTCCTCTTGGTTTCTCAGAGCAAACTTGATGGTCTTCTCCTCTTCCTCTTCGTAGGGGAAGAGAACCAACTGAAATTTGTTCAACCGGCTGACCATGTCGGTAAAGTCTGTTTCCTGACGAATTTCAGGAACGATCCCCCGGCCACATTGTTTGGCTGCCTCTTCTGCAATGGTCCGCAACCTGACCAAGCGTTTCCAGAAGTTCCCCTTATCGCTTACTACGGTGCGATCCATGAAGACGGGAACAATGGTGGACACCCCCAATTCAGTGGTTTTCTGGACAGTCAGGTCCATCTTTCCCTGCTTGGGGACACCCTGAAATAGGGTGACCTTGGTCACAGGCTCCCTTGCAAATTTCTGTTTATCTAAGATCAATATTTCTGCACCATCGTCATAGACCCCAATGATCTCGCCACTATACTCCCACTGACGGCCATCGGAGACTTGGATGATATCCCCTTTATCCAACCGGAGCACCTTACGGATATGGTGCAGATCGTCAGCACTGTCGATTCGAATGCTTTTTTGACCGATGTTCTCCGGCTCTACAAAAAATCTACTCATATTTTGCTAATATGGCGCTCCATTCGCCCATTTGATGAATTTCACAGATTTCCAATCCTTCCTCCTTCAATTTATCCAGCACCATTTCCTCTTTTTCCACAAGGATTCCCGAAGATATGAAATAGCCTCCTTTGCTTAAGTGTTTTTTCACATGCTCCGCCAAAATCATGATGACCTCCGCCACCAAGTTGGCAACCACTATATCTGCCACATAGTCCAGGCCCTTGGTCAGGTCACCGGCTACAATGGTGATCTCCTCTTCTCTGGCGTTTTTCTTAACATTCTCAATGGCGATTCCCACTGCCACCGGGTCGATATCCACCCCCAGAACATCTCGGCTTCCCAGCATGGATGCACCGATGGCCAGTATACCTGACCCCGTTCCCACATCCAATACTTTTTTTCCTTGGCATCCTACCTGTTCCATGAGTTCTGCGCACATGGATGTGGTGGCATGATCTCCGGTACCGAAGGCCATCCCCGGATCCATGTCCATATAATCTCTTCCGGCGATCCCGTCATGGTCTTCCCATGAGGGCACCACGAGAATACCTTCCGTCAATTGCAGGGATCGAAAGTGTTCTTTATAGCTGTCCTTCCACTCCCCATCATCGGCGGTGCGACAGGAGATTTTCCAATTTCTGTTCTTTCCTTCAAGGACTATTTCTTCGGCAAGAGCATTTTCCTCTTCCTCCAAGTAAAGGGTGATGGCCGACGGCCATTTCTTCTTTCTCCATAATTCTTCATCCACATAATCCCAATCATGGGGATGCTGCTTATCCAGTATTTCATCCACGACGGTAGGATCTTCCACAGAAAAAGAGGAAATCCCCTTCTCCGACAGGTATATGCTCACTGCTTCCAGTTCATCGACCTTTGCTTCTATCCTGATTTCGATGTATTTCATGGTTTTCCTCCAAGTAACAGTATACCATAAAACCCCAAAAGGTAGACACCTTTTGGGGCTGATCCCAGGTTCTGTTCCCGGGAAAATATATTTATCGCTCCGGATACCAGCCTACGATACCCGGGTTCAGGTTGATCACCATCTGCTTCGTCTCCTGAAACTCCCTCAGTCCGTGGGGCCCTAAGTCACGGCCGATCCCTGACATTTTATAACCACCCCAAGGCCCTTCAGTAAAGCAGGCGTTATTGCAGTTGATCCAGGTGATCCCGGCTCGAATTTCCTTTGCTGTGCGAAGGGCTTTGCTTCCGTCTCCGGTAAAAACCATTCCTCCCAGTCCGTAAATCGTATCATTGGCCATGGCCACGGCTTCTTCCTCCGTCTGAAACGTCTGTACCGTCACCACCGGACCAAATATCTCCTCTTTTAAGATTCGCATCTCCGGGGTGCAATGGTCAAAGACAGTGGGTTTTATGAAATACCCGTCTTTGCAATCCCCTTGCAGGTACCTTTCCCCTCCGCACACACAGTTGGCGCCTTCTTCCTTTCCGATTTGGATGTAGTTCATCACCGTATCCATTTGCTCTCGAGAGACCACGGGCCCCATATCCGGATCATCTAAAGGCCGTCCAAGGATCAGCCCCTCTGCCCTCTCACAGAGCCTATCCACAAATGCATCTTTCACCGATTCTTCCACCAGTATCCTTGCACCGGCTGAGCAAATCTGTCCTTGGTTGTAAAAGGCACCCAACATGGCCCATTCAACTGCCCCTTCCAGGTCTCCATCGGCAAAGATGATATTGGGAGACTTTCCACCCAGTTCCAAGCTGAGTTTTTTCATGTTCCCTACGGCGGCATAGGCAATCCCCTGTCCCACGGCCGTGCTCCCTGTAAAGGACAACATGTCAACTTCTTTGTTCTCTGCAAGTTCCTGCCCTACTTCGCTGCCACCGCCCATGACCAAGTTCACCGTTCCCCTTGGCAGTCCGACTTTTTCCAGGATCTCAAACAGGATCACCGATGATAGAGGCGTAACGGATGCAGGCTTGAACACGATGGAATTTCCGGCAGCCAGCGCCGGAGCGATTTTCCACACCGCCATGAGAAAAGGATAATTCCAGGGGGTGATCAAGGCGCAAACACCGATGGGCTCCTGCAGTGTATAGGTATGCATCTCTCCAAAGTTGTGGTGAACATCATAGACTTCCCCATAGGGAGCCCGGATCAGACCGGCATAATAGCGAAAGCAATGGATGCCGTCCTGGATGTCGGCTGTCGCCTCCCGCAATGGTTTTCCGTGGTTCATGGACTCTATTTCTGCGATTTCTTCTATGCGTTTTTCTATCTCATCTGCAACTTTTAGGAGGACGTCTGCCCTTCCCTGGGCGTCCATCCTTCTCCAGCTCCCCTCAGAATAAAATGCCTCCTTTGCCGCCTTCACCGCTCTGCGTACATCTTGCCTATCGCACTGAGAAGCCGCCGCAAAAGGCTCTCCGTTGTAGGGGTTGATGACCTCTCTTTCTCTTCCCCTTCCTTTGACCCATTCTCCATTGATAAAGTTCAGTTCTAATTCCAAATTATTCTTTTCCATGTCGATTTCCTCCTGACAGATCATGTTTTCCACTATCAGTGTACTGGAGCAAATCTTCACAAAATATTGTTATGACAATATTTTTTATAATTATTTTGT
>JBMNVE010000089.1:0-4999 GCA_050946655.1 Anaerovoracaceae bacterium
GCGGCAGGGCACTATATGGATCGGCTTATTTTGGAAAAGGGCATAAAAACCTTCAAAGTGGATGCCAAGCGAGCGGATAAAAGTTTTCCCGTCCAGTCACCCCAAATCGCCCGGCAGGTAGGGGGAGCTGTGCTGAAGCATTGCAAGGTTTTGAAGGTGGATGTCCACGATCCGGACGTCTACCTCTTTGTAGATGTCCGCAAGGATGTCTCCTACCTGTATCAGCAGAAGATCCCCGGTTTCGGCGGTCTTCCCCTGGGGAGCAACGGCAAGGGTCTGATTCTTCTCTCCGGCGGCATCGACAGTCCGGTGGCTGCATGGATGATGGCCAAGAGAGGAATGGCCATAGAAGCGCTGCATTTTCACTCCTATCCCTATACCAGCCAGAGAGCTCAGGCAAAGGTGGAGGATCTGGCCTCGCAGCTTGCCGTATACTGTAGCCGTTTTGTGATGCACACCATCAACCTTCTTCCTATTCAGGAAGAGATCGTGAAAAATTGTCCTGAAGAGGAAATGACCATATTGGTCCGCAGATTCATGATGAAGATTGCCCAGCGTGTTGCTCAAGAGAAAGGATGTCAAATGCTCATCACCGGAGAGAGCCTGGGTCAGGTGGCCAGTCAGACCTCCGATGCCCTTGTGGTGACTGATGCTGCGGTGTCCATGCCTGTCATGCGACCCCTCATTGCCATGGATAAGGTTGACATCATGGAGATCGCACGGGAAATCGACACCTTCGAGACATCTATACAGCCCTATGAAGATTGCTGCACCGTTTTTCTTCCCAAGCATCCTGTTACACGTCCCAAGCTGGCAAATATCCTAAAATCGGAGAGCAGGCTGGAGGTGGAGGCGCTGATAGATGCCGCCATCGGCTCAATGGAAAGTCAAGATATCTATCCAAAATGAAAAACCTACCCGCCACGGGTAGGTTTTTTATGTGGAAAGTATGCTATGATTCAGGATAGGATAAACTGCTGTATCGGAAAGGGAGGAGAAAAATGAAAAAAAGAGTATTGATCGTTTTGGCTGTTGTTATGCTTATATTTGCCATGGTCGCCTGCAAGGGGGGAAGTGGAGACAGCGATGTCATCGGCAAATGGGAACTGACCAAGATGTCAGGGGAAGGAATGGAGTTTGATAAAGAGACCCTGAAAAGCATGGGGATGGTCATGACGGTAGAATTAAAAGAAGGTGGTAAGGCTGTCATCAGCATGACCGGAGAAGATGACGAGGAAGTAAGCTGGGAAAAAAAGGATGGAAATGTAATCATCGGAGATGAGGGAGAGAAGATGGAGTTCAAAGTATCCGGTAAGACCATGTCCGGGGAGCAAGAAGGATTTAAGGTGGAGCTTGAGAAGGTAAAATGAAGTAAAAACGAATTCTAATATGAGCGCCGGAAGAAGGAAAAAAATCCATTTCAACCGGCGCTTTCCCTTTGCTCTAAATATGCCTAAAATGTCTGAAATTTCAGTGAAGTAAGGGCAAATTATTATTGGGAAAAAAGCAAAAATTCCCTTGCAAAAATCTTCAATAAGTGGTTTACTAAGTGTGTACGTTGTTATAAAAATAACAACATGATTTTATGTCATAGCTAATTTCCAGTGTGAAATAGAAAACCGTTATTAATTTTTTTTAAGGAGGCATTTACATGAACTTTCAACTGACGAAGGAACAAGAATTTGTAAGGAAGACGGTAAGAGAGTTTGCCCTCAATGAGGCGGAGCCCATTGCAGCAGACATCGACAAAGAACATCGTTTCCCCGAAGAAAATGTAGAGAAAATGGCCAGATATGGCTTCATGGGAATCCCATTCCCAACAGAGGTCGGGGGAGCCGGTGGAAACAACGTTTCCTATGCGATTGTGGTGGAAGAATTGGCCAGGGTTTGTGCTTCAACTGCTGTAATCGTATCTGCACACACTTCCCTTTGTTGTTGGCCCATCTACGCTTGGGGGTCCCCTGCACAGAAGGAAAAATATCTTCCTAAGTTGCTCAGCGGGGAGCATCTGGGGGCCTTTGGTCTTACAGAGCCAAATGCGGGAACAGACGCGGCAGGACAGCAGACCAGAGCTGAATTGAAGGACGACAAATGGATCCTCAATGGCGCAAAAGTGTTTATCACAAACGGCGGCTATGCAGATGTGTTTGTGGTTATGGCTATGACGGATAAGTCCAAGGGGAACCGTGGAATCAGTGCCTTCATCGTTGAAAAGAACGACCCGGGATTCTCCATCGGTAAGACAGAGGACAAAATGGGGATCTGTGCATCTTCTACCACAGAGCTGGTCTTCCAAAACTGTGAGATTCCTCAAGACCGAATCCTCGGAGGAATTGGTAAGGGATTTAAGGTTGCAATGTCAACGCTTGATGGCGGAAGAATCGGTATCGCTTCACAGGCACTGGGAATTGCTCAGGGCGCACTTGATGTGACTGTCGATTACATGAAAGCCAGAAAGCAGTTCGGAAAGAAACTGAGTCAGTTCCAGGCGCTTCAATTCGAAGTTGCGGATATGGCCACCAGAATTGAAGCTGCAAGACTTCTTATTTACAAGGCGGCAGATATGAAGGATAGAGGGCAGGATTATGGTAGGTTCTCTGCAATGGCAAAGCTGTTTGCTGCTGAGACCGCCATGCACGTAACCACTAAGTGCGTACAGCTCCACGGTGGATACGGTTACACCAAGGATTACCCTGTAGAAAGAATGATGAGAGATGCAAAAATCACAGAAATCTACGAGGGTACTTCAGAAGTGCAAAAGATTGTTATTGCCGCAGACATACTTAAGAAATAAGGAGGAGGAAAGGAAATGGCATTTAAAATTATTGTGTGCGCTAAGCAGGTTCCTGATACCAACGAGATCAAGATCAACCCTGAAACCGGAACACTTATTAGAGACGGCGTCCCGAGTATACTCAATAACGACGACGCAAATGCTTTAGAAGAGGCGCTTAAAATCAAGGATCAATATCCCGATACTCATGTTACAGTAGTTTCCATGGGACCTCCTCAGGCTGAGGATATGCTTTTCGAGTGTATTGCAATGGGAGCTGATGAAGCTATTTTGCTCAGTGATAGAGCCGTTGGAGGTTCTGATACTTGGGCCACATCTAACGCTATCGCTGCAACCATCAATAAAATCGGCGACTTTGACTTGATCTTTGCCGGACGTCAGGCTATCGACGGAGACACCGCTCAGGTAGGCCCCCAGATCGCAGAAAAGCTTGACCTGCCTCAGGTTACTTATGTGGAAGAATTTGAAATCGACGAAAACATGAAGGATATCACAGTAAAGAGAAAGCTGGAAGACGGATATGAAATGATCAAAATCCAGACCCCCTGCATGTTAACGGCTATCAAAGAATTGAATTCTCCTCGTTACATGTCCATGGCCGGGATCTTTAATCCTGAAAAGGATATAAAGGTTTGGAGTGCTGCAGATGTTGAGGTTGACCTTAATACGGTAGGCCTTAAACCGTCCCCCACAAATGTATTCCGTTCATTTACACCGAAGCCCAAAGGAAAAGGGATATTGGTGCAAGGGGATACAGAAAAGGAAATCGCAGTCAATATGCTTGTTGATATGAAAAAGAAGCACATCATTTAAGGAGGAGTAGATAATGTCAACCATTAATTTCGATGATTACAAAAATATATGGGTCTTCGTTGAACAGCGAAATGGAAAGCTGATGAACGTTGCCTTAGAACTGCTCGGTGAAGGTCATAAACTTTCCAGAGATATTAGTGAGGACACGAAAGTGTGCGCTTTGATCGTAGGGGATAATGTTGAACACTTGACTCAGGAGTGCTTTGAATATGGTGCGGATTTAGTATACTTAATTGAGGATCCTCTTCTTAAGGACTATACGACAGACGGATACACAAAGGTCATAACTGATGCAGTCAATGAGTTCAAGCCTGAGATTTTCCTCTATGGGGCAACCCATATCGGAAGAGACTTGGCTCCTCGTGTGGCAGCTCGTCTCAACACAGGTCTTACCGCAGACTGTACACACCTTGATGTAAATGTAAAGAACTACATTCAGTTTGCTGAGGAAAACACCACTCTCAACACAAAGTCATTGGATCCTGAGGACCCCGATAAGGGTCTTAAGATGACAAGACCTGCTTTCGGTGGAAACCTGATGGCGACGATCATTTGCCCCAGGACCAGACCGCAAATGTCAACGGTAAGACCGGGCGTTATGCAGAAGATGGAGAGATGCGAAGGTGCACAGGGTGAAGTTGTTAGAATACAGCCGGAAATTTCCCAGGATGACCTTAGAACTACTGTAGTAGAAATTGTTAAATCCGCTAAGGAACTGGTTTCCCTGACAGATGCCGAGATTATCTGCTCCGGCGGTCGAGGACTGGGGGATGCTTCAGGATTTAAACTGATAAAGGAATTTGCTGACAAAGTAGGCGGAGTCGTGGGCTCTTCCAGAGCTGCTGTGGACCAAGGATGGATCGATCATTCCCATCAGGTGGGACAGACCGGAACTACCGTAAAGCCCAAAATCTATTTCGCTTGCGGCATCTCCGGTGCTATCCAGCATCTGGCGGGAATGCAGAATTCAGACATCATCGTAGCCATCAACAAGGATGTGGATTCTCCCATCTTTGAAATTGCCGACTACGGCATTGTAGGGGATCTGTACAAGATCATCCCCGAGATCATTGCTCAGTGGGACAATGCAGAAGCACTTCACGATGAAGCAGTGGGACAGGAAAGCGATTGTGCGTGCTCCGTCTAAAGATGGTCCATAAACAATAAGCGGGCTCAATGTCAAATATTGGGGCTCTGAAATCTAAAAAACACAAACAAGTATTTTTCTAACCGGCAGCCAGTCTGCCGGTTGGTTTTTTGATTTACGGCTCTATGTCAAATGTTGGGGTGGGGCCTAAAATCCACAAAAATATAACAAGTATTTTTTCTAACGAGCAGGCTGACTGCTCGTTAGTTTTTCGATCCAACATGAGCATGTAGGAGTAATTAACT
>JBMNVE010000090.1:0-4920 GCA_050946655.1 Anaerovoracaceae bacterium
ATCACTAAAGTTTGGCTGTGTTGCCGAGCACATTATGGCAGTGCTATTTCCCATTTTGCACAAAAAATTAATTGCCGCGAAAAACAAATATGTGCATTTGACCGGCACTGTCTGAACTTCATCAAAAATAATTGTAGCATTCAACAATTGGTGCATCCGCCTGATGTTCTGAGTGCCCCCTGAAAACAAGGTATTCAAAAACTGGACCATTGTGGTGAAAACAATCGGCCTATCCCAACGCTCCGTAAGAAGTCTATATTTCCCATCCTCATTATCCACCACTACATTTGAGTGGTGCTCCAAAAGGTCATCTTTGCATTTAAGCGCTTTTCGGACAACCTCTGCGTTTTGCTCTATTATAGTTGTGTAAGGAATAACATAAATGATTCTCTCCTTTTGTTGTGCTATTCCATGGCGAAGAGCATAAGCCATGCTGGAAAATGTCTTCCCTCCCCCGGTAGGAACCGTCAAGTTGTAAACTCCTAAAGACCTTTTCGCAACCAGTAAACACTCTCCATAGATTTGGGTCCTTAATTCCACTAGTTCCCCATCCGTACCCTCGCTACCATTATTCTGCAATCCGGCTATATATTTTTTTAGTTCATCTAAGTACTTCTCCCAGTTCTGAGGCATATTATCTGGGACATCTTTTGGCAGCAATTTTTGCTCGAACAGAACACAATCATATCTGTCTGCATCTACAAGCATGCTGTATATACATTTTATTACCATCCCAAGTGCAACCCCTTGATCCTGAGTTACTTCTTTTAGACACTCCATCATAACGCCAATTTCTTCACATGCATGCGAAAAAAGTTTGTCTATGTCGACTTCGTTGTTTTCCTTAAAAAATCGATCGACCACGTGGTCCATATCAGAAGTCTGAACATCATCCATTCTTTTTAGAAGTGATACCCACGCTTCGTCTTCTTCACAGCTAGTGTTGGCTTTATTTTCACACTCATATAATTGTCTCTCGTTTCCTTTAAATTTAACAGAGTCCGGAAGGCCTCCATGATGATAGCAACACACAAGGGCCAATATTTCAGCGGTTAGGCGCTCCTTAGGATTTTTGCTATTCCTATTCTTATCATATATGTACTTCGCACCAAAAACACCATGATCAAAATGAAGATTTATTAACTCTCCATCGGTTTTACCAAACTTTGCCGCTTCTAGTGCTCTCTTTATTTTCTGCTGAAAATTCCTGTGGTATTTCCCTAGATCATGGAGAATCCCTGCCAAGTACAACAAATTATACATTTTGATTTTCTTGCCGAATGAGGATGCCAATATCGCTACGTTAAGCAAGTGCTTTCGTAGCAACTGGGTTTCTTGAGTTATCTCATCGAATCTGGCGATCGTTCCCTTTCCCGACAGTTCCATAATCACTCCTCTCACCGATCACAAAAGACCCCTGACCATGCTGGTCAAAAGTCTTTCCCATTCTTTGTAGCGCCGCACATCTGTGCCACTATCTCTTTCTCTCATGCTTGAATTGTAACTCAGATTGTAGCTCTTTTCAACCGGTTCCCCAGTTCTATCCTCTTTTGATACTTAAAAGAGTAAATATTTGCCCTTTTAGTTTCATGTTCCTTATTTGCCTCACTCCGCCGCCTTAAAGTTGTAGATAGGCTTGATATGGTCCACCACCTCTACCGTGGGCGTGATCTGTTCCAGTATGCTCTCAATGCTCTTATAGGCCATGGGGGCCTCATCCAAGGTGGCACCGCTGATGCAGGTAGAGTATATCCCTTTCATCTGCTCCCGATATTCATCCAGGGAAAGATTTTGAAAAGCGCTTCTGCGGCTCATGAGTCGTCCCGCTCCGTGGGGAGCCGAGCAGTTCCAGTCTTCATTGCCCTTCCCGATGCAAATCAAGCTACCATCTCTCATGTTGATGGGGATGAGCAGTTTCTCTCCCTTTTTGGCTGATACGGCACCCTTGCGAAGAATCATGTTGTCTGTGTCGATGTAGTTATGGATGGTGGTGAACTCTTCCACAGGCGTTAGTCCCATTTCGGCGATGATCACGTCCATCATGGCTTTCCGGTTCAATACCGCGTACCGCTGGATGATCTTCATGTCGTGGATATAGTCGTCAAACATCTTTCCTTCCACATACGCAAGATCCTTGGGCATTGTAGCTACCTTAGCTCCCTTTTTCTTCAGCGCCTTGATGGTCTTTTCTATTCCCTTTGCGTTTCCCTCTTGTTTCATTTTGGCAATGGTTTCATCCAGCTGGAATCTTGCGCTACCGCAAAGCGCGTTAAAGGCCTCCTCCTGGTAGTACCGGGCTACTTCGTTGCCCAGGTGCCGGCTTCCCGAGTGAACGACAATGTACAATTCCCCATCTCTTCCCCGGTCCACTTCAATGAAGTGATTTCCACCGCCCAAAGTTCCGATGCTTCGTCGCGCCCGTTCCAGCTTCATTTTCTTTGCACACCGCAGCTCACCTAGATCGATTTCCAGATTCAAGGGATGGTAGTCTTTTCGGATCCCTGTGCCGCAGGGGATCTTGGCGTGGATCATGCGGTCCAGCCTTTCCATGTCCATCTTCTTTTCGGCGATTTTCACTGTCTCCATCCCGCAGCCGATGTCCACACCCACCATGCCGGGCACCACCTTGTCCTCTATGGTCATGGTCGTCCCGATGGTGCAGCCCATCCCGGCGTGCACGTCAGGCATGACCCGTATTGTACTTCCGGCAAAATGCTCCTGGTCGCAAAGAGTCCTGATCTGCTCCTTTGCCGTTTTCTCCAGCTCATCGCAGTAGCAAAATGCCGTGTTATGTTTTCCTTTTATTTCTATCATCTATGCTGTATCCTTTCTGTCAATCGTTGTAGTTGGTCCGCCCTCAATGCAGCATCCATCTTTAGTAGCTTCCCTTGTATGCCTCTGCCCCGGCTTGTTCCCTTAGTTCATTGTATCACAAGAAAGACTCACCCGCCTCCGCTATATGATGCCTTCTTGGGAAGAGCGTCCCTTGCCATGTGGTTGACTCATCATTCCAATGGCGTTTCGGATTTTTGGATGGAATCATCCCTCGATTCTACCCCTGATTTTTCGGTTGAGAAGAGAAGATATTACAGAATTTAACAGATAAAGGATTTTTGTGCCGGATATCCATGCAAATGGTCCGATTTCCCTTCGGACCCCTTACCCGGCTAAAGCCACCCACAAAACATCCTCCTTCTCCGAAGCCGGCGAAAGCAACTCCACCGCTAAAACAAGATGCAATCCCCCGGCAAAAGGCGTATACTGTAACCTATAGGCTTTACTCCTGTTTTTACATGTATCGAGGTCATATGTTTTCGTTATTCAAAAAAACCAGGGAAGAGACGGTTTCCGAGATGCTCAAGGCCACGTCTTCCCTGAAGTTCAGCATGATCATTCATTCCTTTTTCATCGGCTTGGTGGGCGGCCTGGTGATTGTGGCTTACCGCCTGCTGGGGGAGCATTTGCTCGGGTGGTTTGCCGGGGCATGTGCTTTTGTGAAGGGGAACATTTTTCATATTGCTTTGCTCTTTTTAGGGCTGGTGGCGGTGTCTCTTGTGGTCACTTTTTGTGTGAAGCAGGAGCCCAACATCTCCGGTTCCGGCATCCCCCAGGTGGAAGGGATGATCGCCAGAAGGATGCACACCGACTGGAAAAAGGTGTTGTTTTATAAGTTCTTTGGCGGTCTTCTGGCTTTGGGGGCCGGGCTTTCTGTGGGAAGAGAGGGGCCTTCCATTCAGATGGGGGCGGCGGTGGGCCAGGGGGTTTCCAACGTTTCCAGGAAGATGGATCACGAGCATAAGTATTTGATTACGGCCGGAGCGGCCGCCGGTCTGGCGGCAGCCTTTAACGCTCCTTTGGCCGGGGTCATGTTCGCTCTGGAGGAAGTCCACAAGAACTTCTCCCCCATTGTCTTGGTGTCCGCCATGGTGTCCGCCGTGACGGCGGATGTGGTGGCCAAGGTGAGCCTGGGGATGGATCTGGTTCTTCGCTTTGAGCTGCCCCATTTCATGCCCCTGAAGTACTACTGGACCTTGCTCCTCTTGGGCATCCTGGTGGGTCTGAGCAGTTTCTTCTTTAACAACGGCCTGCTGCTGATCAAGCACCTGTATCAAAAAATGCCGGGGCACTTGGCCCTGCGGATCATGATCCCCTTTCTTCTGGCGGGTATCCTGGGTCTGACCTTCCCCATTCTTTTGGGAGGCGGGCACAAGCTGATCATGGACCTTCCCGCCCTGAATCTTGGGCTTTGGGCTCTGCTGGCCATCCTGGTGGCCAAGTACCTGTTTACCTTTCTTTCCTTCGGCTCCGGCGTGCCGGGAGGGATCTTCCTTCCTCTTCTCGCCTTAGGAGCGATCATGGGAAACCTCTTCGGCGTCCTGGTCATTGACCTGGGCATTCCCCGTGAGTTTCTCCTGCACTTTATCGTTTTGGCCATGGCCGGCCATTTTGCCGCCATCGTCAAGGCTCCCATCACCGGGATGATCTTGGTCATTGAAATGACCGGCTCCTTTGCCCAGCTCCTGCCTTTGACCGTCGTGGTCTTCACCGCTCTCATCACCTCGGACCTGTTGCGGGTTCCTCCCGTATATGAAATGCTCCTGGAAGACATCTTGAAGGGCAAGACCACCTCCGACGAGGGGCAGGGGGAGAAGAAGACTCTGATCGAATTACCGGTCCACGTGGGCAGTCAGGTGGAAGGGAAGTGCATTTCTCAGGTCCCATGGCCGGAAAACTGCCTTGTGGTGTCCGTTTATCGGGGGAGCACAGAGATCATCCCCAAGGGGAACACCAGGCTCAGGCAGGGAGACCTGCTCCTCTTCATGGTCAACCGGTCCGACTCCGCCGCCATGCTGGATCATCTCACCGGCCTGACCACCTTTAAGTAAGTCCCTCATTTCTTATAAAATCTTAAGGCCCCCA
>JBMNVE010000091.1:0-4919 GCA_050946655.1 Anaerovoracaceae bacterium
AAATAACCCTTTTCCTTGTCCCGATAGCAGATCCGGCTGCAAGAGAAAATATTATTTTTGTTCGTGAACATGTGTTTACATTCTGTTCCTTTTATGTTACCATCACCATATACGGAACAGTAAGGGGGGAACAATGAATAAGTTGAAAGAGCGAGAATCCAAAATTCTCAATTACATGAAGGACGAAATACGCAAAAAAGGATACCCTCCCACGGTGAGAGAGATTTGTAATGCCCTGCAGATCAAGTCCACATCCACGGTACACAAGGATATCGAAAGCCTGGTGAGGGCCGGTTTCATCGTCAAGGATCCTTCCAAGCCCAGGGCTCTTATGGTTGTGGAGGAGCAAAGTGCCCATCCTGTCCGGGATGAGGTGGTAGCCAAGGAAACGCGCAACGATATTGTAGATATCCCTGTAGTGGGGCAGATAGCAGCAGGCACACCTATCCTGGCAGAAAGCAACGTGGATGATTCCTTCCCCGTCCCCTCCCGCTTCATAGGTAAGGGCGTCAACTTTATGCTCACCGTCAAAGGGGAAAGTATGGTGGAAGCAGGCATCATGGACGGAGACTACATCCTGGTAGAGCAGCAGAACACGGCAAACAACGGCGACATCGTTGTGGCTATGGTAGATGGCTTCGAAAGCGAAGCCACGGTCAAGACCTTTTACAAAGAAGCGGATCACATTCGCCTCCAGCCGGAAAATGCGGCCATGAGTCCCATCATCGTGAAGGATGTGCGCATTCTGGGCAAGGTCAAAGGCGTCTTCCGATATTTCTAGGAATATTCAAGGAGGCTGCCCGGAAATCTGTACGGCTACGCCACTATTTTTCTTCATATCGCAAAAAACCACATGGAGATGGAGAGTCTTTCTCCACCTCCATGTTTCATCTCCACCATATGGAGATTTTTTTGTCTAGAGCAAAAGTGCCTTTTGATTCTCTTACTTCACCAGCAATTTCTTTATCCCCTTCTCCAGCCCGTCTAAAGATAGTTCGAACATGGGGAACAAATCTCCTATTTTTTCTATGGTGTAGCTTCCATAGGTATAGCTCCATTCTTTCTCCGGAATGGGGTTAAGCCAAATCTTCTTCTTGTACCTTTTATCAAACTTGTTCAGCCACTCGATCCCCAGCTCATCATTATAGAGCCCGATGAAAGAGTTTCCACCCTTTCTAAACAGCTCCGATGGTGCCATGGCGGCATCCCCCACAAAGATGACCTTGTATTCGCTGTCCAGATTGGACAGGGCCCAGGTGGTGTCCACCCAGTCTCCTCGCTTGCAAAAAGGCGTGGTATACAGATGGTCATAGATGCAATTGTGGAAATAGTATACCTGAAGATCCTTGAAGTGATTGGACTTTCTCAAGGCCTGGAACAATCGATTGCATAGATCGCTGTACATGAGCATGGAGCCGTCCGAATCGATGAGTAGCAAAATCTTCACTGTGTTTTTTCTGGGTTTTTCATAGACCAGGTGCAGCATCCCGGCGTGGTCGCTGGTCTTCTCCACGGTTTCATCGATATCCAGCTCCGTCTTGGCCGCATCGATCCTGGAGGAATACTGTCGCAGTTTACGGAAGGCCATTTGGAACTGTCGTACATCGATGATGGTATCGTCACGAAAGTCCTTGAAATGTCTCTCCCCTGCAATTTGCACGGCAGAACGATGCCTTCCCTGTCCACCGACACGGATCCCTCTGGGATGATAGCCTCCTCTTCCCATAGCGGAAGTGCCCCCGGTGCCGATCCAGTAGTTCCCTCCGTCATGCTTTTCTTTCTGCTCCTCGATCCTCTCCTTGAATTGTTTCAGGAGGTCGTCCAGTTCCAGCAGGAAATCATCCAACACCGTCTTATCGTTGATATCCCTCTCCCGCTCACTTTCTTCCAACCATTTCCAAAACTCCTCGGGAAGATCCTCCGGTGTTTCGACCGCAGCAAAATATTCCGCAAAGACCGCATCCAGTTTATCGTAATCAGACTCACTCTTGATCAGTATGCTCTTGCAGAGAAAGTAGAAGTCCGTCAGAGAAGAACCCGCAAGGTTCTTATCCAAGGCCTCTATGAGGACCATCCACTCATTGATGGAAACATCCAGTCCCCGTGCTCGCAATAAATAAAAGAATTCAAGGAACATTTACCACCTCGCCAGAGAATAACCCTTCTCCTTGATTTCTACCATCATATCGATATCCTGATTCTTTTTGAGAAGAACACCAACAAAGGGCACCTCGTCCTTGATCCTCTCAACATCTATCCCGCTGATCATCAGTGCCTGGAGCCAGTCCAGCAGCTCCGAAGTGCTGGGCTTTTTTTGTAGATCATTCATCTGCCTGATCCCATAGAAGGTCTGGATGGCATTATCCAATAGTTTCTTTTCGATATCCCCGTAATGTACGCTGATGATCTCCCTCATCTTCTCTTCATCGGGGAACTCGATATAGTGGAAGATGCACCTTCTGAGAAACGCATCGGGCAACTCTTTCTCCGCATTGGATGTAATGATGACAATGGGCCTGGTCTTGGTTTTGATGGTCTCCTTTGTCTCGTTGATGTAGAACTCCATCTTGTCCAGCTCCCAAAGCAGGTCATTGGGAAACTCCAGGTCCGCCTTGTCGATCTCATCGATCAGCAGGACCACCTGGTCATCTGCCGTGAAGGCTTCTCCCAGCTTGCCCAGTTTGATATATTGCTTGATATCGGACACATCCCCTTCGCCGAATTGGCTGTCATAAAGACGCTGCACCGTGTCATATACATACAGACCTTCCTGGGCCTTGGTGGTGGACTTAATGCTCCAGATCACCAGCTTCATCCCCAGTGCCTTTGAGATAGACTCAGCCAGCATGGTCTTGCCCGTCCCCGGCTCACCTTTGATGAGCAGAGGTTTTTCCAGCGCCATGGACACATTGACTGCATTCATCAACTCTTTGGTCACTACATAATTATCGCTTCCCGTAAACTTGTTCAATTTCTTCATTTCCTATTTCTCCTATAACCCAATGATCAACGGTACTAGAAACGGCACACTTGCTGCCATTGCATTCCCCATTACAAACCCATAAACTACAACATTCGGTCCGGCTTCTTTTTCCAAGATAGGCAGAGACACATCCGCTGATGCCGTTCCCGGAAGGCCACAGGCTTCCAAAGCGCCCACATGCTTTACCACGTAGGGGATGAGCATGATCCCCAAAAGCTCCCGGAGCACGTTGTGCATGAAAGAGATGGCACTCAACTCTGCAGAGTATTTGGAAAGGATGATCGGTGCCAAGGTGTACCATCCGAATCCCGCGCTCACAGACATGGCCTCTCTTCCCGTTAATGGCAGGAAGAACGATGCCAAAAGTCCACTGATCAAGGTACCGGCGATAGCGGCTACAGGGAAAATCAGTATCCTCCAGCCGGTATCCCTGAAGTTTTTTACTACTTTTCCGTCCATTCCTAAATCGATCCCCACAAAAAACAGTAGGACGCATAGGCCGATGACCAGTGCGGTGCCGGAAAAATCAATGTAGACCTGAGCATATGCATCGGGAAGAATGTAGTAACCGGCAAGAAGGCCGCATACCACGGAAATGAAGATGATCCTGGTCATTGACTTCGCACTCCTCTGCGGTCGATCTTCAGCAGTTTTCTTGCTACGAAGATGGCGGCTACAGTTCCCACCAAAATAAACAAGGTCAGTACGAAGGAGGTGAGGCCGATGCTCCCCAAACTCTTCACCACTTGATCGTTGGCGCTGAGCCTGCTCCCCATGAGAAAAATCAGGAAAATGATCATGACGATCTGCACCTTCCATGCCCAGTTGATCTTCCTATTCTTCTTCCGAAGACGGCTCCCAATGAGATATCCCACTAGGATCATCCCAAAGTATAAAGCTACCAGTTCCAAATAGTTTCTCCCTATTATGTTCTCGATCTATTTGCACACCATGCAAGTATACCTTCTCTTCCCCTAAAAATCAAGACTGCTCAGCCGTAAGCCTACTACGCCTATGATGATCAGAGATAGACAAAAGATTCTTTTCCAGTCTCTGTTTTCCTTGAAGACAACAATACCGAAGGTCACCGTGAATAGGGTACCTAAACCCGTCCACACCGCATATGCGATCCCAAGAGGCAGTGTCTTGGTGGCGATAGAAAGAAGTCCGATGCCGATCACCGTAGAAAGAACAGTGAGCACTGTATATTTTTTGTTTTTGAATCCATCGGACAACTTCATGAACACGGTAAATGCCAACTCGAAAAAAGATGAAATCACCAATATTCCCCAGGCAATCATGACTGTTCCTCCTTTCTGTCCACGAACATCAGTCCCAAAATGCCCATCAACAGAATTGCTGCCGAGGCAATTTTTAGGATGCTGGCATCTTCATCCAAAAGAATAATCCCAATGAAGGTCGTCCCTACGATTCCAATGCCGGTAAACACCCCATAGGAAACCCCAATGCCAAAGGTTCTGATTCCCCTCTCCAACAGAAAAAAGCTGATAAACAGAAAAAAAGCGGCAAGAGCCGTGGGCATCAGCTGAGTTAAGCCATAGGATAATTTAAGAAAATACGCCCACACGATTTCCAGTATTCCCGCCAAGATCAAGCAGATCCAAGCTGTCGTTCTCTTCATTTTTATAACCTCCAAAAAAATAAGCCGAAAAGCAGTAACAACTACTCCCGGGCTTTTATCCCTCCGTGGTAGCCTTGCGGCCGTTTTCTCTCGGACCAGCCCGTTTCCGGCGGAACCCTAGAAAACTTATTTACTCGTATTATTTTATCATCGTAAGGAGACAGAAGTCAATCGATTTATCCTTTTCTTGTCCTTAGGAAAATGCAAAACTCCCGGAAATCGACTTCTCCGGGAGCCCGCTGCTTCCTCTATTGGTGAGGCACGAGGGATTCGAACCCCCAACCGACAGATTCG
>JBMNVE010000092.1:0-4914 GCA_050946655.1 Anaerovoracaceae bacterium
ACGTATACTGCCTATTCACCAAAGAAACAAGGTGTGACCTTGAGCAATATCACGGTCCATAAGTCACCGTCCACGGGAGCTGCAACGATCGGTCGCTTTGTCAGTGGAACAACATTGAAGTTGGATGGCCTTCACACGACGGCAGATGGAGTGAAGTGGTATCGGGTGTATACAAACGGTCAGACGGGATATATCCTGGAGAAGAACGTGCGCTTAGGAACGACTTCTCCCACGACACCTGAAGCTACGTATATCGCCTATTCACCAAAGAAACAAGGTGTGACCTTGAGCAATATCACGGTCCATAAGTCACCGTCCACGGGAGCTGCAACGATCGGTCGCTTTGTCAGTGGGGCGCTTTTGAAGTTGGATGGTCTCCACACGACAGCAGATGGAGTGAAGTGGTATCAGGTGTATACCAATGGGCAAAAGGGCTATATTTTAGCAAAAAACGTGGACACGAGTAATATTGTCACTGATTCTGACTTTGAGGCTATGTTGACAAAGCAGAAATTTCCGGAAAGCTACAAACCTTATCTTAGAAATATTCATAAAAAGCATCCTACTTGGTCATTTACTGCTTTGCACACAGGAATGTCTTGGAGTACTGTCCAAACGAAAGAACAGAGGCTGGGGAACAACTTGGTGGAGCCTACTGTTCCTGATTCCTGGAAATCAAAAAAGCCTGGTGCCTATAATCCTAAAACAGGGGTTTACACCAAATTTGATGGTAGATGGAATCAGGCCGGGGACCATGTGATTGCCTACTACATGGATCCTAGGAATTTTCTTAATGACAGTGAAATCTTCCAGTTTATGGACCACTATTTCTACACTTCCATGTCAAAGAAGGAGTATATCAGTAAGATTGTTTCAGGTAGCTTTATGAATTCTTCATTGTATATTAACAGTTTATATAATGCCGGATCCAAAGTTGGTGTTAACCCTAATGTACTAGCTGCCATGGTGATCATGGAGCAGGGATGGAATGGTAGTAGTTTGTGCTCCGGAAAATATCCTGGTTACGAGGGTTATTACAATCACTTCAATATCGGAGCTTATACAGCAGGCGGGATGAGTGCGGTACAAAGGGGACTTTGGTATGCGAAGGGTTCCGGAATAGGATCTACGACGTACGGCAGGCCTTGGAATACCATTGAAAGATCTCTAGCAGGAGGCGTTCAGTTTTATGCCAGCGGGTACGTCAAGAAAAATCAGTATACTTATTACTTGAAAAAGTTTAACGTGATGAATGGACCCGCCAATGTGGCCACCCACGAATATATGACCAACGTTCAGGGGGCCTATGGGGAGGGAATGCTGTTGAAACGGGCATACACCAATGTAGAAGCACCCCTGGTCTTCCGCATTCCCGTTTACACCAATATGCCGTCCAAACCGGCACCAAAGCCTTAGAATAAAGAGATTATGAGGGTAGAATGAAAAAACTAACTATAATATTATTGATAGCCATAGGCCTTGCGTTTCCCACACTCACCTTTGCTGCAAAGGCTCAAGTTTCCGTTGAAGGTACCAATGTCAAGGTTGGAGAAGAGAGCACCATCACCGTTACTTATTCCGGAGATAATATCGGAAGAGTAAGTGGGATGCTTGAATATGATGTTTCTACTCTCTCTTATATTTCCGGCGGGAGCAGTGAAGGAGATGCGGGAGCTGTGCAGTTGAAGAGAGCGGGCACAGGTGGGGCAATCGAATTCCAGCTGAAGTTCAAAGCCTTGAAGGAAGGCCCTACCACTGTTAAGATCAGCACCTACGAGGCCTATGATCTTGATGAACAGTCCATGGGTACTCCCGAAACCCAGGAAAACATACGGATCACCGCTGAAAAAGCATCAGATCCTCCTGCAAAAGACCCTGTTGAAGAACCGAAAAAAGAAGAGCCAAAGAAAACTAAGGACCCTAAGGAGAATAATCAGGATCAGGAAGAATCGGGCTTTCATACGATCTACCTTCTCATCGGTGGGATCATATTGGTCCTTGCCATCATGATTATCGCCTTGGCTGTCCGAAAAAAAGGAAAGAGGGAGAAATAGTTGACGGAAAATGAAAAAAAGCCTTGCGATAATCGGAGACATTGTGATATAATGCCATTTGTTCGCGAAGAAATTATGCTCAAGGCTTAAGATAAACCATGGAAAAGGAGGTGCGGCAGATGTCAAGAAAATGTGAAGTTTGTGGAAAGGGCCAGGTGTCCGGAAATAACGTTTCCCACTCCAACAGACATACGAGAAGGAAATGGAATGCTAACATTCAAACGGTGAGAATCGATGATGATGGCAAAGTAAGAAGAGCAAACGTTTGTACCAGATGTATCAGGTCTAACAAAATCAACCGCGCCATCTAGCAGCAAAATATATTCTGTGCCTGATCCCAGGCACAGGATTTTTGTTTTCAGAGGGGGATGACGATGGAAGTATATACGGTTACAACCAATCTAGGTAGCATACAAATAACCAAGAATGCTATAGCAAAGCTCATTATTGATGCAGTGGGTGAGTTTGATGGCAAGGTCCTACTGAGCAATCACAGGGGTCGGATCATGCCTTTTGTTCAAAAGCGTGGAACCATGGATGGGTATTCCCATATGGATATCACCTTTAAGGAAGATGGCATAGATGTTCGGATCTATGTGGTTATCCGCTTCGGTACGAGCATTACCAGAGTGACCAATCGCTTGATTGAATATATCCATGAGAGCATACAACACGTGACGGGAACGGCTCCCGATAGCGTGGCTGTTGTAGTTGCGGGCACCATCTCCAAAAACCTGAAGCGAAGAAATATCGAGGTCAAGAGACAATATGACAGTGAGTGAGCTGAAGGGTGTCGGCCCGAAGAAAACATTGGCACTGGAAAAGATGGGCATCCGCAACTTGGAAGATCTCATCTATTTCTTTCCTCGTGACTATCAGGACAGACGTCATGTCAAACTGATCGCACAGCTGGAAGTGGGGGAAGCCGCTTTGATCCGTGGAAAAGTCCAAAGAATCATGAAGGATGGATACCGCCGGGGAAGAAAGCAGGTGCTCCGCCTGATCATAGAAGATACAAGCGCTGCCGTAGAGGTTGTGTTTTTTAATGCCGGGTTTTTGGCATCTAACTTCAAGGTAGGCCAGGAACTTTTTTTTTACGGTAAGCCGACGGTGAGCCGGAACAAGATCCAGTTGGTTCACCCGGAGTTCGACGGCAACGATGGGGTGCAGGGCATTCTTCCTCTGTATTCTCTTACTAAGGGAATCTCCCAAAACGAGATGCGCAAATGGCAAAAGGAGATTCTGCCCCTGGGAAAAACTATCTCTGATGTTCTTCCCCCGACCTTGGTCAAAGGAAACAATTTGTGCCCGCTGGACTATGCTTTGGAGAATATCCACTTTCCCCAAGGGCCTGAACAACTTCGCCAGGCAAAATATCGATTTATATTCGAGGAACTTTTTATCTTAGCCCTTGGTTTGGTCATGATGAAGAAAAAGGATGAGAAGGGGATAGCCTTCGGCGGGACGGAGGCGATCAGTGAGTTTATAGGTCAGCTACCTTATACCCTCACCACGGCCCAGTCCAGGGTCATAGAAGAAATTCAAAGGGACATGGAAAGAGAAATGCCCATGAATCGCCTGGTACAAGGAGATGTAGGCTCGGGCAAGACAGTAGTGGCCGCTATGGCGCTGTACAAGGCGGTAAAGAGTGGATTTCAGGGGGCTTTCATGGCACCGACGGATCTCCTCATGAGACAGCATTACCATAGCTTAAAAGCCACCTTTGCCCCCTTGGGTGTGAAGGTGGGATACCTGTCCGGCAACATGAGCAGCGGAGAAAAGAAAAAAACCTTAGAGGAGTTGTCATCAGGGGAAATCCAAATTTTGGTCGGAACTCATGCCATGATACAGCCCACAGTCAACTTTCACAAACTGGGACTGGTGATTACGGACGAACAACATCGGTTTGGGGTCAATCAAAGAATCAGCTTATACGAAAAAGGCAAGCATCCTGATGTGCTGGTCATGACAGCAACACCCATTCCCAGAACTCTTGCGGTGGTCATATATGGGGATATGGATGTATCCGTCATTGATCAGCTGCCCCCGGGACGACAAAAAATCCTCACCAAGGCAGTGGGAACCGACGCCAGAGAAAAGGTCTACCGCTTTGTGGAAGAAGAGGTGGAAAAGGGCCGGCAAGCTTACGTGGTGGCTCCCCTTATTGAGGAATCCGAGACTTTGGATGTTCGTTCTGCCACGGAGGTGTACAAGGAACTGAAAAAGAAGTTCGCAAAATATAATGTTGCCATCCTTCACGGAGAAATGAAGCAACAAGAAAAAGATGGGATCATGGAGCGGTTTTATAGGGGGGACATCCATATTCTTGTGGCTACCGTTGTCATCGAGGTGGGGATCGATGTACCCAATGCTACTGTGATGGTCATAGAGAATGCAGAGCGGTTCGGCCTTGCACAGCTCCATCAGTTGCGTGGCAGGGTGGGAAGAGGAAAGGAGCAGTCATATTGCGTTTTGATTTCCGCTTCCGCAGGAGATGTGGCACGGGAAAGGGCTGAGATCATGGCCGGAAGCAACGATGGGTTTTACATTGCCGAAAAAGACTTGGAGTTGCGAGGCCCCGGGGAAATTTTCGGAAGCCGTCAACACGGCATCCCAGATATGTGCCTTGCCGACCTGGTCAAGCACATGGACATCATGGAAAAAGTCAGGAGCGAAGCTTTCCGGCTCCTTGAACTTCATCCCGGACTTGAGGGAGAAGCCCTCCTTCCCTTAAAAGCGAAGGTAGAAGAGTTTTTCGGAAGAACCGGTAGGTTCAGTTTGTAGGAGGAGACTAATGCGGATCATAGCAGGTGCCCACAAGGGGCGAAAACTAAATGCACCACGAGATTACCAGGTTCGT
>JBMNVE010000093.1:0-4836 GCA_050946655.1 Anaerovoracaceae bacterium
CTTATATCTCTCTTCCTGCACAAATACCCCGAGCAAGGTCAACTTGCCCGGGGTATTGATTTACCGATATTATTTTCCTTCTACTGCCTCCAGGAATTTTCTCTCGTCCATGGCGTCCGCATATTCGGATTCCATTTCTCTAATCCCTGCGGGGAACTCGTACTTAGCCAAGCGCTCCACGAATGGATCCGGATCAAAGCTCTCCGGCCCGTGTACGCCCTTCAGATCCCAGATCTTCTTGGCAACCAGTTCCATCATGATTACCGGCGCTACGGCAGTCTGCGCAACTACGGAGTTGGTGGTGTACTTCTTGATGCACTCCTGGTTGTCCGCTACCTGATACAGGTAAACGACTCTCCTCTTTCCGTCTTTCATCCCGGATACGCAAGTTCCGGCACAGCCCTTCCCGGTCATCTTCATGGTTGCTTCCACAGGGTCGGGAATCACCTTCACCAAGAAGTCACGAGGTGCGATCTCTTCGCTGCCCACTTTGATCTTCTTCCAAGCTTCCGCCAGGCCCAGCTCCTGCAAATACAGAAGCATATCTCTGGTTTCCTTGGGTACACCGTACTTGAAGGTCACTCTGTTACAAGGGATGACCCTGGGAACCAGCATAACTTCTTCATGCTCTACGTTGACCACTTCCACATCGCCGATCCCGCCGGGGAAGTTGAAGATTTCAGGCTCGGAGAAAGGCTCTGTTGCATACCAGCCTCTTTCCTTTTCCCAAACTACAGGAGGGTTCAGGCACTCTTCGATGGTGGTCCAAACGCTGAACCCGAAGTGTCCTACATCGTCTCCGCCGTAGTTGTCACCGTCTCTCACGTTGACTTCATCGATCTCGTCAAAGAGATGTTTGTGAGCAAACTTGGCAAATACGTCGGCCATGCCCGGCTCCACACCGGAACCAACGATGGCCATAGCCCCTGCTTTTTCCCACTCTTCATGCTTGGAGAACTGATAGTCACCAAGCTTTTCGTAGGTGATCTCCTTCCCTGCAGCACCCTCTGTGGGCTTGGACAGGGTCATAGCGCAATCCAGGTACACTACGTTCACTTCCAGACAGGTGTCGAATATAGTCTGGTTAAATGCCGGCTCTACTGCGTTCATCACGAATTCGATGTCGTGCTTCTTGATCACTTCTTTGATGCTCTCCGGGCTGGTCGCATCGATTTTATCCGCGACGAACTTGCCCCCGCCACAGATATTATCGGCAACTTCCTTAGCGCGCGCTTCGTTGTAGTCGGAAACTACGACTTTTTTTGCCCAGTCGCCTTCTGCTCCGGCACGCTTGATGATAGCTGCTGCAGAAGTTCCAACTCCGCCCGCTCCGATAATCAATATGTTCATAAATATACCTCCATATTTATATGATAAAGAATTGACTCATCACTTTACACACAACTAAATTCTAACACTAATTATCTGAATGTTCAATTATACTCTTGCTCTTTACACGTACTATCTTGCCCTATTCCTTGCTGTCCGGAATTGCCTTCTCCGGTTTCTTGTCCAAAAGAATCAGTTCCGCACTGCAGCCCTTAAGGGTAGACCGAATGCTGAGACTTTCCGTAGCAAAGAGGACCTCCGAAGATATCTCCGGGACAGAGAGCCATGCCTCTCGCAACCGTTCTCTGCCATCGCCGATTTTTTCTTTTCGGTTTAGTTTGCGGTACGCGTTCATGGCATTTTCCTTAGTCATCAAGTATCTCAAGATGCGAAATTCTCCTGCCAAACCATAGAGCCGAAGGAGGAATTCTACACTTTCCTGGTAATCTCGGATGCGGCGGTAAAAAATCGCCGTATCATCCAGTCCGGAGAAAAGCTCCAATAAGCCTTCATCGTAGTTGTATAGCAGGATGCTCAGGCTATCCACATCTCCCGGCAGTTTGCTGCAAGTGGAAATCAGGTGGTGGTCGCTTTGGTGGATCACTGTTTCATCCAGGGATTTGATCAGTTTATAGGGTTCTGCTACGGGGCCTGCAACTTTTTTCTTCATGAGAAGATCCAGCTTCGTCTTAGGCTGCACCGGGGCTGTTTCTATCTCATTGAGGGTCAGTTCGATGATCGTGGGCTTAACGGTTTCCGGCAGCACGTATGACCGGTATATCCCCTTGACCTGCTGCCTTATGGCTTCCTCGATTTCTTTAGATGTACATCGATGATACTTGGCACGGCTTTCCCTGCTCTTCACCCTTCCGGTGAATTGCTTTCGATACTCCATGGGATGGGTGCCGAACCACCGCTCAAAATGCTTGATATAGTATCTAACCGCAGAGAAACCCACGTCCTCCGATACCGCACCGATTTTCTTCTTGCTCCCCAGCAGCAGCTTCTCCGATTCCTCCACGCGAATAAAGCTGAGCAGATCCTGGAAGCTGAGACCCGTGGCCTCCTTGATTACGTGGGAGAGATAGAATATGCTCAGGTGCTCCTTTTGGGCGATCTCTTCCAATGTCAGCTTTCGATTGTAATTATCGTACATGTATTTGGTGATTCGCGATAGCCGGCCGGTGAGAATTTTATTCCCCTTCTTCTTGGTCTCGTTGACGAATTTCCCGTCCTCCATGAGGAAGTACTGGAAATCGGCTTGCAAGCTACCGATGAGGTTGTGGGTACTTTCGATGACCTTCTGCTCGTAACCGTAGCCCTTTTGCAAAACCTCCATCATGATCTTTGCCAAGGTGTTCCTGAGGATGTCCAGGCTTTCATCATCATCGTCTTCCATATCCGTAACGAAAAAGTTGTTTTGCAAATTCTCGTAGTATGCGGAAAAATACCCCAGATCCAACTGCATCATCATGACGATGTTGTCTTCCCCTTCGACTTTGTTGAAGCTATGGATCTCCCTGTCGTTGAGAATAAAGATGTCTCCCTGCTGGAGCACGTAATTGTAGTACCCGTTTCGCAGCGTCACTTTTCCGGAAAGGACATACACCACCTCCAGTTCGTCATGAAAGTGAATGGGGTATTCATCGATTTCCGCCACAAGTATATTGATGGGGAGCTCATCTTTGAACACGATTTTTTCCTTTAACATTTTTTCCTCCTCAACACGATATGCTACTTTATGTCAACCTCTGTTCGCGATCGCCGAACAAAATATTAACAGGGTGTTAAATGGTCAATTTTCAGCATTCCAGCCATTTATCCACAGGTTTTTAACGATTGTATACAATTTTATCCAAAGGTCGTTGTGGATAAGACTTTCTCACGTCATGCAGCAATTGCAAGGGTTACACAGGAGATACACATTTGTCAACGATAAGTTATCCACATCATGTTCGCATTTTATTTTAATAACATTTTTTTCCTATCGTTTTCCTTCTCCATATCCTTTCTCATTATATAACAATTCCATCCTTTTGTGCTATAATTATTCCATCAAAGGGAGGAGTCGTAAATGAGCACCATCAAATTGTTTCGAGAGGATGTATACAAAACAGAAGTCAACGCCCAAGTGGTGGAATTTTTGCCTGAAACAGGAGCCGTCCGATTGGATCGGACTATTTTCTTTCCCGGCGGTGGCGGCCAAAGCCACGACCGAGGAACCATTGGCGGGTTTTCCATTACCGGGAGCTATGAAGAGGGAGAAGATATTTTCCACATCGTAGACGGACAGTTGAAGGAAGGGGAAGAAGTGGTATGCCTGCTGGATTGGGCTCATCGCTTTGACAACATGCAACGCCACTGCGGAGAACACATCCTTTCCGGCATGTTCTACAGGGAGTACCGCGGGATCAATAGAGGCTTCCACATGGGGGAAGATTACATGACCATAGATATCAGCCTGGAGGAGTCGGAGAAATACGATGTTCTTACCTACGACATGGCTATCCATGCACAAAATTGCACCAATCAGGCGATTTGGGAAAATCTTCCCGTAGAGACTCGCCTATTTCCTACGGGGGAAGAGGCCGAAAACCTCCCTCTGCGAAAAAGCCTGGCCATCGAGGATAATGTGTCCATCGTATGCGTAGGCGATCCGAAAAACGCCTCCGATTGCGTCGCCTGCTGCGGCACCCACCCCTCCACCTCCGGCCAAGTAGGCCTCCTCAAAGTCTATAAAGTGGAGAAGAACAAAGGTATGTTCCGGGTCTACTTCGAGGCAGGTGCCAGGGCGATGGCGGATTACGAAGAGAAACACAACATCATTTTGGACCTGGGCAAGAAGTACAGCGCCGGCAAGGACGACTTGCTCCAAAAAATAACCGCTCAGGAGGCAAGAAACAGCACTACTAGGGAGCGGTTTGCTACTTTGCGCCGCTCCGTTACCGACCGGCGAGTGGGGGAAATCTCCGCTGCTCTGGATGAGAAAAAAGATGATTTTTTGGTCTATGAATACGACGACATGTCCGTGGACGATGCTCTGCCCATCGGCAGGCAGGTTGCAGACAAAGTTGGGAAGCTACTTGTTCTGACCATCCCGGCAGAAAACACCCTTCTCCTCTTTTCCGATGGGACTGTTCACTGCGGAAAACTGGTCAAGGAAAATGCATCCATCTATAACGGCAAGGGTGGCGGCAGCGATACCAACGCCAGAGCCATCTTTCCCGGCAAAGACGGCATGATGACCTTCATCGACCTTCTGGAAAAACATTTGCGATAAAAGTCGGCGAGGAGATACCCTAAATTTGCAATTGCGTTATGTGCAACGTGTGCACTGAAAGCCAGTTATTGCAACGGTGTTATGCAAAGAGTGAAAATGATGAATTTATATGCACCTTGAGTTTTGGTGTAAAGTGTAGCTGGGATTACCAATATCTGTAAATGTAGCTGTGGCATAGGTCGCTAACCTATTAATTATTTTGGCGGCCTTTTTGTTAGAATAAATAT
>JBMNVE010000094.1:0-4740 GCA_050946655.1 Anaerovoracaceae bacterium
TCCACCGGATCTCTCTTGGAAAGAGGGGAAATCTCTACGGGATGACCGGTGACGAAGACGGGGCCGTCCAAATAGCCGGGAACGTCTTCGCAGTATTCCTCGAACATTTCCGCCAGGATCTTTCCTCGGGTCATGTCCCTCACTTCGTCCTTGTCCATGCCATACTTGATAGCGGCCTCTCTTGCCTCTTCATCGGTGTCGATGAGGGCGAAGTCCACCCCGGTGATTTCCTTCACCGCATCGGCCATGTCCAGCTTGCGCCAGGGAGGGGTCAGGTCAAAGGTCTTCCCTTGGTAATGGATGACCATGCTGCCCGTTGCCGCAAGAGCTGCCTTGGAAACCACCTGCTCGGTGACTTCCATCACATCTTCCATGTTTCCGTAGGCCATGTAGCATTCCATGCTGGTAAACTCAGGATTATGGTTCTTGTCCATTCCCTCGTTTCGGAACATCTTGCCCATCTCATACACACGATCCAGACCGCCTACGGTCAAACGCTTCAGGTACAGCTCGTTGGAAATGCGCAATTTCATTTCGATGTCCAGTGTATTGTGATGCGTCTCAAAGGGACGGGCATTGGCGCCCCCTGCGATGGTGGTCAAAATCGGCGTGTCCACTTCCAGGTACCCAAAGTCATCCTCCAGGACCCGCTTGATTTCCTTGATGATCTTGGACCGCATGATGAAGGTCTGCTTGACCTCCGGGTTCATGATCAGGTCCACGTACCGCTGTCGATAGCGAATGTCCACATCTTTAAGACCGTGCCACTTGTTGGGCAGCACCTGAAGGGACTTGCTCATCAGGACCACCTGTCTGGCCTCAACAGTGATCTCCCCCCGCTTGGTGCGGAAAACCACCCCTACCACACCCAGGATATCCCCGATGTCGTAAGTCTTGAACCATTCGTATTCCTCATCTCCCAGTACATCCTTCTTGACGTGGCACTGGATCCTGCCCTGATCGTCCTGAAGGTCGACAAAGGAAGCCTTTCCCATACCACGCTTGGCCATGATGCGGCCGGCGATGGTCACTTCCTTGCCGTCCATCTCATCAAAGTTATCCTTGATCTCTTGGCTGTATGCACTGACGTTCCACTTTTCGATGAGGAAGGGGTTTCGCCCCGCCTCCTGGAGTTTCTTCAGCTTTTCCCTTCGAATCAGCCGCTGCTCACTCAGCTTCTCCTCCGTTAATTCTTCCGTTTCTATCTCCGGATTGATGTTTGGATTCTTTTCTTCACTCATCTCTAACCTCTCACTTATTGATACTGATTACTTCGTAATGTCTCTTCCCGTCGGGGACCTCGATCTCCACCTGGGCGCCGACTTTATTGCCGATCAGTGCTCCGCCTACTGCGGACTCGTTGGAGATCCTGCCCACAAAGGGATCCGCCTCCGTTGCACCCACTATGGTAAACTCCATGGTCTTTCCGGTATCCAGGTCTTTAACCTCCACCTTATTTCCCACGTTGACCCTACCTCTGGCTGCCTTGCCCTCTTCAATGATCTTGGCCTGACGCATCATGGTCTGCAATTTTTCGATCTTGGCTTCCACCTCGGCCTGCTCGTTTTTGGCCGCATCGTATTCCGCGTTTTCGGAAATATCTCCAAACTCTCTGGCTTCCTTTATTCTCTCCGCCACTTCTCTTCTGGTGACGGACACCAGTTCTTCATGTTCGGCCTTGATCTTCTCAAAGCCCTCCCTAGTTAATAGTACTTCTTCCGGCATATCTTTCTCCTTTCAAGGTATACTGCAATATTATATGGATAACTCTAGATTTTGTCAATTTGCCCTGCCTTCTATTTATAGAAGATCTTCACGTTGGGTGAATTGGTGGCATAGACGATGGTGGCATAGCACAAGTTGAACTTCATGGTATCTCCCACTTTCAATTGGCGTTCCGCATCCTCCACATCGATGATGGTGTGGTCGCTGGACGCCCCCAAGATCTCGATCCCCTTGTCCAGAGGATAGATCATGTCCGGGAAGGCATAGTCCACCTTGCCCAGTGCCAAAAGTGCCCGCTTCCTGATGCCTCTATCCTCGTATTCCTGCTGGAACCCGAAGGCGTCAAACATGATCTCTCCCACGGGGTGGCTGGGCTTGTCCTTCAGTTCTATGATCTCCGCCTCAAGGGTAAACACATCCTGATAGAGAAAGCTCATGTCGTATCCCCAAAGGTCCCGAAGATCCTTGCCCAGAATGATCCCTTCTCCTATCCTGAGAAGATTGATCCTCTGAGGCATGTCACCCTCCAGCAACCGAGGGATGGATGTGGTGGCCCCTCCTGCGATGTATTCCAGCTCCCTGCCGATCTTCTCTTCGATCATCTCCGCATCGGCGATCAGCTCGTTCAGCTTGTCCGCCGTGGCGTTGATGGAGCCATAGCATCCCAGATTGGTCCCCACACCGGCAAGTTCCAGGTGGGGCAGCTCCTTTTCTACCATCAGTGCTGCTGTGAGAAGCTCGTCCTTATCCCAGAATCCTTCCCTCAGGTCCCCCAGGTCGATCATCAAAATGACCTTGTGTTTCTTGCCCTGTCTTCCCGCCTCGGCATCCAGCATCTTCAAGGTTTCCACCTCGCTGTTGAGACTGATGTCCGTCAGGCGGATCGCATCGGGGATCTCGCTTTTCATGGGGATGCGAATGAGCATAAACGGCTTATCCACTCCGTGGTCCTTGGCATCTTGGATCTGTTCCAACCGGGAAGAGGCCACAAAACTGCAGCCGCCGTCGGCAAAGACCTGAGCGCACCGGGGAAGACCGGTACACCCCTTGATGACTCCTGCCACCTGGATGTTTTCCGCCTTGCATCGCTTGAGAATTTCGTCCACATTGTTCCGCAGTTTGGAAAGATCCACCGTGACTCTGGGGTAGTAATTATCTCGCAATCCCTTTTCACTCATTTCTTGTTCTCCTCCACGTATCTGATGATTTTTTTGGATGTATTTTTTACAAAGTCTTCCTTCCTTACGATGATCTTCTTGATTTTCTTGAAGAAAGGTTGATTTTCATTGATCTTATCCACCTCCGCCCAGAGGATATTCTCCAGTTCCTCGTCTGTAATATCCTTGCCCAGGCGTTCCTCCACCTCTTCCCAATCGGGAAGAATGGACGCCACGATGAGGGTGTCGGCTCCCGTTTCCGTGTCGTCGCTGAACACCATGGATTCTGCGATAATGGGCACGTTGGACAAATTGTATTCCAGTTCCTCCGGATATACATTCTTGCCGTTCTTGGTGATGATCACATTCTTCTTCCTGCCGGTGATGTAGGCGTATCCTTCGTCATCCAAGTAACCTAAGTCTCCCGTGTGGAACCAGCCGTCCTGGATCACCTGAGCCGTGGCCTCGGGCATGTTGTAATAGCCCATCATCACGTTCCCCCCCTTGAGCCAGATCTCACCGATCCCCTCTTCATTGGGCTCTGCGATCTTCAGCTCACAAGCGGGAAAGGCTCGTCCGATGGAAGCTGACTTAGGCGCCTTGTCCGGATTCAGCGCACCCATGGGAGCGCATTCCGTCAAGCCGTATCCCTGAAGTGCCATGATGCCAAAGTCCTGTATTCCATCCAGCACTTCCGGATTGATGGCAGCACCGCCGACGATCATCATTCTCATCCGACCGCCGAACACCTTGCGGATCTCCTTAAAGAAGATATTCCCCAGGTCGATCTTCAGTTTCTTTGTCTTGCGGTTGATCCTGATCACCTTGCGGAGAAGCTTCGTCTTCCCTTGCTTTTCTACGTTCTTCCAGATCTTCTTGTATAGAGTCTCGAAGAGAATAGGCACCCCCAGAAACATGGTGGGACTAACTTCCTCCAGGTTCTTGGTGATGTATTTCAGTCCTTCACAATAGGCGATGGCCGCCCCCTTGTACAGAGGCATGAGGAAGCCGCAGGTACATTCGTAGGTGTGGTGAAGAGGCAGTACGCTGAAGAAGATATCCCAGTCGTTGACCTTCAGCACTGTAGGTGCCACCATGAGGTCCGTCACCAGATTCCTGTGGTTCAGCATGACCCCTTTGGATGCCCCTGTCGTCCCGGATGTGAATAGGATGACCGCCATGGCTTCCGCGTCGATCTGTGCGTCCAGGAACTCCCGATTCCCTTCTGCCATCAACTCCTTTCCTTTTGCTACCATCTTGTGCCAGGAGCGGACAATATTTCCCTCTTCTTCCGCTTCCATCTCCATATCGATGAGCAGGCTGAGAAGGTTGCCCTCTGCCTCCATCATGTTCTTGAAAATGTCTCCTTGCTTCTTGCCCTTGAAGATCACACAACTGACCTCTGCTCTGACGATGAGCTGCTCCAGTTCCGCAGCATTCAACTCCTTGTCCAGAGGGACCACCACTCCCGTTCCGCACAGAACCGACAGGTAAGAGACCGCCCACTGGTAGCAGTTTTCGCCGATGACCGCAATCCGCTTGTCCTTGTACCCTTCGGCAATCAAAGCAGTGCCCAAGGCGTTGACATCGTTCAACGCTTCCTTGTACGTGATCTTTGTGTAAGGCTCACCCTTTTTCCACTTTTGATAAAAGGCTACATGATTCCCGTACCACTGATCGCTTGCACTGGTTTCCAACAAGTGCTTGATGTCCATAATGGGACGGCTATCCTTGTATCTGGTGTTGGGGTCCGGATCCTTTTGAATGGTCTCGTACAAACTTTGGGCGTAGTCCATGTCCCGTTTCTTTTTTTCTTCATAGGCTTCATTGGTCAACATCGGCGTCACCTCCTTACTTA
>JBMNVE010000095.1:0-4696 GCA_050946655.1 Anaerovoracaceae bacterium
GGTGACGGGATCTTTGCCGCCTTGCTGAAGGAAAAGAATATAAAGATAATTACGGAGGAAGACACAGATGATCAACTATAGAGAAAAAATCGCGGACATCCTTATGGAAACCATGGGGGAGCAGGGACCTAGCGGCCTTTCCCGGGAAGATGCCCTGTCCATGATCGAAATCCCTCAGGATGAAAAAATGGGAGACTACGCCTTCCCTTGCTTTAAGTTGGCCAAGGTCCTCCGGAAGGCACCGCCCCTCATTGCGGCGGATATTGCCGAAAAAATCGGAAGAGCCCCCTTATTTGCCAAGGTTGAAAGCGTCAATGCCTATGTGAACATGTTCATCGACAGAGAAGGCTATGTAAAGGATCTTCTCGCTGATGTGCTGGAGCAAAAGGAAGACTATGGAAAGACCACGGTGGGACAAGGCAGAAAGGTGCTGGTGGAGTACTCTTCCCCCAACATCGCAAAGCCCTTCCATATCGGACACATCCGCAGCACGGTCATCGGAAACGCCATTGCCCTGATCTACAGTGCCATGGGTTATGATGTGGAGAAGCTCAATCATCTGGGAGATTACGGCACCCAGTTCGGAAAGATGATCTGCGCCTATGATCGGTGGGGAAACAAGGAAGATGTCATTGCCAGTCCCATTCGTACCCTTTTGGGATATTACACCAAGTTCCATGTGGAAGCGGAAAAGGACCCTGCCCTGGATCAGGAGGCAAGGGATATTTTTGCCAGATTGGAGCGAGGAGAGCCTAGGGAAATGGAGCTTTGGCAATGGTTCAGGGAAGAATCCCTCAAGGAGTTCAACAGAGTCTACGATATGTTCGGCATCAACTTTGACTCCTACAACGGGGAGAGCTTCTATTCCGATAAGATGCCTCGCTTTCTGGAAGAATTGAAAGCAAAAGGCCTGCTCAAGGAATCGGAAGGAGCACAGGTGGTGGAACTGGAGGACGCAGGACTGCCTACGGCACTGATCACCAAGTCCGATGGATCCACCCTGTATATCACCAGAGATATTGCAGCGGCAGTGTACCGAAAGGAGCACTACGACTTCTACAAGAATATATATGTGGTGGCCAGCCAGCAGAATCTCCACTTCCAGCAGTGGATCCAGATCGTGGAGATGTTGGGGTATGAGTGGGCAAGAGACTGTGTCCACGTGCCCTTTGGCCTGATCAGTATGGAAGAGGGGACTATGTCCACACGAGAAGGGAGGGTGATCTTCCTGGAAGACGTGCTGAATAAGGCGGTGGAAAAGACCAAGGACATCATACGAGAAAAAGGTGTCAACACCGATAACATCGAGGAAACCGCCCGTCAAGTGGGGATCGGCGCCGTGGTGTTCCAGGAACTTGCCAACAACCGGATCAAGGACTATGTCTTTAGCTGGGATCGAGTCCTGAACTTCGAAGGAGAAACGGGCCCATACGTTCAATATACCCATGCAAGGGCGGCCAGCGTGTTGCGTAAGGCCGGGCAGGAAGCGGTGAAGGCTGCAGAGGCAAAATGTTTGGACGGAACATTGGATGGTAAATACATTGTATCGGACAGTGCCTATCAGCTGTTGAAGCTGATTTACGCCATGGAGACGGTGATCGTAGAGGCCGGGGAGAGGTACGAGCCTTCCATCCTGACCAGACACATCATCAACATTGCCCAGGCCTTCAATCGGTTCTATCACAGCGAACATGTGTTGGTGGACGATGAGGAAGAGAAGATCGCCAAGCTTGCGGTAGTCTTTGCGGCTAAGACCGCAATCCGAAACGGACTGGCCCTTCTGGGCATCCAGGCACCGGAAAAAATGTAAGAATAGAGGAAAGGCGGAGAATCATTCATGAGATACGAAGGAAATATATACAGACCACCCAGTGAGGCCAGAAGTTATCTGCTTCAGGTAACCATCGGCTGTGCCCACAATAAATGTACGTTCTGCAGCATGTTCAAGGATAAGAAATTCCGCATGCGCAAGATGGAGGATGTGCTGGAAGATCTGGATATGGCAAGGAAGACATACGGCTATATCAAGAAGATGTTTCTATGTGATGGAGATGCTCTCTGTATCACCATGGATAAACTGCTGACCATCCTGAGAAAAATCAGGAAGGACTTTCCCGAATGTGAACACATCGGCGTTTACGGCTCTCCCCTTGATGTGCTCCGAAAGACTCCCGAAGAATTGGAGCAGCTCAGGGATGCAGGGATAAACATCATTTATATCGGAGCGGAAAGCGGCAACGATGAAATTCTAGAGGAAATTTGCAAAGGGGCCACTAGGGCTGAGATCATTGAAGCGGTGAGAAAGATCGAGGATGCGGGAATCGCCGCATCGGTCACCTTCATTTCCGGCCTGGGGGGGAAGCCCGGTTGGGAGAAACACGCCATCGACTCGGGGACGATGATCAGCGAGATGGAGCCCACCTATGCCGCACTTCTCACCTTGATGCTGGAACCGGGAGCAGAGCTACGGGAAGACGTACGGGAAGGTCGCTTCCAGGTACTCAGCCCGGAAGAAGTTATCGCAGAAACCCTTCTTCTCCTGAAGAATATCAACGTAGAGAAGACATGCGTTTTTAGGAGCAATCACGCATCCAACTACGTTTCTCTCAGAGGGGATCTTCCCCAGGACAAGGAGAGGATGATGGAGGAACTGCGAAGGGCCATGGAAAACACCGGCCTTCTCAAGGACGAGAGATTCCGAAGACTGTAATCAGGAAAGAGGAAAAACATGGCAGAGAAAAAAAAGACCCTTGCTCAGGCAATGGGGATCACCAGGACCGTGATCCGCCCCATAGAAGAAATGGATGTTAAGATCCGAGAGGACAGGATCGGCAGGTATTTCAAAAAGTACCTGAAGCGGTTTGTGTTCGTGGAGTTTTCCGATGAATTTCTGGAGAAATCCAAAGTGAAGGATATTATGAAAGGGGTTCCTGTGCCTCTCCGAAAGGAAGACGTGAAGGAATTTGCCGGGGGCGCGGGGCTAAAGGCTACCCATATCGGGGAAAACATGGCCTGGGTCATGGGCAGCGATCCCAAGTTCAAATACACGGAGAAATACGTAGCCTATTTGAGCAGGTTGTTCAACTACAAGATCTACGAGGGCATGTTGAAACTGGGAAGAGATGCTGCGGAAAAAGAAGATTTCGACAATGCCTGCATCCACTTCAGGGCGTGCCTTTGCATGAAGCCGGACTATCTTCACGGCATGTACTCCTATGCCCGTGTGTGCAGAGCCATGTATATGGCCTCCTCCGATCCGGAATACGTAGGCAGGTTCAAGGCCGAGGCCCTGGACTATTTTGAGCTTCTGACGGAAACCCACCCCAGATTTGCACAGGGCTATTACTATCTGGGCTATGCCTATTTGAACCTGGGTCTGTACAGCAAAACATTCGCTGCCTGGAACGGCTTTCTCAAGTTCACAAGAAACGGTAAAGACCGCAGGGAAATCAATCAGCGGATGAAGCAGATCCAAGATCCCATGCGGATCGAGGAGGGTTGCAATGAGATCACTGCCCTTCGCTTTGAAAAAGGTGTGGAGATTTTGGAACCTTATCTGGACACTAAATTCAAGGATTGGTGGCCCCTCCACTACTACCTGGGTGTGGGCTATGCTAGAACTGAGCGGATCCCCGATGCGGTGGCCAGGTTCAAGAACGCTTTAGGCCTCAACCCATCCCATTTGGAGACCATGGAGGAACTGGCCGACATCTACGAAATGCAGAAGGATAAGGAAAATACAAAGAAATTCCGGAAGAAGATCCAGCTGATCCGAGCGGACATCGAAGCCGAAAAAGAAGAGGCTAGCCTTAAGGCGGCAAGAGATGCCCGGGAGTGGGCGGCGCAGAAGGAACCGGAGATCAAAGTCCTAAAAGACGTTTCCCAAATGGATGAGGGCGCTGAAGAGAAAGAGGAAGAAAAAGAGAGCCAAGGGGCCGTTACCAAGGCCGGCGTGAAAAGATTGGTGAAATGAGATTTCGTGGTTGACACGCACCTTCAGATTATTGTATAATAATCATTGTCGCGAAATCAAAGGTTGAAAATCATTCCGAGGTAGCTCAATGGTGGAGCAACCGGCTGTTAACCGGTAGGCTGTGGGTTCGAGCCCCACCCTCGGAGCCAATCATTTGTTGGCACAGTGAGCCGGAGTGGCGGAATAGGCAGACGCCCGGGACTTAAAATCCCGTGAGAATTCATTCTCGTACCGGTTCGACCCCGGTCTCCGGCACCAAAAAACACTGACTCTCCCAGGAGAGGACGTCTATATCGCGGGGTGGAGCAGCTGGTAGCTCATCGGGCTCATAACCCGAAGGTCGGGGGTTCGAATCCCTTCCCCGCAACCACGAAAACACACTCGGAGTCATTGGCTCCGAGTTTTTTGTGATATGAGGGGCGGATGTAGGGGTTGTGGCCTTTGACGGGGAGTTGCCCTCCGGGGGAGGAGGTTGGCAGAGTGGTGCATATGATGGCGGTTTGATGGTGCGGGTGCAGGGCTAATCTGTAGACTAAATAGTTGGTAGGCAAAAAATCTTGACATCTCCCATTCTTATCCCCTGATGTCAGGATAGAATCCTGACATCTTCCTCCTCCAAAGAAAATGTCAAGATTATTTTGGCCTAAACACTCTCTCCACCGGCCACCTCATCTCAAAATGGCCATTTAGCACCCGCAAAATCCGAACATCGCCCCCTCAGAT
>JBMNVE010000096.1:0-4543 GCA_050946655.1 Anaerovoracaceae bacterium
TTCTCCGTGATGGAGCCCTTTCCCTTCAGCCCCGAAAAGACGTCCTGCAGTTTTTCCGATAATCCTTCAAATGCCACAGCATCCTTCCTTTCTTTCCGCTCATCAGGTCATGCTGCCGTCCATAACGGCCCTTACCTGTTTCAACTTCGATTCCATCTCCTCTTCACCCTTGGCCTTCAGTTTCCCGATGACCTGGTCCAGCATACCTATCGCCTTTTGGGTCTCCGCCAACTTTTTTACAAGCATCAGCTTGTTTTCATAGTGCATCAGGGCCGCCTCACCGCTCTTCAGCGTTGCGTGGACCCCTTGGCGGCTGATCTTCAGTTCTTCTGCGATTTCAGACAGGGAGCAGTTGTCTCCATGGTACAAAGACAAGACTTCCTGTTGTTTTTCTGTCAGCAAGCCGCCGTAAAAATCGTACAGCAGGCTGATATGAGTGTACTTATCCAACCTCTTCCCTCCGGTGTCAAGGGTTTTTACTTGAACCTAAAAAAGGATACCACCCTCCGGGCATCCTTGTCAAGGGTTTTTACTTGTCAGTCTGATTTTTTTGAAACCGCGCCAGCCTCTTGGCCGCAACCCCACTTTGACCCTTGGCCGCAACAGAATATCTAGCGTGAATATTCGTTACACAAATAATCTTGACTCTGATGGGTTTTGCTGCCTGATGTCAGGAAAGAATCCCAACATCAGGGAGAAACGTCGGGAAACCTGAAAAAGCCGCCTGCCCATGGGGTCAGTTCCTACTTCTTGATGTATTTGCGAAACTCCTCGCTGGCCTCCATCTCCTTTTTGGCAAAGGGACACAGGGGCATGATGGAAAGATCTTCTTCCCGTGCCGTCTCTACGATCACCCGGAGCATCTGTTGTCCGATTTTTTGGCCACGGTAGTCCGGATCCACCTTGGTGCTGTCGATGATCCATATGCTTTCCGAGGGAGAATATGACATCTCACCGATTTTTTTATCTCCGTCATAAGCGGCAACTCGCTTTTCGTCCTTTTCCAAAAGAAATTTCATTGTTTCTCCTTTCTGTAGACTGTCGCCATCATCACAGCCAGCAGTATGAAAAATATGGGCGTGGTCAATATTTGATTGATGTTGAAAATGGCTTGCAGGCTATAGGCTAGGCAGGCGAATGCCAGACCTACCCCAACGGAACCTCTCCCTTGACGAAATCCCATGACCATGGCCGAGGCGATGAATATGCAGTAGGTGATAAGGCCCAGCCAGCCTAGGGTGACCAGGTACTGGAGGTATTCGCTGTGGGTGCTGGTGCTGTAAGTGACCCCCGCCTCCTCGGTCAATATCCCGTAGGTGTCCGGCCCGTATCCAATCAACTGGCTCTTCAAATCAAGAGAGGTAAATATCTCCCATGCAGCAGAATATAGTTCCATCCTCCCCGACCCCCAGTGCTCTCCAAAGAGAAAGTCTTCTTCCAGCCCCCCCACCTTGAGTCCCAGCAGATTAACCGCTACTACGAACATAAGGAGAAGCGCAACACCCAGACCAACTAGGACTCCCATGGCCTTTCGCAAAGAGGGTTCTCCTCCGAAGATCCGCACAGAAAAATAGAATATCACCAAAAGGCCCAGCAAGACAGCCCACCCGTGGAGGTGGCATATCTTGCCCCATAGTCCCCCTATCCCCGGCTGGGTATAGCCGATCACCCCGAAGGTCAGGATAGTAAGCGCCATCCCCTCAAGGAACCGCAAACGCTCTTCCCTCCATCTTGCAAAATAGATCAACATCACGGCAGAAAGGACAGCCCATGCAAAGAGGCCGCTGTCGCTCTTTGCACTGATAAGACCTCCGCTGTTGATGACGAGAAGAAACCCGTAGATCACCTGCATCCACAGGTTCTCCGAGCGAGCATAAAAATATAGGTTCAGGGCAACCAGCATGCAGGCAAGGCTGGAAAAGGTATTGATATTTCCGATGGTAGAAATGAAGGTCGCCCGTTCCTGAGGCATGACATTGAGATAAAACCCCAATGGGTCTATGCTATATGCGTTGAGGACAGCCAAAACAGAGGCGACCCCGCCAAAAATCAGAAATCCGTCCAAAAGCCAGCTCTTATATTCCAGTTTTTTGGAGATCAAAAGGTAGAAGATCAGGTACATGAGAATGACCACGAAGCCCTGGACCCTTCCGATGCGAACTTCCTGGGAAAATCCGGTAAGTGCCTCCATGGCATAAGGAGAAAGAAAGGTAGACAGTGCGGCGATCACTGTAAAAGAGAGGATGACAATATCCATCTTTCGCGCCGGAACATCTCCCCTTTGGCGGAAAGTGGCCAAATACTGTTTCGGTTTGGTCAGGCGGAAGAGCACCAGAAGGGTGATGCCAACCATCAGGGTAGCCGTCATGATTTGCAGCTTGGCCACCTGTATACCGAAAAACCCACCTCTGGTGTACAGGGGGAACAGCCAAAGCATTATGGCCGTTACTCCCATCACCGCATAATTGTCCAGGGTGACGATATCGATTCTTCTCTTTTCCAAGTATCCTTTCCCTCCGGTTATCCCCTTAAAATGCCCCCTTGCAAGAGCAAAGGGGCACTTCAATACAGGTTCTCTTAAACTTCCTTCTTCCACAGGCCGTGAAGGTTACAGTACTCATACACTGCCACTGCCTTGTCGTCAACGATTTTGAAGCTTGCCTTTGGCTCATCGCCCGGCTTCAGCATCTTTCTCTGGGCGCCTTTCTCGGTCTCCACATAGATCCACTGAATGTAGTGGGCTTCTTCCATGGGGTGGAGAACAGATCCGACTACGGCATCTATTCTATCACCGTCAACGGAAACTTCAGGGATATGTTTTTCAACAGATGCTTCTTCGGTGTTGGCTGTCACTTCTGTCATAGGCTCCCCGCAGCAGATCATGGGCACACCGCTGTCCATGAACTTATCCACGAAGTTGCCACATTTGTTACATTTGAAAAATTTTAGCATATTGGTCCTCCTCACTGAATTGATACAAAACTGTATCCTTTTGCTTGTGCTATACTCCCCTGCATTATATAATAGAATGCAAGCCAGAGCAACAATATCCGGAAATAAGGGGGAAGACAGAATGACCGAACGGATCGTAGAGACTTTTTCTGCATGGGAGTTCCGCTCCATATTGGACAGCATCAATGACGCCATCTTCATCGATGACAAGGACGGAAATACCTTGTGGTGCAACAAATCATGCTTCGACCTGTACAAAATCACCCCCGACGAAGTCATCGGGACCCATGTGAGGGAGTTGGAAAAGAAGGGCATTTTTTCACCTTCTGTTGCCGGGATCGTTCTGGAAAAGAAACGGGAAACTACCATCATCCATGAAAACAAAGAGGGAAGAAAACTACTCTCCACCGGCATTCCCATCTTGGACCGGGATGGAAAGATCACCAAGGTCATCACCACATCTCGCGACATCACCGAACTATCTCTTTTGCAGAACAAATTGGAAGCATCAAAGAGCATGGAGAATGATGCCACCTTGGAAAATTATTTTGAAAAGGGCGTGGTGGCAAGCAGCCCTGCCATGTACAACGTGCTCCAGCTGGCCAAGCGACTTTCTACCGTGGACTCAACCGTATTGATCACGGGAGAATCCGGTGTGGGAAAAGGGGTGATTGCTCACTACCTTCATGAAAACGGCGACAGAAGACATGCTCCCTTTATCACGGTCAACTGCGGGGCCATCCCGGAGAACCTGATGGAGTCCGAACTCTTTGGGTATGAAAAGGGAGCATTTACCGGGGCACGCTCCGACGGAAAGCAGGGTGTCTTTGAGGCTGCCCAAAACGGGACCATATTTTTGGACGAAATATCGGAGCTTCCCCTGAACCTTCAAGTGAAACTTCTTCAAGTCATACAGGATCGCTACATCGTCAAGGTGGGGAGCACGGAGAAGATCCCAGTGGATGTCCGCATTATCTCCGCGACCAACAAGGATCTTCACGCGCTGGTTCAGGAACAAAAATTCAGGGAGGACCTTTATTATCGGCTGAACGTAGTGCCCATCATTGTCCCCCCCCTGCGGGAGAGAAAGGATGACATTCTTCCCCTGATACAACAGTTCATCCACAAGTACAACCACCGGTATCAGCAGAACAAGCGGTTGGACAAGGACGCATTGGACATCCTGCTGCAGTTTGACTGGCCGGGCAATATCCGGGAACTGCAAAACATCGTAGAAAGATTGATCCTGACCACTAACTCCGATTTGATTTCCATCAAGCACTTACCTCTCTTCTTGCTGAAAAACTCCCCTTCACACCTGGGGCAAGGGGGCGGACATCAGACCCTTGCTACGGCTGTGGAAGCTGCAGAAACTGCTGTGCTGAAGGCCGCCCTGAACAAGTATAAAACAACTCGTGCCATGGCCGATGCTCTGGAGGTTAGCCAGCCGACGATTGTCAGAAAGCTTCATAAGTACGGCTTGTCTCCCGGAAGCGAAAACAGCGATACAGAATAGTATCGCTTATTCATTTTTGTATCAGGAAGCAACGGGGCAAAAGTCGGTTATTTTCCCCTTTTTCGCCATTACCCC
>JBMNVE010000097.1:0-4508 GCA_050946655.1 Anaerovoracaceae bacterium
TGCCTTGTTTTCAGGCTGATTAGTTAGGAATGCCAGGCCTGCCGGCCTTGGAGTTGCAGCCGTTTCTGTACATTTGCCTTGTTTTCGGGCTGATTAGTTAGGAAAGCCAGGCCTGCCGGCCTTGGAGTTGCAGCCGTTTCTGTACATTTGCCTTGTTTTCGGGCTGATTAGTTAGGAAAGCCAGGCCTGCCGGCCTTGGAGCTGCAACCGTTTCTGTACATTTGCCTTGTTTCCGGGCTGATTAGTTAGGAATGCCAGGCCTGCCGGCCTTGGAGCTGCAGCCGTTTCTGTACATTTGCACTGTTTCCGGGCTGATTAGTTAGGAAAGTCGGACTAGCCAGCCTTGGGTGTGCGGGATGCAGGCGGCATTGGCAGCGTTGGCCGTGGTGGGACGGAGACCCGGCTATCCTAGGACCTCTTCCATAATCTCAAGGCCCCGGCTGATATCATGACTGGAAATATTAAGGGGCGGGAGCAAGCGCACCTTATCCCCGGCAGTGAGAACCAAAAGTCCCTTTTCTCTGCATTGATCGACGACCTTCCCGGGCGCCATCTCCTTTAACTTGACGCCGATCATCAGTCCCATGCCGACGACATCCTCCACCTTCTCCATTGTCCTCAATTTCCCTCTCATATATTCTCCTTTTTCACGGACTGAATCTAAAAGTTGAGGCGTCACCTTTTTCAGCACCGCCAGCGCCCCGGCACAGGCAATGGGGTTTCCCCCATAGGTTGTACCGTGGTCGCCGAAAGTAAGGACGTCGGCGGTCTTTTTATTAAAGAGCACGCCGCCGATGGGTAGGCCTCCACCGATCCCTTTGGCAAAGGTCACAAGATCCGCCTCCACGCCGTATTGCTGATACGCAAAAAACGACCCTGTTCTTCCTCCCCCTGTCTGAACTTCGTCTACAATCAAAAGGATGTCCCTTTCCCGGCACAGTTTTACTACTCCTTCAACGTATTCCTTATCCAAAGGAATAACCCCACCCTCACCTTGGATCAGCTCGATCATCACGGCACACACTTTATCATCCGCTAACTCTGCGAGGGTTTCCAGATCTCCTCCATGACAGTGATCGAACCCCTCCACAAAGGGAAAGAAATCGCTGTGATAGTTGTCTTGTCCGGTGGCCGTAATGGTAGCCATAGTCCTTCCGTGAAAAGATCTGTACAAGGTGATGATGCGGTTTTTCTCGTTGCCGGACCCCGAATTTCCATACTTTCGCGCTACCTTGATGGCGGCCTCGTTGGCCTCCGCCCCGGAATTACAAAAGAAGGCCTTCTTCATTATTCCCGAACGCAAGACCAACTCTTCCGCCAGAAGAATCTGGGGCTGAGTATAGAATAAGTTGGAAGTGTGTTGAAGTTTTTTTGCTTGATCGGTAATGGCCCCCACCCAGTCATCTTCGCAAAATCCCAGAGAGTTGACCCCGATCCCCGATGTGAAATCAATATATTCCCTGCCATCTTCCCCTGTGCAACGGGAGCCCTTCCCTTTTGTGATCAGCAGGTCATATCGGTTGTATGTGCCCGCTATGTATGCCTTATCCTTTTTCGTCCAGTCCATGTTATTCATATTCCTCTATGATTTTTTTGTAAAAATCAAATCCCCTTTCCAGTATATCTTCATCGAAATCAAAATTATCGCTGTGGAGAGAGATCCCCGCTCCTGTTCCCAAAAGAAAAAACATGGAGGGGGCCGCTCTTTGGTAAGCTGAAAAATCCTCTGCAATGGTCAAGGGTGCTTCCATCAACTTCACCCCTTCCTCATCCAAGATGGGCTTCATCCGGCTGTACATCACCGGGTCATTGGTCACGGGCAAGTAGGGCCTACTCAAATCAAATGTGATCTTCGCCCCCGTCTGTTCTTCCCACTTTCGCTGCAGCTGCAAAACACCCTTTTTCATCTCTTCATAGTCTTCCACCCGCAGGGCTCGAAGCGTGCCCTTAAATATCACATCATCTGCCAAAACATTTCTGGCAGTCCCGCCTGACACCATGCCGATACGCAGTATGCCTTTTTTCGGCATGTGGTAAACATCCGCCAAAAACTCTACCATTACCTCCAAGGCGTCGATCCCTTCATGAGCATTCCCGGCATGGGCAGTCTTTCCCAGCACTCGTCCCGTCACCTCACTGGACATGTTCATCATAGGCCCCGGCATGGTACTGATTTCACCTTTTGAACTGAAGGGCCAGAGATGAAAGCCGAATACGGCCTTGGTGTTTACTCTTTCAAAAATGCCTGTATCCACGATATTGGAAGCTCCCCCCACTGTTTCTTCCGCAGGCTGAAAGACAATCAGGATGTTGTAGGGCAGTGTCTTCTTATTCACATATTCGGCAAGGGTTAGGACCATTGCCATATGACCGTCGTGACCGCAGGCATGCATCTTCCCCTGGTGGGTGGACCCGTAATCTCTGCCGGTTTTTTCCTCTATGGGAAGACCATCCATGTCTCCGCGAAAGGCCAAAGTTTCCTCTTTCCCTCCGTCAAAATAAGCCAAAAGACCGCTATCCATCACAGGAATGATTTCGCAGTCCAGTCCGCTCAGTACCTTCAACAGATACTCCTTCGTCCTGGGCAGATCATCCCCAACCTCGGGAATTCTGTGTAGCTGCCTTCTATGCTCTCTTAAACGTTCTTTCCACATTCTTGGCATCCTCCTGACTTTTATGCTTTACTATTGTATATCAGTCTTGCGTTATGTTCAATTATCGTGTACTATTTATTCATTATATTTCAGGAGGACTTGGCTTGCTTTTTTCAAAATATCACGGATGCGGGAACCATTTTATCATTATCAGAGAAGAGGAAGCCTGCCTAAAGGACTACGGCAAACTGGCGAAAAAAGTCTGTGACCCCAGCACTGGTATCGGTGGAGACGGCTTCATCGTCGTCCGGGAAGATCCTTTAGAAATGCTTTTCTATAACATGGACGGCACCAAGGCGCCCATGTGCGGAAACGGCATCCGCTGTTTTGCGCACTTTTGCATGGACCAAGGGATCTGCGACGCCACTCATTTTTCTGTGAAAACCGGAGCAGGAGAAATGCACTTGGAAGTCACGGGCCGGGAACCTTTTTTGGTGAAAGTAAATATGGGAAAGCCGGATTTTTCGCCACAGGCATGTGCCATCGGCCATGAGGAAGAGCCTTTTCTCCGGCGCACCGTGGCGGGACAAACCGTCAGCAGCTTTTTTATGGGAACCGTGCATACGGTCATATGGACAGATGACCTTGCAGGGTGGGAGCCCCTGGGCGAAGAGATATCCAATCATCCCATCTATAGAGAGAAAACCAATGTGAATTTCGCCTTGATCACCGGCGATGATACCGCTATCGTAAAGACCTACGAAAGAGGGGTTGGCCCAACCCAGGCATGCGGGACAGGGGCTTGTGCCGTTGCGGTCCTGGGGTGGCATGAAGGAAAGTTCAAAGGCGATGTGACTATCCGGTTGCCTTACGGAAGTTTGACTATTTCCCGGGGAGAAGATGACGATATATTCATGGAGGGCCCTAGCCGTCAAATCTTTACGGGCACCTATCGGAACAAAGGAGAAGAATAACATGGATGCAAAAGAAATCATTCAATTTATCAGCGAATCAGAAAAGAAAACTCCGGTAAAGGTTTACCTTTCCGACCCGTCTTCCCTCAGCTTTCCGGACTGCAAGGTATACGGGAATGTTGTGTTCGGAGAGTGGAGCAAGATAGAACCCGTCCTTTTGGACAACCACATTACCGACTATGTGGTGGAAAACGACCGAAGAAACTCTGCCATCCCTCTCTTGGATGTCAAGGGGGTCAACGCAAGGATAGAGCCCGGTGCTATCATTCGGGATCAAGTTGAGATCGGGGATCAAGCGGTGATCATGATGGGTGCAATCATCAACATCGGTTCGGTGATCGGGGAAGGTACCATGATCGATATGGGTGCGGTTTTGGGGGGAAGAGCAACCGTAGGCAAGGGCTGCCACATCGGTGCCGGAACAGTTTTAGCAGGTGTCATCGAGCCACCCAATGCCACCCCTGTTGTGGTGGAGGACGACGTGGTCATCGGCGCCAACGCTGTAGTACTGGAGGGGTGCCGAATCGGTAAAGGAGCCATCATCGCCGCAGGTGCGGTAGTGGTAGAAGATATCCCTCCCGGCTCCGTTGCTGCAGGAATCCCTGCAAAAGTTATAAAAACGAAAGACGAAAAGACATCAGAAAAAACCGCTTTAGTAGATGCACTGAGAAATCTATAGCGACAAAAAGCAGAGGCCCTCATCACTCCTCTGCTTTTTTTGTTATGCGAACCGACCTGCGATCTGCACTGCTCCCGTATTTATTCATTGAACAAAATAACATATCTATTCCATTTTTTCTTTTGTAAGAGCGTAAATAACCCTTTTCCTTGTCCCGATAGCAGATCCGGCTGCAAGAGAAAATATTATTTTTGTTCGTGAACATGTGTTTACATTCTGTTCCTTTTATGTTACCATCACCATATACGGAACAGTAAGGGG
>JBMNVE010000098.1:0-4464 GCA_050946655.1 Anaerovoracaceae bacterium
TTCTTGTATCTAAGCCGCAACGCATTGGCTACCACACAAACAGAAGAAGCCGACATAGCCGCAGCGGCAAACATGGGACTGAGCATCCAGCCGGTGATGGGGTAAAGCACCCCGGCCGCCAAAGGGATACCCAGGACATTGTAAAAGAATGCCCAAAAGAGATTTTGCTTGATGTTCTTCACCGTGGCTCTGCTGAGACGGATCATCCTTCCCACCGCCGACAAATTCCCTGTCATGAGAACTACATCGGCCGAAGCAATGGCCACATCCGTACCGGCCCCGATGGCTACGCCCACATCCGCTCTTGCGATGGCGGGAGCATCATTGATTCCGTCACCCACCATAGCCACTACATTCCCTTCCTTTCGAAGGCCTTCAATTATTCCGTCCTTTTCATGAGGCTTTACGTTGCCCATCACCGAATCAATGCCCAGGGAACGGGCGATGGCCTCCCCTGTTTCCTGGTTGTCTCCTGTGAGCATCCCTACTTTGATGTCCAGTTGATGCAACTCCTCCACAGCTGGTTTTGCCGATTCTTTGGAGATGTCTTGAAGGGCGATGATGCCCAGAAGCATCCCCTGCCCTGCCACATACATGAGGGTTTTTCCTTCCTGTCTCAGCTTTTCTCCCCCGGCCAAAGCATCTGCGGAATCTAGGCCGACTACGGCTTCCTCCTCTACCAGCTCAAGGTTCCCCGCCACATAGGAATGCCCTTCCAAAGTAGCAACGATCCCCTTCCCCGGCCTGGCCTCAAATGTCTCTACCTTGCCCAAGGTCAAATCTTTTTCCTTGGCCGCCTCTACGATGGCTCTGCCCAGAGGATGCTCCGAAGGTTGTTCCAGAGTAGCCGTTAAGGCCAGCAACTTATCTTCATCCAGCCTCAAAGGCAACACATCGGTGATGACCGGTGTGCCCTCGGTCAAAGTCCCCGTCTTATCCATGAGGATCATATCGATGTCCCGTGACTTCTCCAGGGCCTCCGCCGACTTAAACAGGATCCCTGCCGACGCACCTCTGCCGGTGCCTACCATCACCGCCACCGGAGTGGCCAAGCCCAAGGCACAAGGGCAAGAAATGACCAGAACCGAAATGCCTACGGTGACGGCCTTCCCCGGATCACCTGACACGATCCACCAAACCACTGCAGCGATCAGCGCAAGGATCATAACTACAGGCACAAAGATGCCTGCCACCTTGTCGGCCAGTCTTGCCATAGGAGCCTTACTTGCAGTGGCCTCTTCCACCAAGGCAATGATTTGAGACAAGGTGGTATCTTCCCCTACTCTGGTAGCACGAAATACAAAATACCCAAACACATTCACGGTTGCGGCAGCAACCACATCCCCAGGAACTTTGGGAACGGGCATGCTCTCCCCCGTCAGGGCCGATTCGTCGATCTCCGTCTCTCCTGAATCCACGATGCCGTCCACCGGTACCCGTTCACCGGGCTTGACGCCCAAAAGGTCACCCACAACCACTTCTTCCACAGGAATTTCCATCTCCACACCGTCCCGAATCACCCGAGCCGTCTGAGGAGCCAGGTCCATGAGCTTTCGAATGGCATCCCCCGTCTTTCCTTTGGAGCGGGCCTCTAAAAACTTGCCCAGGGTCACAAGGGTGAGAATCATTCCGGCAGATTCAAAATATGCGTATAACACCGCAGCTGTGGTGCCGACCGCTATGAGGCTGTCCATATTGGGAGACCTTTTGAAGAGCATTTTAAAGCCCACCACATAATACTTGTAGTTGATTGCCAAGATCGGCAAGAGAAGAATCCCCTGTCCGATCAATGACGCCTTCCCGTCAAGGGGCACGGGAAGACCGATCATATGTCCCATAGCCAAATACATCAGGGGCAAGGCAAAGACGAAGGAAATCAGGAACCGCCGGCCCATTTCCCGGCGCTCCCCAAGACCTTCAACGCTTTTGATTTTGTTCTCTCCTTCCGAAGCAAGCTCCGCTCCGTATCCAGCAGCGGCCACCAACTCTTGTATTTCCCGAGAAGATACCTTCTTCTCATCATAGTCCACCACCATGGTGCCCATGAGCAAGTTGACCTCCACCTTGGCAACGCCCTCCATAGCAGCTACTTCTTTTTCTATTTTTGAGGAACAGGCGGCACAACCCATTCCTGTGATATTGTACTTTTCCTTCACTTTCCTATCCACCTTTCCGCTTCGCTCACTTTCTAGGTTACAATGTACCCAAAATAGGGTACAATCAATCTATCAGCTAAATGACAATGACTATTGTTAGCATAATCTAACTTGAGAGGTTTGTAAATGAATTTAGACCAGTTGCGTCCGGGGAAAACCGGCCGGATCGTAAGTGTGTACGGAAAAGGCGCCACTCGCAGGCGGTATTTGGATTTAGGCCTGACCCCCAATACCCTGGTTTTAGTCCGTAAAGTGGCTCCTCTGGGGGACCCCATGGAAATAGCTTTGCGGGGATTTGAGTTGACTCTGCGCAAGGAAGAAGCAAAAAATATCGAGGTGGAGGAAATCGACACATGTATCCGGTGAACATCGCTTTAGTCGGGAATCCAAACAGCGGATTGACCACCGTGTTTAATCAGATGACCGGCGGCATTACCCATAAAGGTAATTTTACCACACCTTCCCGCATGACCAAAGAAGGTGCTGTAAAACATCACAAGGGAGTCAATGTAATTGAACTTCCCGGTTTGTATTCCCTGACCGCCTATAGCATCGACGATATTTCTACCCGAGACATCCTCATCCGGGAAAAGCCCGATGTGATCGTCAATGTGGTGGATGCCACCGGCTTTGAACGGAGCCTTTATTTAACACTTCAACTGATGGAACTGGAGATGCCCATGGTCATCGCCTTGAATATGATGGATGAAGTGCGGAAGAATAATATCGAGATCGATATACAGAAACTCTCCGAAAAACTCACTTTGCCGGTCATCCCCATTGCCGCCAGCAAAAATCAGGGGATACATGAATTGATCCACTATTCCCTGGAGGCGGTGAAAAATCACACAGTTCCCAAAAAGATCGACTTTTGCACCGGTCCGGTCCATACGGCCATCCACACCTGTGCCCATTTAGTGGAGCAATATGCAAAGAGGGCAAACCTGCCTCTTCGCTACTGCAGCACCAAGATCGTGGAAGGGGATGAGCCTACCATGGAGGAGCTGAAGCTTCCTCAGGCCGAACTGGATATTATCGATCACATCATAGAGGATATGGAAAACCACCTTTGCACAGACCGGGAGGCAGCCATGGCGGATATGCGCTACGCCGCCATCAAAGAGCTGAGCGATGAAGTGATTTCCAGGCCCACAGAAAGCACCAAGGAGCACAACCGCTCCATCAAAATCGACAAAGTCCTGACCAACAGGGTGTTTGCCATCCCGATTTTTATGGTCATCATGATGCTGGTCTTTTATTTCACCTTTTCTTCTGTGGGAGAATGGCTATCTCAAGGGCTTTCCTACTGGATCGATCGGTCCGTCGCGGCGATTGCCCAGGGCCTTGAAAATATAGAGGCGGGGCCGGTCATTACTTCCCTGATCATCGACGGGGTCTGCGCCGGCGTGGGAAGCGTACTTTCCTTTGTCCCAAGGATCGCCGTACTGTTTTTCTTCCTCTCTATTTTGGAGGATAGCGGCTACATGCCCAGGGTCGCTTTCGTCATGGACAAGTTGCTCAGAAAGATCGGCCTTTCGGGACGTAGCATCGTCCCCATGCTCATCGGTTTCGGTTGCTCCGTTCCGGCCATCATGGCGACCAGGTCCCTTCCCAGCAAGCGGGATCGGTTCTTGACCATCACCTTGATCCCCTTCATGTCATGCAGCGCCAAGTTACCCTTATACGCCATGTTCACCAGTGCCTTTTTTCAGAACCACAGGGCACTGATCATGATGTCCATCTATCTGTTAGGAATCCTGGTGTCTATCCTATGTGCTTTAATTTTTAAGCACACCATTTATAAAGGCGAGACGGTGCCCTTCCTCATGGTCCTGCCCACTTACCGAATGCCGGCAATCAAAAGCGTTTGGTTGCGGATGTGGGAAAATGCCAGAGGCTTCATCAAAAAAGCCTTTACCATCGTATTTTTGGCCACCATCGTCATTTGGTTTTTACAGAGTTTCAACTGGAGCCTTTCCATGGTCGACTCCCCCAACGAGAGCATCCTGGCATCTTTGGGGAAATTCCTGTCTCCCGTATTCGCTCCCCTGGGTCTTGCCGACTGGCGAGCATCCACCGCACTGGTCACCGGCCTTTCCGCAAAAGAAGCGGTAGTGAGTACCTTCGCCGTCCTCACCGGTTCCTCGGGAAGCGCCGCACTAAGTGCCGCCCTGGTGAAGATATTTACTCCATTGACCGCCTTTACCTTTATGGTATTCTGCCTGCTCTATATGCCCTGCGTGGCCACTCTGGCCTCGGTGAAAAGGGAAATGAACGGCTGGCGGTATGCCCTTCTTGTGGTTTTCTT
>JBMNVE010000099.1:0-4460 GCA_050946655.1 Anaerovoracaceae bacterium
AAATGGCCATTTTGTTGGTAAAACAACAAAATACTTTAAGGCGTGAAAGTACAGAATCTTGACATTAGGAGGAAGAGGAAAGGATGTCAGGATTTTATCCTGACATCGTCCCTATAAACCATTGAGTGTCAAGAATTTAGGCCTACAGACTATTTAGTCAACAAGAGACTGATCTCGTCTTTTCCAGAATCCGCGAGGTGGATCATGGGGTGCTTCTCAGCATGCGGATCTTGTGGGCCAGGGAAAAGGTCTCGCAGAAGTCGGGAGAGGGACAAGCGCCGTTCATCAGTTCCCCCGCCTTTCGCACCCGATAGCGAATAGTGTTTTGATGAAGGTACATCTCTTCGGCGGTTTTGCGGTAATCTCGGCCGTTGCCGATAAAGGCCACCATGGTGTCGTACAGTCCGCTGCTGTGGCTTTCGTCGTACTCCAGCAGGGCCTGTGTTCCCTGGCGGCTAAAGTCGTCCAGCTCCGGGCGGCCGTACAGGTGAGAAAGCAGTTTTAAGGGGCCCATGTGGTCGAAGAACACTGCAGAACCGGCCCTGGCATCGCTAAGGGCGATCCTTGAAGCAAAGAGGGCCTCTTCCATGGCCAGGCCGCAGTCGCTGAGGGGATGGTCTCCGCTGATGCCCAAATGGAAATCTTCACATAGCCCGGCCATCTCATCCAAGCAGTAGGATACCTTCTTCTTCCCGGCCTCAGAATCATCTTCCGGATAGCTGACGATGCCAAAGACCCCGTCTCGGTACCGGACGCCGGCCATGTCCATGGCGTGATTGAAAAAGTCGTATGCCTCTTCCCTGGGGCCGTGGCCCTTATCTTCCCCGGAGATGGACAGGTACAAGGCCGTCACCCGGCTAAGGAAGTGGGGATTGATATCGTACAGAATGGACGAACGCTGCTCCCGGTTGCAGGTGTCCCCCATGAGGGCCAGGACCTTTGTCTCCATCTGGATTTTCTGTTGATCCGACAGAAGCAGTTCCATGATCTCTTTGATCATGTCCGCATAGGGAATGTTTTTGTCCACCATGAGGATGGGAAGGTGCTGCCGGCGGCTGAAAGCCTTGATCCCGGCGGGAAGATCGGTGAGGTACTCATCGATAATGCACAGCCCGGAGGCACCGGTATCGATGAGGGTCTCCAAAAACCGGTACATATCTTCTTCCCGATCCTTCACATAGTACATGCTGGAAATGTAAAAATCCCCTCGCTGGGAAACGACGTAGTCCACCGATGTAGGCGGGGTATCGGCGATAGAAACCTGCCGAAGGAGATTGCCCAAATACTCTTCTCCCGTAAGGACCTTAGCCTTTTGAAAGGAAGGCAGCTTCCATAGATCTTTGATTTGTATGGCCATGATGATTTCCTCCTGAAAGCATCTTACCACGAATTAGAAAAATTACAAATAAATGCCCCGTATTATTTCACTTTTTCTAAAGAAATCAGGTGGGGATTACAGTATATTTGAAGTTGGAATAATATCGTATCTTAAGTACAATGTTTTCGGGAGGTAGGAAACCATGTCAGAATCAAAGAAAGTCTTTCTGGAGAAGAGAGCCCTGGAACCTATCCCCACCGGAGAGCGGCAGCATTGGATGTCTGTCACGCTGATCCAGGCGGGGTTTATGATTTCAGCCACCAGTCTATGGACGGGGAGCATCATGGCGGCGGGGATGTCCCTTTGGAACACCGTCATCGCCGCGGTCATCGGCTATGTGATCATTGTCGCTATCTGTACGGTGCAGGGGATCATGGGGTCGGACCTGGGGGTCCCATCCATCGTTGCGGCCACATCATCCTTCGGGGATCGGGGCAGCCAGTGGTTGATTTCTTCTGTATGTGCCATCTGTACCATCGGATGGTTCGCCATCAATGCCAACATTTGCGGCGCGGCCTTTTCCGGTCTGCTCAGCGCATCCTTCGGGATATCTTTCCCCATCCCCGCATCGGTGATCTTGTGGGGAGTGGTGATGTTTGTCACAGCGGCCATCGGCTTTAACGGCCTGAAGGTCCTCAATGTAATTGCTGTACCCCTTATGGTGGCGGTATCCGTGGTGGGGCTGTACATGGCCCTTTCCGGGAAAGGACTGGACGTCCTGAAGGATTACGTTCCCACCGGGGAAGCCATGAGCCTGCTGACGGGGATCGACATGGTCATCGGCGGATTCATCGTAGGAGCCGTCCTTTCGGCGGACTACACCCGCTATCAAAAAACCAGGATGGACGTGCTGCGTTCCTCCTTCTTTGGGATCTTCCCCATCGGCGTAGGCCTCCTCTGGGTAGGCGGCGTCCTGGCCATCGTGGCGGGAACGGAAGATTTGACCAAGATCTTCATCGGCCTGGGGATCCCCTTCTTGGGTATGCTCAGCCTGATCCTATCCACCTGGCCGGCCAATGCAGCCAACGCCTATTCTGCCGGTCTGGACGTGATGAAGGTCTTTAACATCACCGATCGGAAGCGGCCCATGGTCACCGTCATCTGCGGCTTGGCCGGGACCATCATCGGATCCTTCCAGATCATCCACTACTTTGAAAATTTCCTGATCATCCTGGGCGTGATCATCGCACCCTTTGCGGGAGTTATGATCGCCGACTACTGGATCATCAACAAGGGCAAGGCGGCCAACTGGGCCCCGGTGAAGAACATCAACTGGCCGGGGATGATTTCCTTGGCTCTGGGCGTGCTGACGTCCTTCCTGATCAAGGTGGGCATCGCCGGTCTCAACGGGATCATCGTATCCATGATCGCCTATGTGATCTTGTATCGCATCATGCCCAAGCCGGAAAAACTCAATGTAGCAGAATTGGAATAGGGGGAGAAGATGAAAAAACTGACGAATCAGGACATCAGGGATATCATATACGGCTGTACCATCTTAGGTACGGGAGGAGGCGGTACCCTTCAGGGCGGTCTGGATATCCTGAAAGAAGATATGGAAGAGGGTAGAGAGTTTCTCCTGGCGGATCTGGAAGAAGTCCCCGATGAGGAGTACATCGCTGTGCCCTATGTATGCGGTGCCATCTCACCCTTGACGGAGGAAGAAGAGGAAGCCCTGCCCTCCATGGAAACCACGGAAGCCATGCGGGCCTTTATGGCCATGGAAGAATACTACGGCAGGGAATTTTACGGCATCGTTTCCACGGAGCTGGGAGGAGAAAACACGGCGGATGCCTTCCACATCGCCGCCCAGCTGGGAAAGGTCATCGTAGATGCCGACCCGGCAGGCCGGTCCGTTCCGGAGTTGCAGCACTCCACCTTTTACGTCAATGGAGTACCCATCACCCCCATCGCGGTGGCCACCCCCTTCGGAGACACGGCTATCATCAACAATGTGGCTTCCGATGAAAGAGCGGAGGCTTTGGTGCGAGCAATGGCAGTGGTGAGCAACAACATCATTGGTGTGGTGGACCATCCCACCACGGGGGAAATCCTAAAAAAGTCCGTCATTCCGGGAGCCGTTTCCTACGCTTTGGAAATCGGAAAGGCCTTGCGCCTGGCCTTGGAGCAGGGGGAAGACCCTGTCGAGGAGATCATCAAGATCGGCAAGGGCAAAAGGCTGTTCAAAGGAAAGGTGAAGAACTATAAGTGGGATACGGTGGACGGCTTCACCGTGGGAGAGGTGAACTTGGAAGGAGAAGGCCAATACGCCGGTGATGAATATCGGGTCTGGTTCAAAAACGAGCACATCGCTTCCTACTTGAACGGAGAGACCCACGTCACCGTGCCGGACCTGATCTGCATGATCGACGGAGAGGGCAATCCGGTGACCAACCCCTACTACACCCAGGGCCAGGAGCTGGACGTCTTTGCCCTGCCTGCACCCATGGAGTGGAGGACGGAGCGAGGCTTGTCCGTCTTCGGGCCGGGGGCATTCGGACTGGACGTCACCTATAGGCCCATCTGCGAGTAGATGATCAGTTAAAGGAAAGGGGCACCGGGGAGCCGGTGCCCTTTATTGAATTGCCCGGGGGCCGTTGAGCCTTTTTTTATGGCCGGCCCTGGAGGGGCAAGGCCGATCTCTTGTTGACTAAATAGTCTGCAGGCCTAAAATCTTGACATCCAGTGGTTTATAGGGAGGATGTTAGGATAGAATCCTGACATCCTTTCCTCTTCCTCCTAATGTCAAGATTCTGCACTTTCGCGGCCTAAAGCATTTTGTTGTTTCGCCAACAAAATGGCCATTTTTGACCAATTCAGCCCTGTAAAATCCTGACATCCATGGCCAAAAAATGCATTTGTCAAGATTATACCAGTTCCATAGGCCGTAAATGCAAAATCATCCGGCCGGCTAAGCAAACTAACCGGGAGTCAGGCTGCTCGGTAGAAAAAACTTGCTTGGGGTTTCAAGGCCTAGAACCAATTATACTATGCCGAGGCACCGAAGGCTTTCCATCACGGGAAAGGGGAGGCGGGGATGTTCTTGCTTTTTTGGTAATCAACGGCGCTAAAGGAAAAGAAA
>JBMNVE010000100.1:0-4395 GCA_050946655.1 Anaerovoracaceae bacterium
GAAGAACCTGATGAGCCTGAAGAGCCGGATATCCCTGATATCCCGGATATTCCCATCATGCCCGGGGGGCCCGGCGGTACATCCGGCGGCGGTCACGTAGAAGGTGAGATAGGCAGTAAAATAAAGAAAACCAGCGGCGCCACAGGGAAGATCACATCCAATATTGTGATTGCAAAGAATGAAGCCGATAAGGAAAAAAAGAACGCAAAAAAGGCCGATCCCAATAAGAAAAAGAAAACCACGGGAACTGCCGACAAGGATGTGTCCAAGGGTGCCAAATGGTCGGAGGTCAGCTTGCCCGGAGCTGTTTTGACCCGAGCCCCGGGAGATGAGGAAGATGAAGGACGTTTTGGGCTGGTCGGCATGGGAGTAGCTGTGCTGTTTTGTTGCGGATTTACAGGATCAGTGGTCAGCTTTTACAGAGGAGTTTAAAAGGAGTTATCAATTGTGCTAGGACCAATTAATTTGACAGAAACCTTAAGAGCAGTCGCCGGTAACCTGCAAACACCGGTGGTGTTTATGCTATTGTTGCTTATTGCCATCACCATCGTCTTGTTGGGCTTTTGGGTAGGGGAATTCTTCACCCAAAGGATCTATATCAAAGTGAAAGATCGGACGATCCCGGACCTGATAGAAGAGCTACAAAGAGGGGAAGTCCCCATGGCTGAAACCATTGCAAAGACAGGGTTGCTAAAGAGGCAAAAAAATGCCCTGCTGGAGGTGATGGGCCATCCGGACATTACGGACCTAAAAAGGGAGAGTCTTGCCGTTCGTCTTATAGAGCAGGAGAAGGCCAATTACGATAGAAGAACAAAAATAACCGATACCATCGCAAAGGCAGGACCCGTACTTGGGCTCATGGGGACCTTGATCCCCTTGGGACCGGGGATCATCGCCCTTGGTCAGGGGGATACATTCACCCTGTCCAATTCTCTTTTGGTGGCATTTGATACCACGATCGCCGGACTATTGTGCGCCCTGGTGGCTCTCGTGATTTCCACGGTGAGAAAGGTGTGGTATCGGAAAGATATGTCCATCCTGGAAACACTGATGGAATGTGTATTGGAGGAAGAAAACAGAAATGATTAGACGCAGCGGCAGTAAGCTGATCAGAGGAAATGGGGCGGATGAAGATGTGAGCCCCATGGAGGGAACGGCCAACATTGTGGATATCATGTTGGTGCTTGCTGTGGGCATGATGCTGGCACTGGTCATGAACTACAAAGTCGATCTGAACCCGGAGGCCTCCATGCGAGAACTGGAAAACGCAGAAACCCTGTCGGAAGATGAGGTAAAAGAAGTGGAATCCAATAAAGGCCTGCAGGAAAAAGGTGTAGTATACATGGATCCGGAGACGGGGAAATATTACATACGGGAGGGAGAGTAGTGCATCTATTCATCAGTAGGAAAAAAATACTGTCTCTGGCTCTTTTGGTTGTCATATTTCTGTTGGCGGTAGGTTGTACAGCAAAAGTAAAGGCGGATATTTCTTCCTATGAAACTGCATCCATTGAGATCCATGGGCTGAAAAGCCAAGCCTTTACCGTGAGTCCTAAAGAGCTGGCTCAGATGGATTGCAAGAAGGAGACCGTGACTTGGACCACCGCAAAAAAGAAGGTGGAAGTGGAAGCCATCGGTCCCACACTGGAAACCTTGGCAAAAAGTTACGATAAGGATTTAACGGACTATCAAAAAGTGGTCTTCACCGCAACTGACGGGTATGTGAAAGTCTTCAAAAGAGAGTTCTTTGTTACCCATCCTGATTTGATCTTGTCCTTGGCCAGCGGTAAAGAGCCTTTGCCCAAAGAAGACCAACCGTTGCGGCTGGTTATTCCCGGAGCCACACCGGATAACTGGGTGAAAGGCGTGGTCCGGATAGAGTTTATTCCATAAGGAGACCATAAGCAAGTATTTTCATATTGGTTTAGTTTTGTATATATTTATACGGGAACGGCATCGGAAAGGCCGGTGCGAGAGAAAGGAGAGGGAAGTTTGTTTACCCAAAGAAAAGATAATGTAAAGAGAAAACTGTTATCCTTGTTGATGGCGGCGAGACATATGAAGGAAAGTTCTTCAAGTTGTCCGGAGATATCGACCTGGCAAGCGAACCGTTCACACCCATCGGCGGTGGCGAAAGGTTGGAAGACGCTACGCCCACCTATAAGTTCATGGGGAACTTTGACGGAAACAATAAGACGATAAAGAATCTAAAAGTAGAATCTAACACCAATTACACCGGCTTATTCGGCTATAACCAAGGAGTCATCAAAACCTTACTGTGGAGGGCACGGTGAACTGCACCTCGGCGGCGGTCAGTGGCAATAGAAATCCGACTTCCGATTTCGTGGGAGGCGTGGTAGGCTTTAACGCCGGAACCATTCAGCGGGTCCTTTCCAAGGTGGAATTGACCGCACCCTATTCAGGGAATGTGGGCGGCATAGCCGGCTTCAACACCAGCGGCAAGTGGCGTGATAACATGACCACAGGAAAAGATATCAACAGGACCATCGACGGTGCCACTGGCCTCATCGTTGAGTGCGGTAATGAAGGAAACATCAAGTCCTACTACAAAGTAGGAGGGCTAGTGGGAGAAAATGAAGGCTTTATTCGAAACTCCTACAACCACGGCAATATTTATGTAAGCTACACGGGAAGCGGAAACGGACAGGCCGGCATTGCCGGACGAAACGGTTGCAACAACCAGGAATGGGGGGTTGGCCATATTCTCAACTGCTACAATACGGGAGCCACCAACATGAAGGCTCTCGAGGCAGACCCCCCTTACTTTGACAGCAGGTGGATCTCCGGAATCACAGGCTTTACCAGCAAGAGCTCCACAGTAACCAACTGCTATACGGTAGGTACGATCCACAAGGGATATAGGGATTACGCACCTATCGCCCCGCGGGGAGATGACTTGTCGACCTTGGTCAATAATTACTCCCTGGATACGATCATCACTACCGTGAACTCGGAGCGTGAAGCGCCCAGAAACGGTATTAGAAAGACGGAAGCGGAACTGAAAAGCGATGCATTCTTGTCGGAAATCGGCGGAGCCTTCGGTAAGGACGTTAACAATATCAACAATGGATATCCCATCCTCAAGTGGCAGGGAGGCCAAGGCGTTGCGGTTCAGTCCATAAAGGCCGATCTTCCTGCAGTGACAAAAGAATATGTAGAGGGACAGGAATTTGACAAGAGCAGTGTGAAATTTTACGCGGTGTACGGCGATGGCACCAAGGAACTCATTCCACCATCCAACTATACCATCAGCAAAACCGATGCCTTCACACTGGCTGACAACAACACCCAAGTGAATCTCAGTTGCAGTGCATACGGTATGAGCAAGAGCGAGGCGGTCACCGTCTCCGTAGAGGCAAAAGCCTTGGAGTCCATTCAGGTTACTCAGGCGCCCACCAAGCACACTTATCTGCCGGGGGATACCTTTGAACCTGCCGGGATGAAGGTGACGGCAAAATACAGCAATGAGAAGCTGCTAGATAGAGAGAAAACAGAGGTTGTACAAGACTTTACAACGGATACCGGAGGAGCCCTAAAACTAGATAACAAGACGGTAACGGCTTCCTATACCCGCAATGGAGTGACCAAGACGGACAGCTTTGATGTGGTTGTAGTAGACCAGGGGACAGCACCGGAGAAGGATAGTGAGGGCACATACCTGATCCGCAGCGCAGATGATTTGATCTGGATGAGTAAACAAGTCAGTCTTCTGGGTAACACAGAGATCAACGGAAAGCTGATGAACAACATCGATACCGACGGGACGGAGTTCATGCCCATCGGGACTCGGGCCGACCAAGATGTCACTACGGAGCAAGGAGGCGCCTTAAAGTATAAGCGAGCCAACTTCTATAAGGGTACTTTTGACGGAAACGGAAAAGAAGTAAATTTAAACTTGGAAGGCGGTAGCTACCTGGCGCTCATCGGCGCAGCGGATGGTGCAACCATTGAAGACCTTACTGTAAAGGGCTCTTTGACGGGGCATCAGTTTGTGGCAGGTGTTGTTGGGTATTCCCAGAATACCCTGACCATTACCGGGTGTAAAAACCAGGCGAATATCGGTGCCCACTCTTGGGCAGCCGGCATGGTTGGCTATGGAAAAAATGTAGAAATTAGCAACTGCACCAATAGCGGGACGATCACAGGTAGCAATAGCAACGTGGGCGGTATAGTTGGATATGCTTCGGGAACCGGGAACATCACCGGCTGCACCAATACCGGAGACATCAAGGGGTTGGAAAGCGGGATCTGCGGCGGTATCCTGGGCATGGGCGGCAGCACATCCCTGGAGAACTGCAAGAATACCGGAACCATCACCGGTCAAGGAGGAAGCCGAGTCGGCGGAATAGCCGGTTATGGAAAGCATATGACCAA
>JBMNVE010000101.1:0-3975 GCA_050946655.1 Anaerovoracaceae bacterium
ATAAAACACGTATTCTTTTTGCCGAAAAAAGGCACTATTTGGGTAGTGCCAAATCTGGAGAGGGCAACGCTAATTCCTTGTTGGCTAAATAGTCTTTAGGGCTAAAGTCCGTGATCCCATCGGTTTAAAGGGTGAATGTTGGGATAAAATTTTGACGTTCTCTTTCTTTACGCCCAATGTCAAGATGATGTCCTTTCAGAATGCCGGCTGTCATCGATTCACTGTCATTATCTCCAACTTTCCGTGGATGAGCCGGCTTTCGAGATCAGATTCTTCAGTCGCCGGAAATACTGACTTTTTGGCCATATTCCATTTTGCGTTGGCAGGCGACCCTTTATTTGTGGGTTTTGTCAGTATTTTTGGCGACCGAAGATTTTTGCTGTGGTGGCGGCTGTGCCGCGATCAGGTATCAGGGATTCGGCCACTTAGACCGGCGCCCAACAACCGCCCGGCCATATGAGCCGGATCAAAAAACTAACGAGCAGTTAGTCTGCTCGTTAGAAAAATACTTGTTATATTTTTGTGGATTTTGGCCCCACCCCAATATTTGACATAGAGCCCTTATTTGGTTGCTATCCTTTATTTGCCCGTGATCCAGTAGGGGTTGGTCACCGCATAGTTTCCGTTGTTGTCCACTACCAGGATAGCGATCCACGTCTTCTCACCGGAGGCTACCGGTACATCTACCGTATAGGTGCCACCGGCTTCCGTCAGGGCACTTGCATCATAGGCAATGTTCTTCACATCGCTGTACTTACCGTTGAGCGTCCCCTCGGTGTAGGCATCCGGTCCGTCTTTCTTCATGACCATAACCTTGTTCACTCCCGTGAGGGAACTGATCTTGAAGGTCATGTTAAAAGTCCCGCTTTCCGTATCGTATTCTCCTCCCGGTGTCTTGGATAGATCCAGAATGGGGCCGAAGGTCACATAGGAGTTGCCCGCCTCAACGGCCTTCGCAAAGGCTAGACCGTTTTCCTTGGCACTGCCCTTGTCCTCGCCTACAGCAGCTATGGTTCTGGCCTTTCCTGTGGCGTAGTGCTCCGACTCACCTCTGGCAAATTCTCCCTCGTTGGTCACCCCGGGGATCAGCACATCGTGGGTGTCGGATCCGCCCACCAGATAGTGAGCTTTCTCTACCGGAGTATCCAGGAACTTTCCGCCATCCTGATAAGCTGTCCAGCACTGGCTTGCGGAGATAATGGTGTCCGCATTTTCAGCGTCGGAGGAGCAAGCATTGATCTCAATGCTGCTGTATTTGTCGCTGTATCCGCCGGGGACTCCATTGGCACCGAACTTGGCCGAGTAAAACAGCCCGTAGCTGTACCATGGGTGATTGGCCGTCAGCGATGCACCGTGGTCGATGGTCTGCTGGAGGAAGGTGGGGAAGGTGGAGAACTGGTTCATCACATTGTTCTTCATTTCAGGATCCAAGAAGAAATCATATGATGTGTCGTTCTGGGGCACCACATTAAAGTGTGCCCAGGAACAGGAAATTTCTTCGGATGGAACGAAGCCTTTGATACTTCCCGCATAGGGTCCCGTCACCAGGTCGTAAGCCTTCTTGTTGTTCACCGTAAAGTCATGGTCCGTAATAAATGCGATGTCCAGCCCGGAAGCCAGCATGGACGGGATAGCATCCTCAGGGTCTGCAAATCCGTCGTTCTTGTTGCCGTGATGGTGCATATCACCGCTCATCCATCCATCGGGCATCTTTATCTCTTTGTCTACCGTCACATCTACCTTACCACCGCTTACATCAGCTGCCGTAATGTTCACGGTCTTGGAGAAGAAGAAGTACCCCTCTCCGTAAACCGTTGCTTCAAAATTATTGATATCATTCACCTGGGCCTCTATGACGCCCTTGGTCTTGCTCTGGTAAACGGAGTTTCCGGTATATCTCACCTCAGGATATTCTCCCTTGATGTCGACCTTGCCCCATACGGGATTTCCGTCCTGATCCTTCAGGTTGATGGTCAAATCGGCCTTTTTGCTTCCCGTCTGCAGGTCTACCTGTCCCGCTTCTGAAACAGCCTTGGCCTCTCCCGGCGCCATTCCCTGCTTTTCAACATAGAAGGTGTATGCACCCTTGGGAAGATTCGCCGTATACTTTCCGCTACCGTCGGTCTTGAAGAATCCTACCAGGTTTTCTCCGTTCTTGACCACTACAACGGCATCCTTTGCCGGACTTCCCCCGTCCTTTTCTGTCACTGTACCCTTTACCGACATGACCTCAGTGCCGTTGATCTTGTTCACCGTATCGGCAAGAAGAGATGTGTCGGCTTTGTCAGAGATAGCAATGTATTCCTGATATACCGTGGTGGAACCGGGCTCATAGTTGCAGGGGGTCCTCAATTCTTTGTATCCCAGAGAGCCGCCCTTTCCGTCTACGTTTACCTTGGGGTCAAATTGTTTCTCGGGAACCGTATAGGCCACGGAATACTCCTGCCCATCCTTGTTCCCATAGCTCATTACGCTTCGCAGATCCTTCATGTACTTGAGAGAGCCACCATCGTCGCCTTTATTGGTAATGGCAAAGCGGGTGGTCTTCCCTTTGACCAGTGCACTTCCGTTGTTCTTCACCGTATCGTACATGTACATGTAGTTTTCCCCCTTCTCACCGCCGTAGTAGGTCACTACGGCGATATCAGAGGCGTTGCCGTCGGCATCTTCCAGCACCGTGTATTTACGGCTTACCTTCACTGCCGGAAGGCCCTTTTTATCTTCTTTACATTGTTCAAAATCATACTTGACCAGCTCGAAATTGACCACGCCACAGTTTTCCGGTGCCCAGGAGTCCCATCCGTTCATGAGGAATTCCAGGGACCATATCGTATCCCTCTTGGGCGTTCCGTCTTTGATCACACCGGCATCCAGAACCGATCCTGCCGGATAGCCCCATGGATTGCGGGTCCCCACAGCCAAAACGATGCCCACTTTACCATTGCTCACGATGATGTCATGATCACTGAGGGCTTCTCCGTTTTCAAAGAAGGTGGCGCTGCTACCCGTTTCTTTTCTCCATTGTCCTACCGTCTTGATGCAGATATCATCAGTAGAGGTGAAGTCCAGAAGGGACGGCTGTATGGCGTACTGATTAGGCGCTCCCGGCTCAGATGTGATGGGTTCCGTGCCCGTCTCAGGTACATTTTCTTTGTATGTGATCTTTGCTTTAAAGTCGTATTCCTTTTCGTTGACCGTAAATTTGTCGGCGATGTCGGCGGTTTTATCCACTACTGCCGCACTGGCCACCCCTTGGGACCCAATAAATATGGCTCCCGTCAGAAGGCCAATGACCAAAATAGACATCCCGGCCTTTGTGCCTTTTTTCCTCCTCAATGCAAAAAAGGCAATGCCGCCGGATATAATCATGATACCAATGAGAACCATCAGACTACCGGTAGGATCACCAGTCTTTACTTTGCTTCCTTTTGCTTTTACCGTCCCCGGTAGCTTATCTCCTTGGCCTGCTCCGCTGTACTTGAACACCAATTCCTTGGATTCCCCTTTTTTCAAGGAGTCCACGGTGGCCGATGCCTTATCGATGGCCAAGCCCTCCGGGACTTCCGGTGTCACAACAATGTCGGTGAAGTCATTGTCGGTGGTGTTGGAAAGGATCACCTTTACCGTTCCACCGGTCACTTTGGTGGATACACTGATCCCGTCATCAGACGGCTGGTTCACATCGGCAAAGGCTACCGCCCCCATGACCATAACCAAAATCAGTGCCAATAAAGCTCTAATTCCTCTTTTCCCCATATTCTTCTCCTTTACACAAGTAAGTCCTAGTGATAATTTGATTTATGCGACTATTCTATCTTTTTTGAATAGTGCTTTCAATATCCTTTTTATTTTGAGTTTCCGCAAATAGCCAAGCAGAATATTTTTTGTGATATGAACCGGATACAAAACGGAGAGATATTGGAATCTGCCTCGGTATCCATGAAAATGAACATGCCAAAACTGCCTCACGTAAGT
>JBMNVE010000102.1:0-3883 GCA_050946655.1 Anaerovoracaceae bacterium
GCCTCCACATCGCTGAGGCTCTCATCGATCTTCATTTCCTTCCGAATGGCAACAAATGCTTCCTCGGCAGTCATCTTGCTGTTCTTTTTACTGTCTCCAAAGTACGTCTGCAGAAATTTCTTTTTTTCCACTTCTGCAGTATATTCCATTTCCACGATGGAAATCGGCGGGTACTGGTTGTAGGTCTTCTGCATCACCAACTGGGCATCGTATCTGTCCAGGGAGGGATCGATCCCCATCTTTGCCCGAAGCGCATCAAAGGCTGCCTCGGCACTCAAGCCCTGCTCTAATCCTCTTGATTCCAGCCAGTCGGCGATTTCTTTCTCGTAAGTAAAGCTATAGTTTTCTCCATCGATGACAATGGGAAAGTCATCCTGAACGGTATCCCCGTTTTTTTCCAGGATCGCCAGGAGGGTGGTGATATTGGCGTTGAGTTCTTCGTCGGTCTGCTTGCTCCCGCTCATCCTTATGGTAAAGGATTGTTTGTTTCCGGCAAGAAGTCTGCCATAGCGATCGTATATCTCACCCCGAGGGGCAGTAGTGTATATGCTCCTGGTGGAAATGTTCTCTGAAGTCTGTGCCCAAGATCCGTGCTCCAAAACAGTGAGAATGAAAAGCCGTACGATGAGCAATACCGCCAGCACAGCCAAAAAGGCCAGCAACTGCATATATCTGGATTGTAGGAATCTGGTTTTCATGTATCGTACCTACGCACTTCTCTTTTCTTGATATTCCGTGACATCAGCCAAAAGAGTATCCCTGTGATAACTACGTTGTATAGAGCATACCAGCCCTGTACTTTGAGGATGTAGAATATGCTCATGGGATTCCCCATTAGCTTCAGCAATGCCCAATACAGGATGTTATACACAAAAGTACTAAAAACGCTGGTTACCACCAGTGGTGCCCATTGTTCTACGTTCAACTGCCGTCTGAAGATGATGACCATTATCGCCGTGATGAAGAGCGACAAGGATCCGATGCCGATGTAGTAGGCACTGGTGATGTCAATAAACAGCATGGCCACCAGACCAAAGGGGATTGCCCGATACCCCTCTTCATAAGCAAAGGTGATGGCAACGGTCAGGCAGAGCACCAAATTAGGTGCTATCCCCCTGACGGACAGTAAATTGACTAAGGTCAATTGGAACAGGAAGGCCAAAACAAAAAGGAGGATAAGTTTCTTTAAGGTCATATGAAAACCGCCACCTTTTGCATATTGTCAAACTTGACCGTCGGTTGGACAGTGACAGTTTTTAATTGCCGATTATCGTCGTAATCCACCTCTGTGACCTTCCCGATACGGATCCCCATGGGGTAGATGCCGATCCCCGAAGTGACCAGAGTGTCCCCCTTTGTGATCCGCGAATTTTCACTCATGAGATAGCCTTCCAGCTTATTCTTTCCGTTACCCTGAAGGATACCGGTGATCTTAGGATCTCGCAAGGTGCGAAAGCTGATGCTGTTTCCATCGCTGAGTACGGAAACCACCTTGGCCCAATCTCCCCCGGTCTCGGAAATCTTGCCTATGATCCCGGAACCGTCCACTACAACGTCATCTTTTTTCACGCCCTTGTTTTCCCCAACATCGATGGTGAAGACCACATAGGGATTGGACAGATCCACCTCAATGACTCTGCCGGCCACAACCTTCCTGCCCTCTTGATAGGCGTCGTAGGAAAAGACCTCCGATAGAGATCGAAGATCATCCAGTTCTTGACTTGTCAGCTTCAGTTCCAAGTTTTCCTGTTTCAGCTTTTCATTTTCTTCCTTCAGCCTTTCATTTTCCTTCTGGGTGCTTCGGAAGGAAAGTATCCCCGATAAGGTGTTTTCCACCCCGCCGGTAACGGCGGAAATGGGCTTCTGCACGGTGACGATAAAACTCTGTACCGCTCTACCAAAAACCGTGGAGCCCCCTGCGGTGGCGAAGGAGATCACAATGACAAGGCATAGTCCGATCACTATGCCTGCCACAACAGTAAACAGTTTATGTTCCTTGAACCACTTCATACGGGTTTGCCCTATCTCTTTTTATCGTTGGCATACATCCTCAGTTTATCGATATGATTTAGACTGTGCCCGGCGCCAATGGCTACCGCTTCATACGGCTGTTCTGCCAGGGCAACGATCATGCCTGTTCTCTGCTGGATCAGTTTGTCCAGATTTTCAATCATAGCTCCTCCGCCGGTGAGGACCATCCCTCTTTCGGCTATATCAGCGGCAATTTCCGGAGGTGCCTTCTCTACCGTGCTCTTGATGGCATCGATGATCATATCCATGGACTCATGGAGTGCCGCTTCAATGTCCTTGTTGGTCACGGGAAAGGTTTTAGGCAAACCTGAAATCAGGTCACGCCCTCTGGCATTCATGCTCCGAATGATCTCTTTGCCGTTGTTGTCCAGTTCCACCAAGGCGGAACCCACTTGTATCTTTAGCTCTTCGGCGGTTTTTTCTCCGATGAGAACACCCTTTTTCTTTCGGATGTATGCCACGATTGCCTCGTTGAACTTATCCCCCGCATATCGCATGGACGTACTGACAACGATGCCCCCTAGGGACAAGATGGCAATGTCCGAAGTGCCGCCGCCTACATCTGTCACCATACATGCATCGGAGGATTCCACATCCAATCCGGCCCCGATGGCCGCCGCCGTAGGCTCATCTAAAATGAACACTTCCTTGGCTCCCATTTGCCTGATGACTTCATCTACCGCACGTTTTTCAACTTCCGTAACACCGCTGGGCACGCCCACCACTACTTTCATCCCCGAAGGACGCCTGTCCCCCAGAACCTGCCGGATGAATCTCTGGAGCATCTCCGCTGCCATATCAAAGTCGGAAATCACGCCGTCATGTAGCGGCTTCACTACCACAATATTCTTTGGCGCCTTGCCGAACATGGCTTTTGCCTTGGTCCCTGTGGCTATGATCTCCGCATTTCGCTTATCGTACGCAATCACAGAAGCCTCATTGAGAACCACGCCTTTATCCTTGACATAAATCAAGGTATTGGCTGTTCCCAGGTCGATACCCATATCCTTTGTTGAAAAACCTAACACTATTATTTCCTCCGTATTTCTAAATGAACCCTGCCCCTTTGAGGCTGATGTATGTTCCGTCACCGATGATGATGTGATCTAAAACATTGATCCCCAATATTTCTCCGGCCTTGCACAGCCTCTCCGTCACACGGATATCTTCCTTACTGGGGGATGGATCTCCGCTGGGGTGGTTGTGGATCAAGATGACCGCAAAGGCCCCTCTCTTGATGGCGCTGCGAAAAGTCTCCCGGGGATGGACGATGCTGGACGAAATATCGCCCACAGCCACGTTCTCCGTGGCCACGAGATTTCCCTTTGCATCCAGAAGCAACACATCAAAGTGTTCCTTCCCGTAGTAGCGCATCTTCTCCATGAAGACGTCCGCCACATCCTTGGTACTCTTGATGAGGTTCCTTTCCTCTCTGGGCATGGTGGCAATCCTTTTGCCCAGTTCCACTGCTGCGCCGATTTGGCACGCCTTGGCCCTTCCGACTCCCTTAACTCCTGCCAGCTCCTCAAGGGAGCATTCTTCAAGGTATAGAAGTCCGCTTCTGTCCAGAGACAGAACCTCTTCTGCCAGGCGGAGAGCCGTCTTCTCCTTGGTCCCCGTTCGCAGGAGGATCGCAAGCAATTCGCTGTTGGATAGGGATCCTCTGCCCGATCTGACCATTTTTTCTCTCGGCCTCTCACCAGCCGGCAATTCTCTGATTTTCATATTGTCTCTCCTTTTGGGAGGACAACTCTTGCTCCAAAGTCTATCTTCGGCTCAAAGAGCCACGTAATATTGTACCATTTATTCCTTACCGGTACAACGGTTTTTCTTTTCCTATAGCCGGTGCAAA
>JBMNVE010000103.1:0-3785 GCA_050946655.1 Anaerovoracaceae bacterium
TGGCGGAGGACACGGGACTCGAACCCGCGGGGCTGTTACACCTTACTCGCTTTCCAGGCGAGCTCCTTAGCCACTCGGTCAATCCTCCAAATCACTTTTGAGCGCCCCAAAATAAAAAGAATGCTCAATGGCCAAGTACCAATCTACCATAGCCCAAGCATTTTTTCAAGGAAAATCTTTGATTTTAAGCTGTCTATTTTCCTTCCGGTCGTTTTTGTAATTTCGGTGTTCTTTTTTCGGCCACACCGGCAAAATCGCTGGTTTCATGAATGTATGTCTTGTTCATATGCTCGCTCTTCACCAGAAAGTTTGCCGTCGCTCTGTTGCCTGCAAAAGGGATATCGTACACATTGGCTATCCGCAACAACGCTTTGATATCCGGGTCGTGGGGCTGTGCTTCCAGGGGATCGCTAAAGAAGATGACCATGTCTATTTCCCCTTCCGCAATCCGCGCCCCGATCTGTTGGTCTCCGCCAAGGGGTCCGCTCTTTAGTGCCTTCACCGGCAAGCCGGTTTCTTCGGATATCAGCTTAGAAGTTGTCCCTGTTCCGCACAGGAAATGTCTCTTGAGGACGTCCTTGTTCTTGTCACACCATGCGACCATTTCGTCTTTCAGATGATCATGAGCGATCAATGCGATTCTCTTTTGTGCAGCCATCGTCAATTGCTCTTTCGTAATGCTTCACCTCCTTTACAGCCTCACTATACAACAAAAGCCCCCGCTTGTGGGGGCTTTTTCGTGGAATTTACCGAGATTTTACACTACTTTAGTGAGTCCTTAACAGCAGATGGCATATCCGCAACCTTCACCACCCCTTGGTGACGAATTTCCTTTTCGTCCAGGCCCTTCAAGCCGGAGGGCACCCTGACCCCTGTAGCTCCGTAGAGCTTCTCTATGGAAGAAAAGCCGTCTTCCCCCCTACCGATACCGATGGCATCGGAAACACTCTCTGCAAACTTATAGGCGCTGGCGGTGCTGGCAATCAGCGTGGGAGTGGGGTCTCCCGTATAGGCAAGATAATCTTCATACACGCGGTAGGCTACCGCCGTATGGGTATCCATCAGGTAATTGTACTTCCTGTACATGTCACCGATGGCCTCCGCAGATCTCTTCCCATCTGCATATCCCCCATAAAAGATATCCAACGCATAGTTGATCTTGGGGCTCACCGTATATTTCTTGTCACGCTTTAGCGCTTCCATCAGGCCAACGATTTCCGCTCCGTCTTCACCGCTCAAATGATAGAGCAGCCTCTCCAAATTACTGGAAATGAGAATGTCCATGGATGGAGAGTCGGTGAGATAAAACTCTCTATTGATATTGTAGGTTCCGGTGTTGATAAAATCGGTCAGAACCTTGTTTTCATTGCTGGCGCAGATGTATTTCTTGATGGGGATGCCCATCTGCCCTGCATAGTAGGCTGCAAGGATGTTTCCGAAATTCCCTGTGGGAACCACCACATTGATCTGGTCTCCGTTTTGGATCACCCCTTGCTCCACCAATTTGATGTAGCCGTACACATAGTATGCAACCTGAGGGATCAACCTTCCTATGTTGATGGAGTTGGCCGATGATAATTTACAGTTGTTTTTTTCCATTTCCCCGGCAAAGACTTCATCGCTAAAGATGTTTTTTACCCCGGTCTGGGCATCGTCGAAGTTTCCTTCAATAGCAAAGACATGGGTGTTCTCCCCCTCCTGGGTGGTCATCTGGCGTTCCTGGACCTGACTGACCCCCTGGTTGGGATAGAATACGATGATTTCCGTTCCCGGCACATTGGCAAAGCCTTCTAAGGCCGCTTTCCCCGTGTCTCCGGATGTGGCAGTCAGAATACAGATCTTACGGTCTTCTTTTTCCTTCTTCATTGCTGTAGTGAGAAGATAGGGAAGAATGGACAGGGCCATATCCTTAAAGGCCGCTGTCTTTCCGTGATACAGCTCCAGGAAGTAAGCCTCCCCTGCTTTTTTTACGGGAACGATGTCCTCGGCTTCAAATTTACTGTCATAGGCACCTTCCACACAGGCCCACATCTCTTCATCGGTATAGTCCTCAAAAAAGGACTTTATGATGGAAAACGCCACCTGGGTATAGGGTTTTCCCATCATTTCTTCTATGGCAAACGGCAGCTCCGGGATCTCATTGGGAACGTATAGCCCGTTGTCCTCGGCGATCCCTTGAATGATCGCCTGAGATGATGTCTTGATATATTTGCTGCCTCTTGTACTTTGATAATGAATCATGCTGTTTCCTCCGATCTTACGGGCTTCATTTTATCAAAGAAACTATCTGTTTTCAATAGAGGCAGCCAAATGCCACCTCCAAATTTTTAGATAGACAAATCTTGTGTGGTCATATATAATAATATTCGCGTCGAAGGGAAATAAGGCGCCACATGTCCCGTTGGTCAAGTGGTCAAGACACCACCCTCTCACGGTGGAATCAGGGGTTCGACTCCCCTACGGGATACCATAAAGCCTGCAATTTCAACAGTTGCGGGCTTTTTATTTTTCACAATTCATCTGTCGGCTTCTTCAATCGCCAAAATATCGCCACTTGGTTTTGAATGGATACGATAATATATTACACAATATCAAACGATATCCCCGCTTATTTTTGATATGTATCTTTTTTCCTTAAGGTCTATTTCTGCATTTTTCAATGCAATCTCTTCTACTAAACTTGTATATCCACGCTCCTTGAACCTCTTCACGCTGTAGCCTCTTACCGGGATGGCTTCGGCCAGGTCCTCATCTGTTCTGCTCCTAGCTTTCAACCTTTTTTTGAGCCGTCTCACTGCCTCATTATATCCTTGGTAATCGGCTTTTAGGCCTAGTACCTCCCTGGCCTGAGTGGCGGTGCTACCATGCTCCAGCTGGTGCAGTAATATCTTCTTAGCTGTCGGGGGTGCCTTCACGCTTTCTATCTCGCTCCTTAGCTTGTAGTACACGGCATTCCAGTAGCTGGCCTCTTCAATGGATCTATATGGTGCCTCTGCATTTTCATCTACAAGAGTGCTGGCCAGGGTGAAGGCCTCACTACCTGAGGTGGTGGTCAGTGGCTTATCTATGCTGGTAGCGGTGTTAAGTGGCTCGTTTAGCTTACGGCTACTATGGCCACCATACAGAGCTGTTGTAAATGCGGTCTTGAGGTGAAACTTCAGATATGTTACAAAAAGGCTACCCTCTTCAGCCCTGAACCCTTTGATGGCTTCCAGAAAATGAAAATATGCCTCATTGACCATATCGTCAAAGAGGTCTTGTTTCTCTTCGGGTGCACTTTTAAGCCTCTTGCTTGCCATATACTTGATGAAGTCAACCACCTGGTCCCACAGTTGAGGGATCAGATCATCTTGGCCTTTCTGAATGGCGCTTGCCAGCTGTTCATTCGTCATGCTCCTCGTACTCCACACTGATACTATACTCTCCTCTGCGGATCTCATGTCCCATGAGGGAGCCGGTCAATATATCCAGCCCTTTAAGGGCGCTATTCTCCCATGCTTCCATGTCTGCACCGTGAGCCCTATGGAGCAGGTCTATCATATGACCCATGATCCACTCTAGGCGGGTATCTTCAAAGATATATATCTTCTTTGGGTCCTTTCTATTGGTTACCTTGATCATTTTATAAACATCCTCATGGCTTACATGTGCCTCTTCACAATCATGACCACCGGCTTAGCCGGTGGTTTGTTTATGCCCCTATAAGGGGCCGCTACCTGCCAGCGTCTTAAGACGCGTTGAAAGGTTTGCCAATCGCACGTCCTTCTCGTGGTAGCCCTAAAGGG
>JBMNVE010000104.1:0-3777 GCA_050946655.1 Anaerovoracaceae bacterium
CGGCCCCCTCCACCAACCTCCCCGGTTTCCTAACTAATTGGCCTGAAAGCACCCCAAATGTACAGAAACTTGCTCGGCTGGCTCCACTGCCCCTCGCGGTTTCCTAACTAATTGCCTTGAAAACACCTCAAATGTACAGAAACCTGCTCGGCCCCCTCCACCAACCTCCCCGGTTTCCTAACCAATTGCCTTGAAAACACCTCAAATGTACAGAAACTTGCCCGGCCGGCTCCACTGCCCCTCGGGGTTTCCTAACTAATTAGCCTGAAAACACCTCAAATGTACAGAAACCTGCCCGGCCCCCTCCACCAACCTCCCCGGTTTCCTAACTAATTGCCTTGAAAACACCTCAAATGTACAGAAACCCAATCACCTCCTCCACAGCCCCATGGTTTTTACCAAACCTTGGATAGCTCGGTCGATGTCCTGGGCATTAATGTTCCCCTCTTCGTCATCATATGTGACGATCAAGTTCTTCCAAGGGACAATGCCGTATTTTCCATAAATCCTCATCTTGTCATAGTGGCTGTCCATATACCTTTCATCGCCTACCATTCCGCAATGCTCCCAGTAGATCAGCTGTCCGTTTTGCGGGTTGCGCATAGTAAAGTCAGGGTAATATTTTTTGTTTCCCAGGCAAATCTCCATTTCATATCGAAAGGGGATATCATATTGGTCCAGTTGGCTGGCGATGTACAGTTCCGACTTTGAGCGGACCTTGTACCCCTTTAGGGTGATATGGCGCAGGTGTTCCGGAAATAAGGGATTTTTGGGGTAATCTTCCCCGGCCCAATTAGGAATGACAGCAAGGGGGAAGAATGCCTCTACCGGAAGGTCATCATAGGTATGGGGAAGAGACTCTATGACCATTCCCGAATCGATTTCCCGGTACGTTTCTACGAACCGTTCTAGGGCATGGCAGTTGGCTTCCAGGATCTTGATCATTTCCTGCAGAAATCGCTTTCTGCATAGCGATAGACGGCTTCACGATTCTTAGTGATCCCTCGACGGACATACTTACCTTTTATCTTTTTTACTTCCGCATAATTCCAAGTGCCGGAACAGGTACGGGTCCGAATCATGTACCCGGCCGGACAATGGGCCAATTCTCTTCTATACCTTTCCTCCAGCTCCCTGAAATACTGCAGTTTTCCCTTCATGTCTCCCACCTTTCCTTGAAAGTAATTTCCATATTCTTCCATTATTTTACAGCCGGTAGCCAAATAAAGTCAATTAAAAATTAAAATACTTGACATTTCCATCCCCCCTCCCTATAATCGGATTTAAGTTAATATTTTTCAAACCGTTGACGAAGAGTAGTATCTCCAAATCCGAATTGATAGAGAGCCGCTGATGCTGGAAATGTGGCAAGGAAGATTGGGGTGAATGGACTTCCGAGGGCAGGACGAACGACCGGGCCGAATGGCCGAGGATCAAGTAGCACCTGACAGGTTCTCCGCCTGTTACAAGGGGAGCGGGTATAACGCTGTACTCGAGAGCAAAAACACCGATGTTGGTGTTGGGTGGCAAACAAAAACGATGGGTTTTTGTCCTAGTGGCAGAACCTTTTTTTATTCCCAAAGCAGCGGTAAGAAAGGAAAGAACAATGACAAAGCACGAAATTCCCTACAAGATCTATCTGAACGAATCCGAATTACCGACAAAATGGTACAACGTAAGGGCCGACATGAAAACCAAGCCGGCACCTCTCCTTGATCCCGGCACCGGGAAAGAATTGACAGCTGAGGATCTGGAACCGGTCTTCTGTAGAGACTTGGTGGATCAGGAACTGGACAATGATCATGCATACATGGATATCCCGGCGGAGATCATGGATTTTTACAGAATGTACCGCCCTTCTCCCTTGGTCAGGGCATACTGTCTGGAAGAGTTGCTGGATACACCGGCAAAGATCTACTACAAATTTGAAGGAAACAACACCAGCGGGAGCCACAAGCTGAACTCCGCCATCGCCCAAGCCTATTACGCAAAAAAGCAGGGACTGAAAGGCGTGACCACAGAAACCGGCGCCGGGCAGTGGGGCACTGCACTGGCCATGGCATGCGGATACCTGGGACTGGATCTGGATGTGTTTATGGTAAAGGTTTCCTACGAACAAAAGCCCTTCCGTAGAGAGGTCATGCGAACCTTCAACGCGACGGTGACCCCCTCTCCTTCAGACACCACAGAAGTAGGGAGGAAAATACTGAAGGAACGGCCGGGAACAGGAGGCAGCCTGGGCTGCGCCATCTCCGAAGCGGTGGAATCGGCAGTGAGCCGGGAAGGCTATCGTTATGTCCTGGGAAGCGTGTTGAATCAGGTGGTCCTGCACCAGTCCATCATCGGATTGGAAACCAAGGCGGCACTGGATAAGTACAACATCAAACCGGATATCATTATCGGCTGTGCCGGCGGCGGATCCAACCTGGCCGGGCTTATCGCTCCCTTTATGGGTGAAAAACTCCGTGGGGAAAAGGACTACAGATTTATTGCCGTAGAGCCTGCATCCTGCCCAAGTTTAACCAGAGGGAAGTATGCTTATGACTTCTGCGACACCGGGCAGATCACGCCACTGGCAAAGATGTATACCCTGGGTCACGGGTTCATCCCCTCGCCCAACCACGCCGGCGGCCTTCGCTTCCACGGCATGAGCCCCGTCATCTCCCAGCTTTACGCCGACGGATATATGGAAGCAACCGCAGTGGAACAGACTTCCGTCTTTGAAGCCATCAGCAATTTCGCCCGAGTTGAAGGCACCCTTCCTGCACCGGAAAGCGGACACGCCATCAGGGCAGCTGTTGACGAGGCGCTGAAGTGCAAGGAAACCGGCGAAGAAAAAACCATCGTCTTTGGACTTACCGGCACCGGGTACTTCGATTTGTATGCCTATGCCGATTACAACGATGGCAAGATGACCGACCACATCCCCACAGACGAAGAACTGGAAGCCGGCTTTGCCTCTCTTCCCCAGGTTCCCGGACAGGAATGATCTATCTTTCCTGTCTGGCACACCCAAAACTTAAGACATATTTATCTAGGACACACAAAATCACAGAAATAGAATCCACCCATTCCGTCTCCGACGGCATCGGGACTCACCCGGATCTCTATCTCTGTGATTTGGGTTTGAGAGTATTTCGCGGTGATCCGGCAAAGCTCTCCCCCGGCTATCCGAAGGAAGTCAGGTATAACGCTGCCTGCACGGGGAGGTATTTCATCCACAATTTGAAATACACCGACCCTGAGCTTCTGACGGCAGCCTGGGAAATGGCCATGACCACCGTCCATGTGAACCAAGGCTATGCCAAGTGCAATACAGTCATCGTAGATGAGCGCTCCGTGATCACCTCAGACCGGGGTATGATCGGCCCCTTGAGAGATGCGGGCATGTCTGTCCTTCAAGTTGCCCCTGGCCATGTGGTTCTTCCCGGTTATTCTTACGGCTTTCTGGGCGGTACTTCCGGCAAGGTGGAAGATGAAGTCATCTTTCACGGCGATCTGAGCTTGCACCCGGATCATAAAGAAATCACACAATTCATCCAAGGCCGTGGCTTGAAAGTGAAGTTTTTCAAGGACTTTCCCTTGACCGATATCGGATCCATCCTTTGGCAACGGGATTAGTCCGTAAGAACGATCTCTCGCTCTTCCACATTCATCAGGAAGATTTCCGTCCTTCCCCCTAAAAACTCTTCTGTCTTCTCTGCCAGCATCTTTGCCGCTGCCCTCACATCTTCACCCCGCTCCGGATCCACCGACTCGATGATGAGAAAGGCATTG
>JBMNVE010000105.1:0-3715 GCA_050946655.1 Anaerovoracaceae bacterium
CCAGGTCCAGAAGCTCTTCGTCGTCTACCATGTCGCACTTGTTCAAAAATACGATGATGTAGGGTACGCCTACCTGACGGGAAAGCAGGATGTGCTCTCTGGTCTGAGGCATGGGGCCGTCTGTGGCTGCTACCACCAGGATCGCGCCATCCATCTGGGCTGCTCCGGTGATCATGTTCTTTACATAGTCAGCGTGGCCCGGACAGTCTACGTGTGCGTAGTGACGATTGGGGGTCTCATATTCTACGTGGGAAGTGGAAATGGTGATCCCTCTTTCCTTCTCTTCCGGCGCCTTATCGATCTGGTCGAAGGCGATCTTTTCACCCAGCTGGTATCTCTGCTGCAATGTCGTGGTGATGGCTGCCGTCAGAGTCGTCTTACCATGGTCTACATGCCCGATGGTTCCGATGTTTACATGGGTTTTGTTTCTTTCAAACTTTTGTTTTGCCATTGTTATTTCCTCCTATATTAAGGTTATTGATTGATTTTTTCGATCAAGCTGTCAGGCAGCTTTTCGAAGTGGTCAAACTGCATGACGTACACGCCGCGGCCCTGGGTCTTGGAACGCAAGTCCGTTGCATATCCGAACATTTCCGACAGAGGAACCATTCCTCTTACGGCTACCGCTCCGGACTGCATGTCCGAACCTTCGATCCGTCCTCTCCTGCCGCTGATGTCTCCGATCACGTCTCCCATATATTCCTCGGGAACGGTGACTTCTACCTTGAAGACAGGTTCCAGCAGAACCGGTTTCCCCTTCTTGCATGCTTCTCGGAATGCCATGGATCCGGCCATCTTGAAGGCCATCTCCGATGAGTCTACTTCGTGGTAAGAACCATCGTATAGCTCGACGCCCACGTCCACCACCTGGTATCCGGCGATGGGGCCATTTGCCATAGCACCCTTGATTCCGTCTTCCACCTTGGGAATGTACTCCTTGGGGATGGCACCGCCAACGATTGAGTTGACGAATTCGAACCCTTCTCCCGGCTCTCTTGGGTAAACTTTGATCTTGACGTGGCCGTACTGACCTCGTCCTCCCGACTGCTTGGCATACTTGAAGTCCACGTCTGCCAACTGGGTGAGGGTCTCCTTGTAGGAAACCTGCGGCTTACCTACGTTGGCCTCTACCTTAAACTCACGAAGCAGTCTGTCCACGATGATTTCCAGATGGAGCTCTCCCATACCGGCAATGATGGTCTGACCGGTCTCGTCGTTGGTATATGTCTTGAATGTGGGGTCTTCCTCAGAAAGTTTAGACAGTGCCACGCCCATCTTTTCCTGACCGGCTTTGGTCTTGGGTTCAATGGCGATCTCGATAACCGGATCGGGAAATTCCATGGACTCCAAAATGATTTCATGTTTGTCGTCACACAGCGTGTCCCCGGTGGTGGTGTCTTTCAGGCCTACCGCAGCGGCGATATCCCCTGAGTACACTGTTTCCAGCTCTTCTCGCTTGTTGGCGTGCATCTGGAGGATCCTTCCGATCCTTTCCTTCTTGCCTTTAGTGGAGTTGTGTACATAGGAGCCCGTTTTCAGGACACCAGAATACACTCTGAAGAAAGCCAGTTTCCCCACAAAGGGATCGCTCATGATCTTAAATGCCAAAGCGGAAAATGGTCCGTTGTCATCGGCATGACGTTCGCTTTCTTCCCCTGTGCGGGGCAAGATCCCTTTGATGGGCGGAATATCCAAAGGTGAGGGCATAAAGTCAACCACAGCATCCAGCATCATCTGTATGCCCTTGTTCTTATATGCCGATCCACAGGTCACAGGGACCATCTGACCGGCAATGGTCATCTCCCTGATCGCTCCTTTGATTTCCTCTTCGGTCAGTTCTTCCCCTTCCAGGAATTTCATCATCAAATCTTCATTGGATTCCGCCACGGATTCCAGCATCTTTTCACGCCACTCCGTTGCATCACCCATGAGATTTTCGGGAATGTCCGTAATGTCAAACTCTCTTCCCAGGTTATCTTTATATATCTCTGCCTTCATTTCGATGAGATCGATGATCCCTACGAAATCCTCTTCAGCTCCAATTGGAATTTGTATCGGTACTGCGTTGGCTTTGAGTCTGTCACGAACCATGTTCACGACTCGATAAAAGTCCGCTCCCATGATATCCATTTTGTTGATGAAAATCATACGGGGTACGCCGTATTTTTCCGCCTGTCTCCATACTGTCTCCGACTGGGGTTCTACCCCGCCTTTAGCGCAAAGGACAGTGACCGCACCGTCCAGGACGCGAAGAGAACGTTCAACCTCCACCGTAAAGTCCACGTGTCCCGGGGTGTCGATGATGTTGATCCTATTCTCTTTCCATTGTGCTGTAGTAGCAGCAGAGGTGATAGTGATACCTCTCTCCTGTTCCTGATCCATCCAGTCCATGGTGGCTGCGCCGTCATGGGTCTCACCGATCTTGTGAGTTCTCCCTGTATAGAAGAGAATACGCTCCGTTGTTGTAGTTTTTCCGGCATCGATGTGTGCCATGATACCGATGTTTCTAGTTTTCTCTAACGAAAATTGTCTTGGCATCTAGATATACCTCCTTTCTGCTATTTTTTATCGTCACTACCATCTGTAGTGTGCAAATGCCTTATTTGCTTCTGCCATCTTGTGAGTGTCTTCCTTCTTCTTCACAGATGCACCGTTTCCGGTAGCCGCATCCATCAATTCCTTAGCAAGTTTTTCACTCATGGTCTTCTCACCCCTGGCTCTGGTGTACTTAGTCAGCCACCGAAGTCCCAGGGTCTGACGTCTCTCCGGTCTTACCTCGATGGGGACCTGGTAGTTTGCACCACCTACACGTCTTGCCTTGACTTCCAGTACAGGCATGATGTTATTCATTGCTTTTTCAAATACTTCCAATGCGTCTTCGCCTGTCGTTTTGTTGATCTGCTCAAAGGCATCATAAACGATGGCTTGCGCTGTACCTTTCTTTCCATCCAGCATGATGCTGTTGATGAGCTTTGCTACAACAACACTTCCATATACCGGATCAGGCAGCACTTCGCGCTTGGGTACGCTTCCTTTTCTTGGCACGTCTCTTCCCTCCTTGCCACGATTGACATGGGTACTCATTCCCGAGGCCGTCATGATTGCTCCTCAGGCTGTGCATGCTCCATGATATATATCAAGGGCATATCTTAGTATCCCGATCTTAACTTATTTTTTTGGTCTCTTTGCTCCGTACTTGGAACGTGACTGACCTCTCTCCGCCACACCGGCTGTATCCAAAGTACCTCTGACGATATGGTATCGCACGCCGGGAAGGTCTTTGACTCTTCCGCCTCTGATCAGCACGACACTGTGTTCCTGCAGATTGTGTCCAATCCCGGGAATATATGCTGTCACTTCGATACCGTTGGTCAGTCTTACTCTGGCAACCTTTCGCAGCGCCGAGTTAGGCTTCTTAGGTGTCACCGTCTTGACCGAGGTGCATACGCCTCTCTTTTGAGGGGAGTTCTGATCTGTTGAAACTCTTCTGATGGAGTTCATTCCCTTGTTCAAAGCGGGTGAATGAGACTTCTTCAGGCTGGTCTCTCTTCCGTTACGCACCAGTTGATTAATTGTAGGCATTCTCTTCTCCTTTCTCCCGCAGCCCGCGGGTATTTACTATCTCAAGCCATTTTCGGCTCAAAAGCACGATTATCTTATCACAGGACGTCGGTTCTTGTCAACGAAAACCCTATTCCGGAGAGATTTCTTCTTC
>JBMNVE010000106.1:0-3588 GCA_050946655.1 Anaerovoracaceae bacterium
TCGTTAGCCGGGTTTCTTGTGGCGGAAAGCGTGGTCTCTTCCCTGCTAATATGGTAAAATAGCAATATGAGTAATTCGACGATCATACTGATTATTATATTTGTTTTCACCTTTGTCCCTCTGGTCCTGGCCGAGTTTGCCCGCAAGGATTCGGGGACCACGGCATCAGAATTCTTTCTACAGGATAGGAAAATGCCTTTTGTCCTTCTGTTCTTCACCGTCTATGCGACTTGGGTAAGTTCTTTTGCGGTACTTGGTGCTACCGGCTCTTTTTATTTCAAAGGGCCGCTGTATATGACCTGCTTTGCCTGGAATGTTTTTTTCGGCTTGCTGTTCATGAAAATCGGACGCCGGATATGGTTTTTCGGCAAAACCCATTGTCTCATGACCCCCAGTGAGTTTTTTCGTTTTTTTTACAGAAGCAACATCCTATCCAACCTGGTGACGATCATTATCGTCATATTTACCATACCTTACTTGATGATCCAGCTATATGGAGGTGCTCTGATTATTGAGACCATCAGTGGCGGCATGATCCCATGGAGGGTATCCGGTCTCATTTTTTATGCAGTCATTATTATTTACCTTTGGTCCGGTGGTCTGAAGGCTGTTGCCCTGACAGATATTTTTTATGGGGGCCTGACCTTTATTACCATGCTTCTTACCGGCTTTCTCCTAGTTTACAGGACAGGTGGCATTGAGCAAACCTTTGCAAAAATTATGGAAACAACTCCCGCCTCCGTCTTGCTGGACCAAGCACCCAACGCCGGTTCCTTGATGTGGATATCCATGTTTTTCGTTGTACCGGTAGGCGCGATGATGAGTCCTCCCATGTGGACGAGGACCTATGCAGCAGGGAGAGAGGAACATTTCAACAAAATTCCTTTCTTCATTTCCATTGCAACCATCATGTATCTGGGTCCATTGCTTTCGGCTGCCGCCTTTAAGGCCCTCTTTCCCCATGCCGAGTTTTCCGACAACATCATAGCTACTGCGATCATGGACTATACCCATCCGGTGATGGGAGCGGTTTTGCTATGCGGAATCGCGGCAGCATCCTTATCTACCGCCAACTCCCAGATCCATTCTTTGTCAACCATCTGTACCATCGATATATACAAGCAATTGAAAAACGAGACACATTCCGAGTATAAATTGGTCCGTACCGGTCGCTTTTCCGTTATTTTAGTATCTGCTGTTGCCTATATATTCACCTTGATGACACCTTTACAGATTATTGAGATCGGCATACTCGCTCTTGCCGGAACCTTCCAGTTGATCGTGCCCACCTTAGGTGCCCTTTTCTGGAAGAGATCTTTGGGGAGAGCAGCCGCTTTAGGGCTCATTGCCGGAATCCTCATTACTCTAGCAGGGACCTTCATTCTTGATTTCGCAACAGCATATTGCGCTATGGTCGGTGTTGTGGTGAACGCGCTGATTTTTTGTATAGGTAGTGTCCTCTTGACACCGGATGCCAAGACCCAATCGACCATTTCGGATAATCAAAAATTATTTTTTAGGAGGGATAAATCATGATCGATTTCAAGGAGAGAATGTTTGAAGATATGCGAGAACACGCTTTGGAATATGGCGGAAATTACTACCGTTTGGCTTACAGTTTCGTGAAAAATCAGGACGCCGCCATTGCAGTCACAGCGGATGCCATATACTTCAGCTTGTACAACGCTCGGAAAATAGAGGGCAGGCCAAAGTTCAAAAATTGGTTTCTCCAGGTCCTCCTCAAGTCCGCCATCAGGACCATGCGGGATCAGAAATACCCCAGGGCCTTTACGAAGAACTCCAAGCACTATGCTTATTTTGAGACCCTGGACCATAGCAATACTACTGTGTTCAAGTTGTATTATTTTTGGGATCTGGCCATCGACGACATTGTGGAAATACTCCGTTCAGATGAAAAGACCGTCCTGCAGCAGCTTAACAATGCCAGAAAAGAGATGAGCATTTCCTCCGACGAAGATGCCGAGTCAATCAAAATCAGGGAGGAACTGCAACGAATTTACGAAGAACCGGAAATCCCTTCCCGGCTGGAAGGGGAGATCAGAAGCGCTCTAGCCAGAGAGCAAGCCAAGCACGAAGAGTCTATAAGGAAGGTGGAAAAAAACCGCATCCGCAAGCCTGTTGGCGTCATAATTCTTGCAGCCGCGATTTTTTTCCTGACCATCCTCGCCGGTAGAGCCAATCCCGATTTTGCGGAATCCATTTCTCAAATTCCGCTGGTTGGACGATTCTTTGCCAACTTTTTCTGAGGGCGATCGTCCTCAGAATCCCTTGGACGCTTCCAGGAATATCCCGATATTCCCTCTTAGGCTTTCTAAGATATAGTCGACCCGAGCGCGTTCAAATGTAGTATGAATGTAATACTCTTGGAGCCCTGAATATCCGATGACCGGCTTACCTAAATCGTTCATCGCAGGGCAATCGGTGCTAAAGGGCCAGTAACCCAATTCTACATCCAGGCCCATGGATGCCAGTCCCTCACTGCAGGCTTTAACAAAGGGATGCTCTTTGTCGATTTTCCAGACTTCCTTTTTGCTTTCTATCACACATTCCTTCCCGGTGTATGATCGTCTCAAGTTTTTGTTGATGCTCACTTGAGCTTCCAGTTCCGGGTCATCCTTCTTCACAGCATCGATGACCTCCTGTATCTCCATGACGGCATCTTCCACCGTTTCTCCGGGGACCAGTCTTCTGTCGTAGACAATGGTGCATTTGTTGGGGACGATGCAAAGCTCATTGGGCTCTATATCCAGCATAATAAGAGCGATACCCGATTGCCCCAGGTCCTCATCTACCCGACCGTTGGTCCATATCTTTTTTTCTATTTCAGGGATAAGTTTTGCCGCTTTAACAACAGCATTTACCCCTAGCCAGGGAGAACTTCCATGGCAGCTCTTACCTTCCACTTCCACTTTCAGCTCACATCGCCCGCGATGACCTAGCATCAGTTTCAGACTGCTCGGTTCGCAGCAAACCATAGCATCGGGGTCGAGTCCCTCTTCCCGGAAGTTTTCCAGCAGTTTAATGGTACCCAGTGCCTCACCGTTTTCTTCCAAAACGACTTGGGAAAGCATAAAGGTCCCTTTGACCGGATAGCCTTCTTTGATCAGCCGTGCCAAAACACCGCCGCAATACATCTGCGCCGCAGCACCCCCTTTCAAGTCTGCGATCCCTCGGCCCAGTATTGCTTTTGTTTCTTCTTCTTTTTCCATGTGCTTGTCGTACATGGGACAAGTCTTGATTGCTCCGCTATAGGGGTCTTGGTCTTCCCATAGGGACGGGTCTCCCGCCGGGACGGCATCCATGTGCCCATTGTACATGATCATGGGGCCCGGCTCATTTCCCCTGATGATGCCTACCACATTTCCCCAAGGGTCGGAGAAAACTTCGTGATAGCCCAGCTGCCGCATCTTTTCCATATACACTTTAGCAACTTCTTCTTCCTGCCCCGGCTCCGAAGGAATGGATGTGATCTTGCTGCAAAAATCCACCAGGGACTTTTCCAAATCCTTTGCGATTTCTTCACTTCTCTTTTTCATGATATTTCCTTTCATAAACAATTTTTCCATC
>JBMNVE010000107.1:0-3343 GCA_050946655.1 Anaerovoracaceae bacterium
GTGGTATCAGGTGTACACCAACGGTCAGACGGGATATATCTTGGAGAAGAACGTGCGCCTAGGCACGACATCCACCACAACACCCAAAGCCACGTACACCGCCTATTCGCCAAAGAAACAAGGGGTGACCTTGAGCAATATGACGGTCCATAAGTCCCCGTCCACAGGAGCCGTGACGATCGGTCGATTTGTCAGTGGAACAACATTGAAGTTGGATGGCCTTCACACGACGGCAGACGGAGTGAAGTGGTATCAGGTGTACACCAACGGTCAGACGGGATATATCTTGGAGAAGAACGTGCGCCTAGGCACGACATCCACCACAACACCCAAAGCCACGTACACCGCCTATTCGCCAAAGAAACAAGGGGTGGCCTTGAGCAATATGACGGTCCATAAGTCCCCGTCCACAGGAGCCGTGACGATCGGTCGATTTGTCAGTGGGACGCTTTTGAAGTTGGATGGTCTCCACACGACAGCAGATGGAGTGAAGTGGTATCAGGTGTACACCAATGGGCAAAAGGGCTATATTTTGGCGAAAAACGTGGACACGAGTAATATTGTCACTGATTCTGACTTTGAGGCTATGTTGACAAAACAGAAATTTCCGGAAAGCTATAAACCTTATCTTAGAAATATTCATAAAAAGCATCCTACTTGGTCATTTACTGCTTTGCACACAGGAATGTCTTGGAGTACTGTCCAAACGAAAGAACAGAGGTTGGGGAACAACTTGGTGGAGCCCACTGTTCCTGATTCCTGGAAATCAAAAAAGCCTGGTGCCTATAATCCTAACACAGGGGTTTACACCAAATTTGATGGTAGATGGAATCAGGCCGGGGACCATGTGATTGCCTACTACATGGATCCTAGGAATTTCCTTAATGACAGTGAAATCTTCCAGTTTATGGACCACTATTTCTACACTTCCATGTCAAAGAAGGAGTATATCAGTAAGATTGTTTCAGGTAGCTTTATGAATTCCTCATTGTATATTAACAGTTTATATAATGCCGGATCCAAAGTTGGTGTTAACCCTAATGTACTAGCTGCCATGGTGATCATGGAGCAGGGATGGAATGGTAGTAGTTTGTGCTCCGGAAAATATCCTGGTTACGAGGGTTATTACAATCACTTCAATATCGGAGCTTATACAGCAGGCGGGATGAGTGCGGTACAAAGGGGACTTTGGTATGCGAAGGGTTCCGGAATAGGATCTACGACGTACGGCAGGCCTTGGAATACCATTGAAAGATCTCTAGCAGGAGGCGTTCAGTTTTATGCCAGCGGGTACGTCAAGAAAAATCAGTATACTTATTACTTGAAAAAGTTTAACGTGATGAATGGACCCGCCAATGTGGCCACCCACGAATATATGACCAACGTTCAGGGGGCCTATGGGGAGGGAATGCTGTTGAAACGGGCATACACCAATGTAGAAGCACCCCTGGTCTTCCGCATTCCCGTTTACACCAATATGCCGTCCAAACCGGCACCAAAGCCATAGAATAAAGAGATTATGAGGGTAGAATGAAAAAACTAACTATAATATTATTGATAGCCATAGGCCTTGCCTTTCCCACACTTACCTTTGCTGCAACGGCTCAAGTTTCCGTTGAAGGTACCAATGTTAAGGTGGGAGAAGAAAGTGTCATCACCGTTACGTATTCCGGGGACAACATTGGAAGGGTCAACGGGATGCTTGAATATGATGTTTCTACTCTCTCTTATATTTCCGGCGGGAGCAGCGAAGGAGATGCAGGAGCTGTGCAGTTGAAGAGAGCGGGCACAGGAGGAGCGATTGAATTCCAACTGAAGTTCAAAGCCTTGAAGGAAGGCCCTACCAATGTTAAGATCAGCACCTACGAGGCCTATGATCTTGATGAACAGTCCATGGGTACTCCCGAAACCCAGGAAAACATACAGATCACCGCTGAAAAAGCATCAGATCCTCCTGCAAAAGACCCTGTTGAAGAGCCGAAAAAAGAAGAGCCAAAGAAAAAAAAGGACCCTAAGGAGAATAATCAGGATCAGGAAGAATCGGGCTTTCATACGATCTACCTTCTCATCGGTGGGATCATATTGGTTCTTGCCATCATGATTATCGCCTTGGCTGTTCGAAAAAAAGGAAAGAGGGAGAAATAGTTGACGGAAAATGAAAAAAAGCCTTGCGATAACCGGAGACATTGTGATATAATGCCATTTGTTCGCGAAGAAATTATGCTCAAGGCTTAAGATAAACCATGGAAAAGGAGGTGCGGCAGATGTCAAGAAAATGTGAAGTTTGTGGAAAGGGCCAGGTGTCCGGAAATAACGTTTCCCACTCCAACAGACATACGAGAAGGAAATGGAATGCTAACATTCAAACGGTGAGAATCGATGATGATGGCAAAGTAAGAAGAGCAAACGTTTGTACCAGATGTATCAGGTCTAACAAAATCAACCGCGCCATCTAGCAGCAAAATATATTCTGTGCCTGATCCCGGGCACAGGATTTTTGTTTTCAGAGGGGGATGACGATGGAAGTATATACGGTTACAACGAATCTAGGTAGCATACAAATAACCAAGAATGCTATAGCAAAGCTCATTATCGATGCAGTGGGAGAGTTTGATGGCAAGGTCCTACTGAGTAATCACAGGGGTCGGATCATGCCTTTTGTTCAAAAGCGTGGAACCATGGATGGGTATTCCCATATGGATATCACCTTTAAGGAAGATGGCATAGATGTTCGGATCTATGTGGTTATTCGCTTCGGTACGAGTATTACCAGAGTGACCAGTCGCTTGATCGAACATATCCATGAGAGCATACAACACGTGACGGGAACCGCTCCCGATAGCGTGGCTGTTGTAGTTGCTGGTACCATCTCCAAGAACCTGAAGCGAAGGAATATCGAGGTCAAGAGACAATATGACAGTGAGTAAGCTGAAGGGTGTCGGCCCGAAGAAAACATTGGCGCTGGAAAAGATGGGCATCCGCAACTTGGAAGATCTCATCTATTTCTTTCCTCGTGACTATCAGGACAGACGCCATGTTAAACTGATCGCACAGCTGGAAGTGGGGGAAGCCACTTTGATCCGGGGAAAAGTCCAAAGAATCATGAAGGATGGATACCGCCGGGGAAGAAAGCAGGTGCTCCGCCTGATCATAGAAGATACAAGCGCTGCCGTGGAGGTTGTGTTTTTTAATGCCGGGTTTTTGGCATCTCACTTCAAGATAGGCCAGGAACTATTTTTTTACGGCAAGCCGACGATGAGCCGGAACAAGATCCAGCTGGTTCACCCGGAGTTCGACGGCAACGATGGGGTGCAGGGCATTCTTCCTCTATATTCTCTTACCA
>JBMNVE010000108.1:0-3210 GCA_050946655.1 Anaerovoracaceae bacterium
TGGTTGCGATCCTGGTCATGGCCGTCTGTGTTGCAATAGGCATTGTTAAAATCAACTTCAAGGAAAAATCTTGGCGCCCTGTTCTACTGGTCGCCTTTTTTTGTCCGATCATATACTTCATCGGTGAAACATTGGGGATCAATTATACCACGGCGTCGGAGAGCGGCGCTTTTCTCGCCTGTATCCCCGTTTTTTGCTTGATCGCCTCCACTCTCTTCCTGAAGCGGAAGCCATTTCGGCAACAGGTGATAGGCATCGGGATCACGCTGATGGGCGTTTTAGTCACAGTCTTGGCGGTAGGTGCGACGGCCAGTTTCTCCTTGCTTGGATACCTGATGCTCTTACTTGCCGTTGCTTCCTATTCTATCTACAGCACACTGGTGGAGAAGGGTGAGAAATACTCCGGAGGGGAGATCACCTTTGCCATGCTCTTGGCCGGGGCCATCGTTTTCGTCACATTGGCAGTGGCGGAGGCTGCCGCTACGGGAGATTTACGCCGCTTGGCCCTATTGCCGCTGGAAAGCAAAGGCTTTCTGGTGGCGGTGCTGTATCAGGGTATCGGCTGTTCCGTTTTCGCATTCTTTTTAATGAATGTCGCCATTTCGAAGATCGGCGTCAATCGGATGTCATCGTTCATCGGGGTGTCCACGGTAGTTTCTATCATGGCAGGGATATTCCTTCTGGGGGAGACCTTTACCTATGCACAAATTGCGGGAGCGGTCTTAATCGTCATCGGGGTATATGTTGCCAATATGGTAAGAAAGGTCCCTGGGGGATGAAGAAATTCCGGGGATCATAGCAGGGCAGATTGTCACCCTGCCGGTCAGCGTTTGATCGGGCGGATCCTTTTTGCGTTTACGAGACATGGAATCGGTAGAATCTTGGAAAATGGACTTTTTACCCCTGAGAGTCAGGATTTTGAAGGTCGAAATTCGGGAAGGGTGGGCATATTTGTTAGCGAAACAACAAGATTCTAAGGCTAAAGACTATTTAGTCAATGAGAAATTATCATAATCTTTCTCTTCCGGCCTTTTGCCGGTAGTAAAAAATATGCAAAGTGATATAATGAGAGGAAGGTGTATGTGTGTTACCGGATAAGGAGGATAGTGAGATGAAGAAAAAACTGGGAATCGTGGTAGGGTTGATTGCCATCTTGATACTGGGAACATTGGGCGGCTGCGGAGGGAGTCGCTACGAAGAGCAGAAGTTTACCTTAGGAGACTGGGAACTGACCATTACCAACGATGAAGTGCTATACAATGAGAAGTCCGGATGTGACTGTTTATTTGTATATGTGACCGCGGAAAACAAGAGCGAAGAGAAACAGATCTACGAAAACACGGCCAACGTCAACGTTTATCAGGGGGGAGATTATCTGTCCTCTGCAAGTGAAATGAAAAACGAGGATGGGAAGAAAGTCCCGAGACTGGGAGCCAGACAAATGGAAACGGAGCCGGGCAAGTCGGTGGAGCTGGTCTATGGTTGGGAACTGAAGGATGACCGGGATGTAAAGGTCTCTTTTGGTGGGTACACCTCAGCGGTCAAGGCCACCAAGATCGACTTCAAAGTCAAGGATCGCATCAGCGATGAGTGGAAGGCTGTCATGGAGAAAGAAAAAAAGGAAAAAGCCGATAAGAGAAGCAAAAAAAGTGTGGAGACGGAAGGATTTACCGCGGATATCGCTGAGGGATGGTACATTGACGAATTCAACGAGCAAAGTGCAACAATACACAATGAAGCCTTGGACAGAGATATAGAAATAGAAACGTCCGCTAGTTGGGAGAACGCGCAGGATTGGGCAACTACAATGGCCGGAAATTTCGGGAGCGACGGAACGGAAACGGTAACCGTCGGCGGGACCCAGTACCTTCGCGTGACGATATCAGACAATCAGTTCATGCTATTTGCCGATTGCACAGATGGAGAGAATGCGGTGCGCATCTACATTTCGCTGATGAGCTGGGAGGATGCACAGAGCCAAGTGGAACTGATAAAGATAAAGTAGTAATTCATAGAAAAGAAATAACCCTTTATGACCAGCAGCGAGCCTGCTGGTCATTTCATGGGGATGGATTTTTCTTACGGGGATGGTGTATAATGGCCCTATTAGGAAAAGGAGATCATCAATGAAAAAAATAAAAATAACGGCTGTTTTTTTGGCCTTAGCACTCATCATGGCCGCCCTGTCCGCTTGCGGAGAGGAAGAAAAGAAAGATACAAAGCCGGCGCCCAAAGAGCCGGCCAAACTGTCTGAAGACATGAAAATCACTGTGGTGGCGGGGGGAGAGGTTATACTACCCAAGCTGCCCGAGGGCTATAAGATCACTCAAAAGAATAGTCGGGAAGAAGTGAAAGCGACCATTTTGTCCGGAGAACAGGATATGGCGGTGGTTTCCCCTACTACAGCAGCAGAGCTTTACGAGGAATCGGAAGGAGCCGTTCTCACCCTCAGTCCCGTAAAAATGGGTGGCATTTCCATCCTTTACTACGGCTATGATAAAGAAGAAATGACACCCGGTGACCTTTCCGGAAGAAATATCGTGACTGCCGAGGAAGGCGAGGTTTCTCAAATCATTTTGGACCAAGCCATCAGGGAAGATGAGGGCTATAGCGTGGTATATAAAAATGTAGAGAGCCAAAAAGAGGTGGCGGATGCCTTGAAGGAATACAACACCTATGCCTTGGTGACGGAACCCTACGCATCCAAGATCATGGAAGAAGACGGAAACGTGAAGAAGATCATGGACCTGGATGCCCTTTGGAAGGCCAAGGACCACGGGGATGTCCCCACAGGAGTCATTGTGACGAGAAAATGGAAAACGGAAGAAAACCAAAATGACATGAAGGTGTTCATGAAAGATTATCGGGAGGCTGCGAAAAAGGATGAAAACAGAGACAAGAGCCTTGTCTTTTATGGCAGAACCAACAGGGGAGACAGTGTAGTGAGGGAATTTTTCCGGGAGATATTAGAACTTGATAAAAACGCCATGGGCGGGAAAATGCCTCCGGAAGAGATGTTTTACAGGATGAGTTTCCCCACCTGATATACGATGAAGGAGACGATCCAGGCCACTCCTGTTTGGAAGAAAACCACAAGAAGGGCATACCGCCAGCCGTTCATTTCCCTTTTCACCGAGGCCAGAGTGGCCACGCAGGGCATATAGAGCAGGCAGAATACCATAAAGGTAAAGGCGGTCAATGGAGTAAATA
>JBMNVE010000109.1:0-3204 GCA_050946655.1 Anaerovoracaceae bacterium
CCTCACTATCAAAACACACCATCCACTACGATACAATGCAGCATCTCCAAGGAAAACAGACACAAGGATGCTCAAGTTGCCGCCATTGCCTTGACCGTATTAACCAACACCGAGAACCATGGGCAAATCACCATTCTGTTTACGGGGGAAGAAAACGGCGAGTACTATGGTGTGGAGTCTCTTACAAAAGATCATTTAAAGACGGATAATCTCATCAACCTGAGATATAGCACCAAGGCTCAGCTGATCACCGGAAGTGCCTGTTCCCAAGAATACATTCTTCGTAGCAAGGCAGAAATGACAGCGCCGGAAGTAAATAAGGCATACGAAATATCCCTCATCTCACGGGAAGGCAGTCTTGATTCTAAGGACAGGCCCGATTATCCCAATCCTATCATGACATTAGGGTTGCTCCTTTCCGACTGCCGAAACAGCGGCATCAATCTACAGATCGCTTCCTTTGAGGGTTCTTTTTCCCCCGGGAAGTATCCCATCTATGCCAAGGCTGTCGTCGTGATCCAGTCGGATGATGAACAAAGACTCATAGCAAAGGTAGAATCTTCTATCGATAAATTTGAAAGCAAACACAGCGAGATCAAACCACAGGTGGACTATAAATATGCTGCTGTCATCAGCCCGGATGCTGTTCTTTCCCATGACTCCACCACCAGGTTGCTCAGTTTGATCTACACCATTGATGATGGCGTACCAAAGGGAGAAGATACTGAAATTCTGACATCCAGCACAGTGGAGAAGATCAATATCGCTGACAATGTAGAAGTAACCGTCCTGGGAAGAAGTCTCTCTGCGGAGGGGCAGAAAAACTTCCGCAGCACCTATGAGAGCATTGCTAAATTGAACAGTTACTCCTTCTCTTCTCTGACCCATGACACCCTTTGGGAAAGTCCGAAAGAGAACCTTCTGGCGGACAGCCTCTCCATCGCAGCAGGACAGCATGGCCTGAAACTAAAATCCGAATCATCATTGGAAAGCAACGAATGCTCTATTTTAACGACAAAAAAGGAGGGCCTGAAGGCGATCTCCTTTGGTGTCAATATCCAGCAAGGGTTGGAGGTTTCCCAAACCCTGATTCTATTCCTGGAAAGTCTACATCAGTCCAAGCGTTAAAACCCGTATACCTTGTTGACATTTTGGACGTAAATAATCCCGTGGCCCGGTTTTCCCATGTCCAGCCTCTGTCGGATGGCGGTGATAATGGGTTCGGTCTTGGCCTTTTCCGAGATGATCATAATGATTTCCTTTTCCGGTTCGATATCGATGCCGAACACTTTTTGTGTTTCATGAATCCCGGCACCTCGGGCATTGAGGATGGTCCCGCCGTTAGATCCCGCCTCCGTAGCGGCGTCCACAGCATCTTCTCCCCTTCCCTTTTCTACAATGACAGTAATTAAATGGTGCATGATGTCATCTCCCTTCTCATCGTCCATTTCAAGTTCTTTATACCATTTGCTCCCCACTGCGCCCATTACAGTGGACGTAAAGGCGATCCCGTGGTTTGGCTTATCAAAATCATGTTCCTTGTGAATTTGATCCAGGGCCATCTGCGCTACATCTTTGCTGGCGATCATAAAGACCACTTCTTTTCGTACATCCCGCAAAGTCAAAATGTCGAGGAACTTTCCGGTGGATGTACCCATGCCTAAAGTAATGGTACCTCCCAGCACACCCAATTGCTTAGCCCTGTGACAGATCCTGCCGCCTAAGCCGTTGTTTACGATCACGCACACCAGTTCCGCATCATGTGCAACAAGTTTATCAACCATTTTCTTCTGTCCCCTTCTTTTTTGATTTGATTTTAAAGATAAATCCCAATGTCTGCAAGGCAATGATCGGTGTCATGGCAACCATGGCGATCATGCCGAACCCGTCTATGAGCACATCGGCTCCTTCTATTGCCTCTGCTACTCCCTGAGCGTAGGCAAGAATGAAGGTAGCCGTCATGGGGCCCGAAGCAACCCCTCCCGAGTCAAAGGCCATCCCCACAAAGAGTTTGGGAACGAAATACATCATCCCAACGGAAAGCAGGTAGCCGGGAAGAAGGAAATGCCAAAGTTGCAAGCTAGGCACCAATATCCTCACCATGGACAAGGCCACCGCCGCACCGGCTCCGATACAGAGGGACACCATGACTATTTTTCTATTGACGTATCCACTGGTCACATCTTCTATTTGGTGGGTCAATACGTTGACAGCAGGTTCTGCCAATATAGTCACCAGGCCCAGCAAAAAGCCTACAACAACGACAAACGCTGTACTATCCATCGAGGCAATCTTGAACCCCACAAGGCTTCCTACATCCATAAACCCTGCATGGACGCCGGTGAGAAAAAGGACAAGGCCTACAAACGTGAAAATAACACCGAAGAAGATCCTGGCAAGAGACCGCTTAGATAACCTGATGGAAACTCTCTGGAAAATCAAGAAAATAACCACAACCGGTGCCAAGGCAATAAATACCTCCTGAGTGGCCGACCAGACTCCGTAGAGAAATGGTGCCAAAACGGAATCCTTGGCTACCGGATCCACATCTAGAGATCCGCTGATTTCACTGGTATTAAAAATGATACTCATGAGCATCACTGCGATAATGGCGCCGGAAGATGCAATGGCTACAAGTCCGAAACTGTCCGTCTCCGATGCCTTACTATCCTTCTTTAGGTGAGATACACCGGTAGCAAGGGCTAGGATAAAGGGCACGGTCAATGCCCCGGTTGTCGCACCGGATGCATCAAAGGATATGGCCAAAAATGCCGGAGGCACGAAGATAGCCAGTATCAAAATGATCCCGTATAATATGGTCAAGGATATGTACAGCGGAAATTTATATACGATTCTTACCAAACCGGAGGCAACCACCACAGCAATCCCCATAGATACCACCGCCACCAAAGTCGGCTTGGATAGAACTCCGGAAGTGACCATAGCCACTTGATCCGCCAAGATATGTAGATCCGGCTCGGCAATGGATATGGAAAACCCCAAAATCAGGCCCATGAGAATAACGACAAATATCTTGTTGGATTTTGTGATACTGGTGCCCATCCCATGGCCGATAGGTGTAATACCGATATCCACACCGATAAGAAAGATGGTCAGACCTACCACAATGAGAACCGCACCGATGACAAACCGAGCCATGATAACCGGCTCCATGGGAGTCACGGTAAAGTTCAAAATCAAAAC
>JBMNVE010000110.1:0-3119 GCA_050946655.1 Anaerovoracaceae bacterium
TTGTAGGGCGTCTCCTGATATACGTAGTAGTTGAGCCAGTTGGAAAAGAGCAGGCTTGCGTGGGCACGCCACCGAAAGAGGATCTCCCCTTTGGGATCATCCCCGGCGAAATAGTTCTTGGGCACATCGATGGGCAGTCCCGCATCGACGTCCCGGAAGTACTCGGTAGCCAAGGTTTCCTTGTCGTACTCCTGGTGGCCCAAAACGAAGATCTGTCTTCCGTCCTCGGTGCTGAGGATGTGGGGCCCCGCTTCCTGGGATTCCGCCAAGATCCGCAGCCGCTTCTCCTTCTGGATGTCTTCCTTCCTCACCTCCGTATGTCTGGAGTGAGGGGCATAGAAGGTCTCGTCAAAGCCTCTCATGAGGGGGTTGTGGGGCCGCTTCACCTTTTGGGGGAAGACCCCGAAGATCTTTTCCGAAAGCAGGTGCTTGGGGATGCCGTAGTAATAATAGAGTGCCGCCTGGGCACCCCAGCAGATAAAGAAGCTGCTGTACACGTTTTCCTTGGCGAACTCAAAGATTCCCGTCAACTCTTCCCAATAGTCCACATCCTCGAAGGGCATTTGCTCCACCGGTGCTCCCGTAAGGATCATGCCGTCGTATTTGTCGCTCTCGATTTCGTCCAGGGTCTTGTAGAAGGAGTCCATATGGGCCTGGGAAACGTTCTTGGAGTCATGGGAGTCCATGCGCAGCAAGGTCATTTCCACCTGGATGGGGCTGTTGGCCAGCACCCTGGCCAGCTGTGTCTCCGTGGCGATCTTGGTGGGCATCAAGTTGACGATGACGATTTTTAGGGGCCGGATATCCTGGGATACGGCTCGGCCTTCCGCCATGGTGAAGATGTTTTCTTTTTGCAAGGCTCCCGCCGCCGGAAGCGAATTGGGAATAATTAATGGCATTCCAAACCTCCTTTATTACAGTTGATTCAGGGCATGGTCGAAGTCCTCAATGATGTCTTCGATGGCCTCTATCCCTATGGATGCGCGGATCAGAGAGGGGGTGATCCCCGCTGCAAGCTGTGCCTCTTCGCTCAGCTGGCGATGGGTGGTGGATGCAGGGTGGAGCACACTGGTACGAATATCCCCTACATGGATCACCAGGCTGGACAGTTCCAGTGCACCGATGACCTTTTCCGCCGCTTCGCTTCCCCCTTTGACGCCAAAGGCAAGAACGCCGCTGGCTCCTTTGGGAAGATACTTCTGCGCTCTTTCGTAGTCCTCATCTCCCGGCAGTCCCGGGTACTTGACCCATTCCACCTTGGGGTGCTTCTGAAGGAACTCCGCCAATGCCAGAGCGTTGGTCGAATGTCTCTCCATGCGCAGGTGAAGGGTGTTTAGCCCTTGAGATGTGAGGAAGGCATTCATGGGAGACATGGTGCAACCCAGATCTCTGAGCATCTGTGCCCTCAATTTGACACAGAAGGCCATGCTCCCGAACTTTTCGCTGAACTTCAGTCCGTGGTAGCTGTCATCCGGCTGGGTCATGCCGGGGTATTTGTCGTTCTTGGCCCAATCCACCTTCCCGCTTTCGATGACCATTCCTCCTACGCTGGTGGCGTGGCCGTCGGAGTATTTGGTGGTGGAGTGGGTGACGATGTCGGCACCCAACCGGATGGGCTTGCACAGGTAGGGCGTGGCCAGTGTGTTGTCCACAATGAGGATCACCCCCATCTCCTCAGCCGCTGCGGTGAACTTCTCAAAGTCCAGGACCGCAAGAGCCGGATTCCCCAGAGACTCCCCGAAGAGAGCCTTGGTGTTGGGCCGCGCCAAGGCAACGATTTCTTCCTTGGGCATGTTCGGATCGATAAAAGTGGTTTCGATCCCCATCTTCTTTAGGGTCACCGCAAACAGGTTGTAGGTCCCCCCGTAGATGTTGGCCGCGGAAATAATGTGGTCGCCGGCTTGAGCGATGTTCAATATGGCGATCAGGTTGGCCGCCTGTCCCGCGGAGGTGGCAATGGCCGCGCTGCCGCCTTCCAAGGCTGCCATCTTTTCTTCCAAGGCACTGACGGTGGGGCTTCCCAGTCTTGCATAGAAGGGGGTGCCGCTGTCCAAGTTGAACAGGTCAGCCACGTCCTGTGTATCGTAATATCTATAAGTGGTACTCTGGACGATAGGCATCACTTGGGGCTCTCCGCTTTCCGCCTTATATCCTCCGTGTACGCACAGCGTTTCTATCTTTTGATCTTTCATCGTGTTCCTCCTTGTGATTTCGTTATCTCCGTATTTTATACTAATATGGAAGGAAATTCAACAAAAGGTTGGAACCGAAAAGATGCCGGGCTGTCTTGCAGTCCGGCAACAACTTGACTTTTTCTCCGGAGGGCAAAGATGACCAAAGTCACCTTTGGTCATCTTTATATAAACCCCTTTTGAAGCAATCTCTTGCTCTTAGGGGATTATAACTCAATCTAAATAAGATTTTATTCCCGATGACGTAAACGGTCCTTATTTCCGTACAAACAACAGCCATCATCAGGGCATATACCAGTAGGAATTGAAACCGGATAGAACCTGCATGCTCCCTCTGGGCATCTGCCGCAGTGCATTGACCACATTCAGATAGTCCCCGGCACCGAAACCGATGCAGACAAAGGAGAAGGAAAACAAGGCGGAGGCAAACGGCGGGCTCAAAGGCAGAACCAGCCACAGGATCCAGGGGATCCAGCCAAAGATCAGGTTGGGCAGGAGGCTGAGAAAGATGAATCTTCCCTTGGACACCGGCTGTGTGGAGACCACAAAGAGAATACCGCTTCTAAGGTCGGTATACAGTTCCACCCGGGCATCCCGCCCGAAGCAAATGCCATGAAGAAGTTCGTGAGGGATCACCGTCAGGAAGGCTGCAACAAAGCCTATCACTGCGCCCCAGTGAAAGACGGATGAAACACCGCCTCGCAGAAGTAGCGCCCCGAGAGAAATCAGGAGCACGGCTCCCCATGCCAAAAGCATATATTTAATGGCACTGCCCACCAGGCCCTCAGGGTCCTTGGGCTCGTCAAAGGCTACCGCATTTTCCGGCAAGTCAGCCTTGGGAAGAGTCTCCACTCCCTTGAATTTCCCCTTGTATATCAGCTTCATCTTTTTTCCTCCACAACAAGCAGTTTACACCCGTTGACAAAA
>JBMNVE010000111.1:0-3051 GCA_050946655.1 Anaerovoracaceae bacterium
CCCTCTAAGTTCCAATGTCAAGAGTCTGACTTTCGCAAGCTAAAGCGTTTTGTTGTTTCGACAACAAATACGGCCATTCTTCCCCAATTCGGACCTGTAAAATCTTGACATGCATGGGTCAAAAGCGGGTTTGTCAAGATTATACCGATCACATGTCCCGTAAATGCAAAATTTTTGGGCTGGCAGTTGTCGGCCGGGAAGATCAGACAGCAATCGGCCCGAACGTTAGGAAAAGAGGGAATCGCCCCAAAGCCCTAGGCCGTCAAATCCTTCTTGTCAAATATCTCCATTGCGGCGAAGTAGAATCCTATAGACAGTACCAAGGAAACCGCCAGAAAGAGGCCGTTAAGGTTCCCGGCCAGGATATCACGAGAAAGAAAATACTTGAGGGGTGCAAAAACCCTGAGAAGGCCGCCGTTTTCCAACATATCGTACAGGATCCCCAACAAGAAGGTCACCACAAAAGCCAGGTTGCCCAAGAGGGCGCCCCTTTCGGTATTTTTAGTGATTGCGGCAAGAAAGGCGGAGAGGGCGCAAAACAGGATGCCCATGAGCCACATGGATAAGGTGAATAACAGAATGGGCAAGGTAATTGTTTCATCGGATTTTACCGTGGAAACCACTGCCAGAGAAAACACGTAATTCAACAGGCTATAGAGGGTGATGTAGATAAATGCCGTCAGCATCTTGAGGCTGAATATTCGACGCCGTGAGCGGGGTTTCGTGTAAATGAATTCGTAGGTCTTGTCCACCACTTCACGGTTGACCGCTTTACTCCCCAGGGAAACGCCGTAGATGGAAGAGCAGATGATGCTGTAGTAGACGACGATGGCGTAAAACCCGCCAAGGGTAGTCAAATCAACATCAACGATACCGAAAACCGCCATCACAATCTTTGGAAAGGAGGTAAGCAGCTCCAAAGCATTTTCATCCCGGCCGAAGCCGGTGTACTTGGTCATCCCGGCGAACAGAATGCAGAACAACCCCACCGACCAGAGGATAAAGGCCTTTCTTCCCGTTTTTAATTCTCGTCTTAAGATATTCATCGATCACACCTCTCTAAACCGCTGGGATGTCGCTTTTAGAAAACTTAGCATAGGAAGCCCCGATGCAGGCACCAACCACCACCACTGCGACAAAGATCGAAGCCGCCTTGTATGCACCGTGGTCAAAGACGTCCACGGGTTGGAAGTATTTAAGGGGAGCCAAAAAATCCAAGTTCTTACCCTCCATTAGGTTGGTGATGGCAGACAGGATGAATGCCCCAAACCCAAAGGCGGTGGCTGCCCCGGAAACGGAACGGACCTTCCTGGCAAAGGTAGCATAAGCAACCCCAAAAGCCATGAAGACGATTTGCGTAAAGTAAAGCCCCAGGAGGGCCAGAATATATGTGCCCACTGAATAGGACTTTTCCCCATCTGCCCAATACATGAAGACTCCGCACAGCACATAGATCACATTAGTTCCAGTGATGATGATGAAGCAGGAGAGAAGCTTTTTCATGAAGATGCCCTGTCTGGATACAGGCTTAGTGAGAAGAAAGTCCAGTGACTTTGAGCGCTTCTCCCTGGCAAAAACAGCCATGGATAAGGCGGAGGCCATAATGGCAGCCACCAAGGCCAGGTAGAGAAAGGCAAAATTGTAAAAGCCCCCATAGGAAAAAATGTCGGCAAGATGCATCCCAAAGATGGCAGCAAATTCGGGAGGGAAATTATCCATGATGGCGGTCACCTCATCCACGGCATCGCTGTAGAGAGGATAGACGCTGAGCATCAGCAAGGCAAAGAGGGCAACCAGTGAAACGACCCAAATGATGGACGAGCGCAAGGCGGATTTTATCTCAAAAGAAACTAAGTTCATCTTTGTGCCTCCTCAAACTTCATAGTAGTGCATGAAGATCTCTTCCAGGGTAGGCTCGGAAATATCCACATTTGTGAGGGTTTGGGCGGTGAGGGCGGCCAGGAGCAGGTTGCAATCCCCCTGATACAAAAAACTGCATTGATTCCCGTGGACGTGGCTGTTGGACACGCCATCCAGGTGTAGCGGCGTTGCCTCTTCCCCCTTTGTGGTAAAGCTCACCTTCTTGTATGAACGCTCTCGAAGTTCGCTGATCTTTTGTGTACTGATGATCCGGCCTTCCTTGATAATGGCCACCCGATCACAGATCCTTTGGACTTCACTTAAGATATGGGAAGAGAAAAGGACGGTGGCCCCTCGCTGATTTTCTTTTTTGATCAAGTCAAAGAACTTCTTTTGCATCAAGGGGTCCAGTCCTGATGTAGGCTCGTCCAGAATGATCAGCCTCGGTGAGTGCAAAAGGCCTTGGACGATCCCGGCTTTCTTCTTATTGCCCAAGCTCATATCCTCGATTTTCTTATTCAAATCCAGTTCCAGCACCGCGGACAACTCCTTGATCTTCTCGGTGCAATCTTTCCCATAGAAACTTGCCGAATAGCGAAGGAGATCCATAGCCTTCATATTATCGTAATAAAATACCTCCGAGGGAAGATAGCCCACTTGCCTCAAGATCTCCACCTTGTCCTTTTCGATGTCCAGCCCAAAAATACTGGCGCTTCCACCGGTCTTGCGGATCAAGCCAAGAAGGGTCCGGATGGTGGTCGACTTTCCGGCACCGTTGGGCCCGATGAAACCGAATATCTCCCCTTGGTTGATGGACAAATTCACATCGATGATCCCCCGGGATTTCCCGTAGCTCTTGGTCAAATCGATGGTTTCTATGGCCTTAATCATTTTAAGAACTCCTCCTTATAAGAAATTTCTTTGAGCATACTTGCCCATTCCTCGTACTTCTCCATGAGCACGATCATATCCTCCGGGCTCATGGTGGCCTTCATCCTCCGTTTCTCATGGAGATAGCCATCGGTCATCCATGTGAGCATCTGCAATACTTCTTGGGGATCTGCACCCTCCTTGAATCTTGTCAGGTCTACAGAGGCAAAGTATGTGGAAAACATTTCCGCCATGGCTTCAACAACACTTTCGTTGATCTCACCGGAAATGTCCTCCTTTTGAGAGTAAAATGCTCTCAAG
>JBMNVE010000112.1:0-3047 GCA_050946655.1 Anaerovoracaceae bacterium
GTCCCGGAGTCTTCCAGGCATCTGGACAGGTTTCTGGGATCCAGTCTTCTGTCTTCCCAAGCTTCCTTGTACATTCTCCCCGGAAGGATGATGGACAGGTACTGGTCTGCTGCGATGATGTTCATGAAGATGCAGCTGAATACGGTGATGGTCACCAGGGAGCCTACGTTCTTGACGAACTTCAGCATTGCACCGGCTAAGGATGCCAGCATACCGGAAGCATCCATGATCCCGCCGTAGCACATTGCACAGATGATCAGGTTGATGGTCCACAACATGGAGTCCATTCCGCCTCTGGTTAGGAGTTTGTTCAGGTTGAACTGGGTCTCGATGGCCGGTCCCCAGCCCATTTCCTTGGCTAGATTAGCAAAGTCTCCCGACTCCATCCCCAGGACATCTCCCGGTCTCACCGAGTCACCTCCCAATTCCAAAATATCTTTGGCTACATTGGAATCCGCAGGAATGGAAGCCATCGTGCTGTTAAAGGCGTCACTTGCACTGTACTCGTATCCATAGTGGAGGATGCTCGGCCAGTCTGCCAAGGTGACTCCCTGGAAGATGCTTCCCAGGATACACCCTAGGATGATGCCTCCCAGAAGTCCGGGCAGTGCCGGCAGCCTCAAGGCTACGATGACAATAACTACCAGTGGCGGCAACAGCAGCCAAGGCGTGATGTTGAATACATCGGCGATCCCAGCCTGGATGGCGGTAACGTTTTCCATACTCACGTCCGCATTGGCCGATCTACCCATGATGGCATAGATGATCAGTGCGATCACCAGAGAAGGGGTAACGGTCCAAATCATGTGTCTGATGTGATTGAACAGGTTGGATCCTGCGATAGCCGGGGCCAGGTTGGTGGTGTCGGAAAGGGGCGACATCTTGTCACCGAAGTAAGCACCGGATACGATAGCTCCGGCCGTCATGGCCGGTTCGATACCTAATCCCTGTCCGATCCCGATCAGTGCGATACCGATGGTCCCGGCAGTGGTCCAAGAGGACCCGGTAGCCAAGGCAACGATACAGCAAAGGATACAGCCGGCAAAGAGAAAGATACTCGGCTTCAAAATCATAAGTCCGTAATAGATCATGGCAGGAACCACTCCTGCTGCGATCCAGCCTCCAATGAGCAGACCTACGGTCATGAGGATGAGCATAGCCTGCATGGAGCGATTGATGGAAGCCATAATACCGGCTTCGAGGAATGACCATTTGTAGCCGTTGAGTACTGCTACGATGGCTGCGACGATAGCGGATGCGATCAGCGGGATATGTAACTCTCCGTAACCGCAGGTGAAGGCATTTTCATCTCCTGCCGGCTTGCCCATAATCAGGTTGGCCAGCATTTGTAAAATGTCCATGGCATACATGAGCGCTATAATGGTGAATAGCATTACAAGGCCCACTTGCCACATCGGGATTTTTCTACCCATAAATAAATCCTCCTATATGAAATAAGAAATAAGTAATGAATGTGCAATTTTCTCTTTGCACAATCCCATTATATGACCGGAATACAGGGAAGTCAATGCAATACTAGAGTATTAGAACCGTTTTTTCAGAATCTTGTGATTCTTATGCATAATTGTGGATAATTTTACTGTAACGGCTAAAAATAGCGGATTGTTCAGCCAACATCTGGAGAAAAAATTGCATCAAATCAACAAAGATAGATCAAAGCACAGCAGGGCAATCAAAAGACGCTATCTGGAATCGTTCTTTACAGGAACTTTCAACGGGAGTATAGTATTAAAAATAGATAGATAAAATCCGCGAAATGAAAGGGTGATAAAGATGAAATACGATGTAATCATTATTGGATTCGGAAAAGGGGGCAAGACCCTTGCCGCGACCCTTGCCAAAAAAGGCGAAAAAGTTGCTCTCATAGAAGCGTCGGAGAAAATGTACGGTGGCACCTGTATCAATGTTGGATGTATCCCCTCCAAGTATCTGGTGGATAATGCAGAAGAAATAGATGGCCATATGTCCTTTGAGAGAAAAGCGGAGAAATATGGCCGGGTCGTCAAAGAGAAGAAAGCCTTGACCGCAATGCTGCGAAAAAAGAATTACGACAAGCTGGACGGACTATCCAATGTGGACATTATCGTGGGGACAGCGTCCTTTATTGGCGAGAGGACTGTTAAAGTTCAAGGGAAAGAAGAAATGCAGCTTTCCGGAGAGAAAATCATCATCAATACCGGCTCACTTCCTGTCATCCCCAACATCCCGGGCATTGAAGCAAACCCCAATGTATATACCAGCGAGAGCCTTATGGAAGAGGAGGATCTTCCCCGAAAACTCACAATAATAGGAGGAGGCTATATCGGACTTGAGTTTGCATCCATGTATGCCGGCTTTGGCAGCGATGTGACCATGTTGATTCATGGCTCCGATTTTATTCCCAGAGAAGATGAAGATATCGCATCGGAAATCAAGAAAAGCCTGGAGGATAAGGGTGTGAAAATACTCATGTCATCCGACACAAAAAAAGTGGATGGCAGCACTGTTGTCTATGATAGAGATGGGGAAGAGTTCTCCATAGAGGAGACCAAGGTCCTCATTGCAACGGGAAGGCGAGCCAATACCAAGGCGTTGGATCTGGAAAATGCCGGAGTTCAGATGACGGACCGCGGACTGATCAAGGTGGATGAACACCTAAAGACCACGGCTCCAGGGATCTGGGCCATGGGAGACGTCTGCGAGCCCTTGCAATTTACGTATATTTCCCTGGATGACTATAGGATCGTATCTGCAGATATTTTGAGGAGCGGGGAATACACTACAAAGGAAAGAAAAAATGTCCCCTACTCCGTCTTTCTTTCACCAACCTTTTCCCGGGTGGGCATCAATGAAAAGGAAGCAAAAAAACAAGGTCGTCAAGTTAAAGTTGTTACCATGCCGGCAGCAGCGATCCCCAAGGCCCAAGTTCTTAAAAAACCCCAGGGGATCCTAAAGGGGATCATCGACAAGGAAACCGGGAAGATACTCGGAGTCATGTTGTTCTGTCAGGATTCTCATGAAATGATCAATATCATCAAGCTGGCCAT
>JBMNVE010000113.1:0-3013 GCA_050946655.1 Anaerovoracaceae bacterium
AACGCAGACTGAGCTAACTGCGGCTCGCTTATCCTGATTCAATGCCCCTGTCGAAACCATTGACATCCCCATAAGCAATATTAGTATACCACATTTTTTCTCGGAATAACAGACATCTTCCATTGGATGTCGTATAATATACCAACAGGAGGAAATGACCATGCATGAGATATTGATCATCGGGACGGTGCCCCCATGCCCCAGGTGCAAATTGTTAACCGGCCTGGCAAGGGAAATGGTGAAGGAAATGAAGCTGGATGCAGAGGTGCGGCATATTGCCTACACGGATCCGGAGGCTGAGCAGATAGGTAGAACCATGGGGCTGACCCCGGGCACGGCTAAAGATGTGGCCAAGGTGCTGGGTGAAGATGTTGCTCTGGACAAGATGCCCAAGTCTTCTGAAGTGTCGCCACCTGCATTTTTGCAAAACGTAGACCCTTACCTGAAGCAGTTTGAACAATTGTTTCGGGAGGTGAACATACTGGACGATTGGCTTCGATCATTTGAGGACCGTGCTAAAGAGGCCGGCATCCTAATGACACCGGTGTTTCTGGTGGATGGAGAGATGCTGCACAATGGGAGCGTGCCGGAGCCGGAGCGGATCCGCCAATGGCTTTCACAGCTGCAATAGAGAGATTTAGGTGAAAGGAATAATGGAATATCGATTATTCAAAACTGAAGATCAAGGAGCGGAGGAGCAGTCCTGGGGTAGATCCCGGGAAATTGCCATCTTCCCCTACGACAAAGTGGCGGAGGAAGGGGATTTTTTGTGGCGGATAACAAGAACTGTGGTGGATGAGGAAGAAGCTGAACTGGAGCGGTTTGATGGGTATGACAGGGTGCTGACCGTGCTGGAAGGGGATGTGGTTTTGGCTCACGAGGGGGAACGAGTGGCCAGAATGAAGGAAAAGGAGCAGGATTCCTTTGACGGGAGCAAACGAACCAAGAGCTTTGGCAAGATTACAGGCTATGATCTGATCTTGCGGAAGGGAAACCAGGGAATCCTTGAGTGGGTTGAAGCGGAAACCAACGGCAAAGTTCTGGAGCCCTCTGATTTTCCCCAGTATGAAACCAGGATGTGGTGTTTTTACTGTGTCAACGGTTATGGGGTTCTTCACGGTGGTCAAGAAAGCAAAATGATTCGTCAAGGAGAACTTTTGGTTCTGGACTTTGGTGAAGAGGAGCCGGGGAAGCTGACCATCATGGGAGAAGGGGACTTGATCTGGACGCAGATTTACTGCGCTGCAGCAGAGGGGCCGGAGGAGATCCCCAGGGAGAAAGGGACCTTCCGAGATTTCCTTATCTGCATCAAGCTGGCCAACTCCAACTTTCGCGGCGGTAGGCGGGTCTTTAAGAGTCTACGAAATGTTTGGTACGATGAAGCTCTGCAGAAGGGGATACGTAGAGTGGAGCGATTCTATATTTCCTTTGCCGTGGGGCTGATTGGCCTCAGTGCTTCGGCTTTAGGTGCGTGGGAACTGGGCGGAAAGACAGCCGTTCTACCGGCGATCTTAATTTGGATGTTTCTCCATGCCTTAATCATCGCCCCGCTGATCTATTTTCTTTCCGTGCCCAAACCTGTCCGTGCCCACATGAAGGATATCGGTAGCCTGACTCCCTACGAACGAAAAATATATGAGCGACAAAAAACAGAAAACCCCAGGCTGGAAAGACTGTTAAAGAAATATACCATAACAGGACGAAATAAATATATCGACTGAGGATCTTCTCGGCCGATATATTTTTTCCTACCTAGATCAGTTTTAAAAATGCTTGAATCTCTTCTTCCCTAGTCCCCCAAGAGGTGACCAGGCGAATGGCAGCGGTGTCCTGATAGGTGCGCCAACCTTCAAACATCACCTTCCGGGAAAGCTCATCCACCAATTTCTTGGGGAAGATGGGGAAGATCAGATTGGTCATAGGTTCCTGTGCGAAGTCGTAGCCTTTTTCCCTTATCCCTTCAGCCAGAATCTTGGCCATCTTGTTGGCATGGGCGCCCATCTGCAAAAATAAATCGTCCTGGAAGACTGCGTCGAACTGCACCCCCAGCAGACGCCCTTTGGCCATCATTCCTCCCCTTTGCTTTAGCAGGAACCGGAAATCTTCCATCAACGCCGGGTTCACCAGAACCAAAGCCTCCCCAAAGAGGATGCCGTTCTTGGTCCCCCCCAGATAAAAGGCGTCGAATATCTTGGGAAGATCGGTCAAGGACAGATCGTTAATATCTGCCGTAAGGGCCATGGCGATCCGTGCGCCGTCCAGATATAGGAGAAGGCCGTACTCATCGCAGACTTTCCGCAGAGCAAGGAGCTCCCCTTTGGTATATACATTCCCGGTCTCTGTGGTGTTGGATACATAGACCAACTTGGGGATGACGTAGTGTTCATCTTCGTGAAAGACCATCACTTGGCGGATATCCTCCGGCGTGAGCTTGCCGTCTTCAGAAGGGACATGGATGATCTTGTGTCCCGTGGCTTCGATGGCCCCTGTCTCGTGGACACAAATGTGGCCGGTCTCTGCACTGATCACCGCCTGGTGAGGCCTGAGAAATGCAGAAATGGCCGTCAAATTGGTCAGTGTGCCTCCGGGAAGAAAGTGGACTTGGCTGCCGGCAGAGCCGGTGATTTCCTTTATCTTTTCGGCCGCTTTTTCACAGTAGGGATCCACCCCGTAGCCGTCAGCATATTCCATGTTGGTCGCATTCAGGGCATCCATTACCTTGGGATGGGCGCCAAGGCTATAATCGTTTTTTAGAAATATCATATATTGCCTCCTTTTTGATGGAAACAGTATATCATAAAGTGAGCGGAGAGAAACACCCTGCCGAACAAAAAAACGATTGGCCTCACACACACCGCTAGTTCTAGAGAAGATAGCGCCAATCCCTTGTTGACTAAATAGTCTGCACGGCTAAAATCTTGGAGACCATCGATATAAGGGTCAAGTCCCTTTTTGTGTGTAAATTCATTTCCTGTATAAACTCCTGTCATCCAGATCTCCGAATGATCCCTTA
>JBMNVE010000114.1:0-2672 GCA_050946655.1 Anaerovoracaceae bacterium
AGTAGAATGTAAGTGGTCCATAGGGATTTCCTCCTTGTGAATGAAGTTTCGTCACTTACATTCTATCAAAGAGGTGCCGTATGGACTTTTTACTTTACATGTTCAACTTGATTTTACAATCGGCGTTCTTTATTCTATCATAAAAATAGCATATAATAAACGAGAGTGGAGAAAGGAAAATCACCTTGCCTATCAGCATATTATTGGGATTCATCATCATTACGATCATCATATCCCTCACCTACTTCTATCTATACGCTAGAAATCAAATGTCCTTCATGAAACCGTGGGGGTTTTCTTGGCTTGCTGTATTTGGCGGGCTCGTGTGTTTACTGGTATATATACGGACAGGCCATGAGATCTTTTTAGAGATCCGTAAAACTATCGATATGTATAGCCTTCTCTTCCTTCTCTCCGGGGTATACACTTATATGCACTTGAAGCTGCCCTCTTACTGGTATCGTTTCTCTCTATATATGGTGGTGCTGTCCATCATTGTGACCTTTTACGATTTTGACATCCTGACCATGTACTATCCCATCACGGTCTTCCAATTCTTTGTCACCGGGTCCATCTGCTACAACATCATCAAGAGATGGGAAATGCCCTGTTTTGAAAGGGTCACCATCACTTTGGCCTTCATCCTTTGGGGTATCGGGAATCCTACCTTGATGATTCTTGAACAACATTTGAGCGAAACATATATCCTCTACATCGGGGAACTGATCCTGGCTGTCATCCTCCACTTCTGCATCCTTTTGATCTACATCCAGCACATTACCAGGCAGCACGACCTGGGGGAATATCTGTATAAAAAAGTGGTGGAGAACGCAAAAGATGCCATTCTCTACTACAAATTCGTTCCCTACGAAGCCTTTGAATATGTTACCCCGTCCATCAAAGCCATCACCGGCTATGAAGAAAAGCACTTTTACAGCAATCCACGCCAATATGTGGATCTGGTGGAACCGGAATACCTGGACGAGATCACAGATATCTTTCGAGGGCAGATTCTCCACGACGGCGGAGACATCTTCAAGATCATCAGAAAAGACGGAAGTACTTTCTGGGGAGAGATCAACTCTTCCTTGGTCCACGATAAGGATGGCAACCTCATCGCCGTGGAGTGTATCCTCAGAAATATTACAGAAATGAAGTCTGCCCAACTGGAGCAGATCAAAGCCAAGGAGTCCAGGGATCTTCTCCTTTCCTATATCTCTCATGAACTCCGGACCCCGGTCACTTCCATTGCAGGCTACCTAACCGCCTTAAATGATGGTATAATAAAGGAGCCACAGGATGTGAACAATGCCATGGAGATCATAACAGGAAAGACCATGACATTAAAAAATCTCATCGATGACCTTGACGAACTCTCCAAAATGGAAACTAATCAGTTTTCATTCGATTTCATGACTTGCATGGTAATTGAGATATGTCGAGATTTGATTGCCGGCTATGTGAACGATATCCATGCTACCGATCATCCGGTCTCTCTTTTCTATCAGGAAGAAGAGCTGGCAGACAAATGGATAGTCGCTGATGATCTTCGCATTCGTCAGGTTTTTTCCAACATCCTTTCCAATGCTGAAAAGTACGCAGGATGGGACCCCAAGCTGGAGATCACCTTTACTGTGGACAATGAAGAAGAGAATTTTATGGTGTCGGTGAAGGACAACGGTCCTGGCATCCCCGAAGAAGATATCCGCCATATTTTCAACCAGTTTTATCGGGGGCGTGGCATTTCTCAGCCGGGTCGGGGCTTGGGGCTGACCATATCATCGGAGATCATCAAAGCGCACAACGGCACCATCCATGCGTCCAACAATCCGGAAGGGGGCTGCACATTCACCTTCACGATCCCGCTATACAATATGAACTAAGGAGCACACACCATGTCAAAAGACAAAATTTTAGTCATCGACGATGAAAAAGCGATAAACAAATTGGTCTCGTCCTATCTGGTCAATAACCAATTTGAGCCTCTTTCCGCCTATGACGGAAAGAGCGGGCTTGAACTCATACGGGAGGAAAGCCCTGATTTGATCATCCTGGACATCATGCTCCCCGATATAGAAGGCACATCCTTGTGTCTGGAGATCCGCAAAATCAGCGAAGCTCCCATCATCTTTCTCAGTTGCAAGACCCAAGAAATCGACAAGATCATTGCACTGTCCGCCGGTGGGGACGATTATATGACCAAGCCTTTCATGCCCGGGGAATTGATCGCTCGGATCAAGGCCCATCTGCGCAGGCGAAATAACCTTACTTCGAATCCTGCGGCTCTGCAAGAGCATGTCTACGTCTTTGATGATTTGAGGATCGACTTTGACACCTATGAACTGTTTATCGGTGACCAAGAGGTAAGCCTCACCACCATTGAATTTGAGATACTAAAAACACTCATCGAAAACCCCAGGAAGGTGTTTTCTGCCAAACAGATCTTTGAAAAGGTCTGGAAGGCCCAGTGTATGGACAGCGACACAAAGACAGTGATGGTCTATATCAGTAATCTGCGAAAAAAAATAGAGCCCAATCCGGAGATCCCTAAATTTATTATTACTGTTCGAGGAGTGGGATATAAGTTCAACCAGAGTCTCTCGAAATAAAGGGCCTCTTTCCCCAGCCCGTCTTGTAGGCATAAAAAAGAATGCAACACAAGTAAGCCCACC
>JBMNVE010000115.1:0-2634 GCA_050946655.1 Anaerovoracaceae bacterium
CTGCCCCGGCTCCGAAGGAATGGATGTGATCTTGCTGCAAAAATCCACCAGGGACTTTTCCAAATCCTTTGCGATTTCTTCACTTCTCTTTTTCATGATATTTCCTTTCATAAACAATTTTTCCATCCACCATTGTCATGTCCACCTTGATATCTTTGATGCTGTCATCGGAACATCTGGTGAAATCTTCCGACAGGATGACGATGTCCGCTACTTTTCCCACTTCCAGGCTGCCCTTCAGTCCTTCTTCAAAGGATGCATAGGCACCGTTGTAGGTAAACATCTTGAGTGCTTCCATCTTGGATATTCGCTCTCCTTGGCTAATTTTTGCACCGCTTTGGGTCACTCTGTTGACGGCAAGATGTATCCCCATGAGCGGGTTGGAAAAGGTGATAGGACAGTCGCTACTTCCGGCAGCGAGAATCCCCCGGTCGATAAAGGATTTGCAGGTAAACATCCTATTTGTGCGGTCTTCCCCATAATTCCTGACATAGCCATCCCCGAATTCATATAGGAAGATGGGCTGAGGCACGGGAAGAATCTTTACTCTCTCGATTCTATCCAGTAAATCGTCGTTGACCATTGCACAGTGTTCGATCCGGTGTCGGTGATCTTTCCTGGGATGTGCTTTTACGGCTTTCTCTATGGCAGAGGATATGATGTCGACCGCCCTATCTCCTACAGCATGAGTCGTTACTTGATGTCCTCTTTGGTGCGCCTGCAGGACTATATCATCCACTGCTTCCGGTTCCATGCTGAGGATACCCGAGAAGTCAGGGTTGGAAGCATATGGCTCCAGTGTGGCTGCGGTAGGACCGCTACTACTCCCGTCTATCATCAACTTGATGGGCCCGACTTTAAAGCGAGGATTTTTTTGCTTATCCAGTCCTTTCTTGATATATTCTTCCACGAATTCTAGATTTTCTATAAAGGAAAATACCATAGCGTTGATGCGTATGCCGATGACCCCTTGCTCAACTGCTTTTCTTTGGACATCCATCTGCATTTGCCCATATCCACCGGAGTCATGGACAGAGGTGATGCCTTCACGGATAAGAATATCGTTGGCCAGCCGGAATGCTTGCATCAGCTCTTCTTCTGCAGGCATAGCCACCTTCATCATGAACATATGGGCATTCTCTTTCATTACACCAAGGGGCTGCCCCTCATTGTCCCGCTCAATTACGCCACCCTCTATTTCCGGTGTATCTTTGTTGACGTTAGCCACCTCTAGGCCCTTACTGTTAAAGGTGGAGATATGTGCACAGGTACGGGTGATCATCACCGGATTGTCCGGTGCCACTTGATCCAGGTCCAGTCGGTTTGGGTGGCGGCCCTCCTCTAGCTTACTGTGATCGTAACCCCAGCCTCTGATCCACGTTCCGGGTGGAGCCGTTTCAGTTCTTTCCCTGATTTTCTCCTTTATGTCCTCTATGCTTTTTACGTATGGGTATCTGCAATCAATGGCAGAGCAATTCATCCCCAGGACACCCATGTGGAGATGGGAATCGATAAATCCCGGTACGAGAGATCTACCTTTTAAGTCTATGGCTTCGGTTTTGTTTCCTTCGTGCTCCTCCCCTTCCTCTTTGGAGCCTGCAAAGACTATCTTGCCGTCCTTGATGGCAAGGCATTCCACTTCCGGGTTCTTTTGATCCATGGTCAATATATTTCCGTTAAAAAATATCTTGTCCGCTTTCATATCTTCTTCCTCCTAAAAAAAATGACGGCAGCATGAACCTGCTGCCGTCTTTGGATAACATCAATCCATATTTCTTCCGTGATAAAAATCTGCATACTGCTCTTTCAAGAGAGTCATAAGTGTGTCCGACCTGGGCTTTGTGACCAAAGATACCACGATAAACACAACGATATTGCAAAGCAGAGCAAAGAGTGTTCCACCGCCGGCTGCAAATATCCCCGGAGGAGTGAGTGGTGTAAAGGTGAACAGAATAATCAGTCCGATACCTACCACCAGTCCGGATGCTGCGCCGACCTTGGTGGATCTTGGCCAGAACAAGGCACCGCATGTGGGGATCATGATCTGAGCTGTCCCACCCAGAGCAATGAGACCTACTGTGACAAGAAGTCCCGGCACTACCAGCATGAGAATGTATGCTGTCGCAGAGAAGAAGAGGATCGCCCACCGGCCTACCCATATCAATCTCCTCTCGGACAGATTCTTGTTGACATACTTTCTGTGGAAGTCCATGGTGTAAATCGTTGACAATGACAGCACCTGAGCATTAGCAGTCGACATGGCCGCTGCAGCACCGCAAGCCATCAATACCGAACCGATGACAAAAGGTGCATTATTGAACAATACAGTCGGTAGGATATAGTCCGGGTTGCTGTTGATCAATTGGTCAGGATCAGGGTACATTAACTTTCCGGTATTTCCTGTCAGCATGGATCCGATGTACGCGATGGCCGCTAACGCCAGCAAGAAAGGCATGTAGTTAAATGTCTGAGGTGATTTGACCGAGTAGAATCTTGCCCAAATCTGGGGTCCCATAAAGGATCCTACAGGTGTGACGATAAACATGGTGATCCACGCGATCCATTTGCCTTCTCCAAGGGTTGTCTGGCCGGGGAACATTTCCTCAACCTTCGTGAACATTTCCGCAGGTCCGC
>JBMNVE010000116.1:0-2625 GCA_050946655.1 Anaerovoracaceae bacterium
GTGTTTTATCCCCCTATAAAATGGATGCGGTTTCCTTAAAGGAAAGACCCTTTTCATAGGCCTCCAGCATTTTGGGCGCCAATGACTGGGCCCCGATGAGGATACCGCCGACAAACTTGTCGTTGACAAAGTACATCTTCTTATAGATTCCTTTTGCCTCCTCATGGACCTCAATGGCTTTATAGTGGACATCTTCCTTTTTGCCGTTATCTCCAATGGCAAAGAGGTCCACACCGAAGCCGCTGAATGCGTTGGAGGGCACTACCGGGCTATATTCCGCCTCATCCCCTACTGCATTGATCCCGGCAACCCGGCCCATTTCCAGTGCCTGGTTCCAGATGGCAAAGCTTATCCCATCCACTACAGCCACATCTCCCGCAGCATAAACGCTGGGGTCGCTGGTCTGCATTTTTGTGTCCGCTTGGATCCACCGCTCTCCTTTAAGTCCGGCATCGATACCGATGGCAGAGTTGGGTCGAATGCCTGCGGATATGGATACCATTTCAGCAGGAATGGTTCTTCCGTCTGCCAGGATCACGCTGTCTGCAGTGACTTCCTGTATCCCCGTTCCGCATTCCACCTTCACGCCGGCTTTTTCCGCCGCCTGTCGCAAAATCTTGGATCCCTTTTCATCCAGCTGATTCTTCATGATGCCGCTGCTGATTTCAATAACCGTAACTTCCTTGCCGGCACGAGCAAACTCCCAAGCCGCTTCCAGGCCCAGGACTCCGCCGCCGATGACAGCCACTGACTTGACCTTATCGATGTTCTCTCGCACCGCATCGGTGTCCGCCAGCTTGCGGATATAGAACACACCTTCTCTATCGGAACCTTTGAGGGGGATCCGATTGCTTTCCGCACCTAAGGCGTATATCAGTTTGTCATATCCCTTCTTGTCACCATTTTCCAGTATCACAGCTTTCTCGCCTAGATCCAGTTCTTTTACCTTGGCTCCCGTGGTCACCTTAATATCATTTTCCTTGTACCATTCTTCCTGCTTGGTGAAGAAGGCGATCCCGTCGGGTTCCGAGAGGATCCCCTTGGTCAACATCGGTCTGTTGTAGCAGACCACCTTTTCTTCTGTGATGATCTCAATGGATGCCACGCTGTTTCGCTTCCTGATTTCTTCCGCCGCCATGAGCCCGGCAATGCCGCCTCCCAAAATGAGGTAGCTTTCTTTTGCATCGGAACGGAAAGACACATCGTCCATTTGGATAGCGACAAATTGATCCGGTCCTACCCCGCAAACAGGGCACACTTCAGGCACGGTGGGGCTTTCAATGACCTCACCGCAAACCAGGCACTTCCAGTATTTCTTCCCCGTTGTCACTTCTTCGGGAACAGTGATCTCTCCTTTTTCTACAGAAAGACCAAAACCGTATCCAAACTCATATGCACCTTCCAGCTGAGCATCAGAAGGCTTAAAGGGAACCCGATATCCGTCTCCGTAGACCTTCAGTCTAAGCTGCTTCAATCTGTCCATGATATGGGGGACACCTTCTCCGCTCCATCCATAGGAACCGAACGCCGAAGCGATCTTTCCGCAGTGGGTCACAGGGAAGATTGAAGTGGTCAAATCCCAGATAGGCTTCAGCGCTTCTCCCACCATAGTGGGGGTTCCGAAGAGCAGACCATCTGCCCAAAATAGTTCGTCCAGAATGTCTTCCTGCTTGGTTTCAACCATGTCGTACATGCGTACATCGATATCCGCCGCCGCTTTTATCCCTTCGGTGATCTTCTCACCCAGTTCCTGTGTATATCCATAGGCAGAAACGTAGGGGATCACCACAGTTTTCTTTTTGTTGGGATTCTCACCGGAGGCCCATTCCTTGTAGGTGTTCACCACCTTCCAGGGATCTTCATCCAAAACCGGGCCGTGTCCCGTACAGATCATATCGATCTCCAGATCCTTGATCTTGTCTATGGCCTTCAGTACGTATGGCTTAAATGGACCTACAATATTGTCAAAATAATATTTCAGTGCCTTGTTGTATCCTTCCCGGTCCTTCAGTTTAGAGATGACAATACCGTCAAAGCTATAATGGCAACCGAAGGCATCGCAGGTGACCAACGCCTTATCCTCTTCTATATAGGTAAACATCGTGTCGGGCCAGTGGAGGTTAGGGGCTGTAAAAAAACGTAGGGTTTTATTTCCTAGGCTTAGACTGTCTCCGTCTTTTACGATAACCGGGTTGAAGTCCACGTTAGTGATCTCCTTCATGAAGCGTATCCCCGTAGCCGTTCCCACGATCTTGATGGCCGGATTTTCCTGCACCATCTTGGCAATGGTTCCCGTATGGTCCGGCTCCGTGTGGCTGACAACGATGTAATCTATATCTTTCAGATCCACAAGGGTGGCCAGTTGCTCCAGGTAAGAATCCATGCATTTCGCCTTGGATGCCTCGAAGAGCACGGTTTTTTCACTTCCCCTAAGTAGGTAAGAGTTATAGGTGGTCCCGAACTCGGTATTCATGATGATATCAAATACTCTCAGATCCGGATCCAAGGATCCTGCCCAATATAAATCCTTTTTTAATTCGAGTGTTTTCATACAAATCCTCCATTGATTACTATAACTTTTTTCATTATACCTCATTATGATAAAAAGTAAACAATCTGAGAGAT
>JBMNVE010000117.1:0-2582 GCA_050946655.1 Anaerovoracaceae bacterium
CAACGACTTTTTTATGCATAAATGATGTTTTCCTCCTGACTCTCTTTATTCACCGGACAATCATAACGTGGAAATATAGGGAAAATATTATGATCATGTGAAGATTTTGTGATCAGGTGGGGAAAAAATCACAAATTCTTCGAATAAACAATATTACCGTCCACCATGGTCAGTATGGGCTTGATGTCTTTGATTTCCTCTTGTGGAACAGAGAAGATGTCCCGGTCAAGGACGATAAGGTCTGCTAAGTACCCAGGACTTAACCGGCCTTTTTGGTGTTCCTGGAATTCTCCGTAGGCACTGCCCCGGGTGTAGGCATCCACTGCCTGAGACACACTTACCCGTTCTTTCGGGTAATAGCCTTGCAGGGGATAGCCGGAAAGGTCTTTTCGCGTCACGGCAGCGTAGATGTTTTCAAAGGGATCAGCGTTTTCCACGGGAGCATCGGTTCCAAAGGAAATCAAATCACCCATTTTCATCTCCTCAATGGCAGTGCGGAAAGCATATGAAGTGGATGCCATCCGGCTACCGACCCGGGATGTAAGGATGTGAAGGTCTCGGTTTAGAAAAATAGGCTGATATTGGACCAGAATATGGTTTTCCGATATACGGTCCAGGAGAGGAAGGTCGGTTATCTGGCAATGGATGATGGCATTTCGCATGGGGTTATCCGGTGGCATGGTCAATGTGAAAGCATCCAACACTTCTTGGATGGCCCCGTCCCCGATGGCGTGGATCACAGTTTGGATGTTGTGGTCCGCAGCCATCTTGCAAAAAGAAAGGAGCTCTTGACGGCTCACCGCCTCCATTCCTACGTTTCCCGGATCATCAAGATAGTCTCTTCTCATGAGGGCGGTCCTTCCGCCCAGGCTCCCGTCCTTATAGAGTTTCAGCGGGCCCACCACGTGCATGTTGTCTTGGTTTTCCTTCCGGCGAAAAATTCCGTCTTGAATCCGCTCCTGAAACTGGGAGAGGGAAGTGCAGTACACCTGATGGCGATACCTGAGAAGGCCTTCTCCCCGGGTATAGACCTCATCCATCATCTTCAGGATGGCCATGTGGTCTTGGCCGATAGCACCGATATCGTTGGACTGGACGCTGGTCAAGCCCATGGAGACGGCGTGAGCCATGGCCGCTTTAAAATACCCCCTATAATCCGTCATGGAGGGAGGTGGTAGAACATCCAGCAAGGGTTCACAGGCTTTCTCACAGAATATCCCATTGGGGAATCCGCTATCTTCCCGTAAAAACACGCCCCCTTCAAATTGAGGAGAGGATGCGTCCAAACCCAGGAGCTCTATGGCTTTAGTATTTGCTACGGCGATGTGGGCGCAGATCCGCTCAAGGACGATGGGAATTTGGCGGGAGATCCGATCCAGATCTTGCCGGTTGGGCATCCGCTTTTCTCCCCGGGTGAACAGTTCCTGGTTCCATCCCAGGGCATGTAAGCCCTTTTTTGACAGATCCGGATTGCGCTCAAGGTGGCATGCACACCGCTGGACCAGATCATCGATGGAATGGCAGTCGGTGATCTTTGCTTCGCTCATCTGTCTTCCCCAATAGATAAAGTGGGTATGAGAATCGTTAAAGCCCGGCAGCACAGGCCTTCCTCCGCAGTCGATTATTTCACCGGAAAAGCCGCCTTTCACCGGGCTGGCAGCGGATAAGATTTCCTCATTGCTTCCTACCATGGCGATCCGGTGGCCATCCACCAGAAGAGCCTGAGCAAAGTGGCCTTCATGAACATATACTTTTCCGTTGTGCAGAATTTTCAACATTTTTTGCCCTTCTTTTGAAAAAGACTGCCGAATAGTCGGCAGTCTTTATTGGCTAGGGTAGCAGGATTCGAACCTGCGCATGATGGAATCAGAATCCATTGCCTTACCGCTTGGCGATACCCCAATGTGTTGGAAAAAAATTGGAGGCGACACCCGGATTTGAACCGGGGAATAAAGGTTTTGCAGACCTCTGCCTTACCACTTGGCTATGTCGCCCCATACGGTAACTTATGGAATTGGGGTGGATGATGGGATTCGAACCCACGAATGACGGAGCCACAACCCGTTGTCTTAACCACTTGACTACACCCACCATATAATAAATGGCGATCCGGATCGGGCTCGAACCGACGACCTCCAGCGTGACAGGCTGGCATTCTAACCAACTGAACTACCGGACCTTGGTGGCTTTTGGTGGGCGCAATAGGGCTCGAACCTATGACCCCCTGCTTGTAAGGCAGGTGCTCTCCCAGCTGAGCTATGCGCCCTAATGTGGTAGCGGCGAGAGGAGTTGAACCTCCGACCTTCCGGGTATGAACCGGACGCTCTAACCAACTAAGCTACACCGCCACATACTTGCGATGATGAATCTGTTTTCAATCACTGCAAGGAATATCTTACCATTGGAAAGAGGGCGTGTCAAGAGAAAATCACATCGTTGTTTATTTGACAAATTTGGTGTAGAATAACGGTAAGGAGGATCCGGAGATGAAGAAGGGATTATTGATTATTGCATGTGTCTGTTCGGCGGTTATTCTGTCTTTTGGTGTGTTCAAGTTCACCCAGACGTATGCATATAGTGCA